>CAZCJB010000113.1:0-8777 GCA_964498795.1 uncultured Rubrivivax sp. | reverse complement strand
AACAGATTTACAGTCTGCCCCCTTTAGCCACTCGGGCACCCCTCCACGCGGAACCGTAGATGGTAGCACATTTCTTGCCTGACCTTCGGGATTGGGCCCTCACAGGGCCCACCAGTTGACCTGGTGGGCGGTGGCCACAAAGTGGCTGCCTTCGGCCATGAACTCGCGGCGAAAGTCGTTGGACGGGTGACGGGTGCGCAGCACGGGGGGTCGGCTGCCAGGCGGCTGAGCCTCGTCAAAGAAGGCCTGAGCCTTGGAGCCCCACAGCAGAAAGGCCGGCGGGGCATCGCGTTTACACAGATATTGGATGATTTGAGATGTGAGCGCTTGCCAACCACAGTGCAGGTGGCTCCCAATGCGTCCGACTTCGACCGTCAAGACCGGATTGAGCAGGAGCACACCCTGTCGGGCCCAAGCGTCAAGCTGACCGCCAGGCGGCGGCATGAAGCCAGGTCGGTCGGCTGACAGGACCGCGAAAATCCGACGCAACGAAGCCGGGCGGCCCCGGGCCGCAGAGAACGCCAGGCCATCGGCATGCCCGGGCCCGGGGTAAGGGTCTTGGCCCAGCACCACCACGCGAACCTGGTCGGGGCTCGTGAGCCTCAAGGCCCGAAAGGGATCCGAGGGCGCGATCGGCCGGTCCAGCGAGACGGCTTGAATTCGGCAGACGAGCTCGTGTTGCAGCGCAGGGGTCCAGCCAGGGAGGACGTGGGCCCAGTCCTCTGGCAGCGTGGCCAAGAGCTCGGGCAGGTCGCGCGCAGTGATCGCAGTGATGGAACTCACGAGAACAGCGTGGCAAGCGCCGCCCCGGGGTCGGCCGCCCGCATAAAGGCTTCGCCCACCAAAAAGGCGTGCACCCCATGAGATCGCATGCGGCTCACATCATCGGGGCGCAAGATGCCGCTCTCGGTCACCAACAATTTGTCTGCGGGCACACGCGACAGCAGATCCAGTGTCGTGTCGAGCGAGACCTCAAAGGTGCGCAGGTTGCGATTGTTGATACCCAGCAGAGAGGTGCTCAGCCGCAGCGCGCGCTCAAGTTCGTCGCCGTCATGGACTTCGACCAAGACTGACAACCCCAACTCGTGAGCGCAAGCCTCCAGCGAACGCATTTGCGAGTCCTCTAAACAGGCAGCGATGAGCAAAATCGCATCGGCCCCCATGACACGGGCCTCAAAGACTTGGTATTCATCCACGATGAAGTCTTTGCGCAACACCGGCAGGTCGCAGGCCAAGCGCGCGGCCTGCAGGTAAGCCGCACTGCCTTGAAAGAACTGCACGTCGGTCAGCACGCTCAAGCAAGTCGCACCATGACGCGCGTAGCTGCGCGCGATATCGGCGGGGGAAAAGTCCTCGCGCAACACGCCTTTGCTGGGGCTGGCTTTCTTGACCTCGGCAATGACTGCCGATTGCTTGGCCGCGATGCGCCGACGCAAGGCCGCCTCAAAATCGCGCACCTCACGCGGCGCGCGTGCCCTGTGCTGCAATGCTTGCAGGCTGGTGTGGGCCTGGGCTGCCTTGATTTCTTGATGCTTGACCGCAACGATGCGTTGAAGGATGTCAGACATGGCGTCAGTCGGATGAATTCAGGGTGCAGGTCGGAACCGCTGCGACACGCGCACATACAGATCCAGCTTGGCACGCGCAGTGCCGCTGGCCACTGCATCACGCGCTTGGCGTACGCCTTCGGCCACGCTGGAGGCCACCCCAGCGCAGTACAGCGCCGCGCCAGCGTTGAGAAGCACCACGTCTCGAACCGGACCGTCCTCATTGGACAGGGCTTGATGAATGCAGCGAACGGACTCTTGAGCGTTGGCCACCTTGAGCACCCTCGAGTCGTACACGGGCAAGCCAAAGTCACTGGGATGCACCATGTACTCCTTGATGTGGCCGTCTTTGAGCTCACCCACCAAGGTCTCTCCAGACAACGAGATCTCGTCCATGCCATTCATGCCATAGACCACCAGGACATGTTCGCTGCCCAGGCGTTGGAGCACTCGCACCTGGATACCCACGAGGTCAGGATGGAACACTCCCAGCAACTGATTGGGGGCCCCGGCCGGGTTGGTCAGCGGCCCCAGGATGTTGAACAAAGTGCGAACGCCCAGTTCCTTGCGCACCGGAGCCGCATGCTTCATTGCCGCATGGTGGTTGGGCGCAAACATGTAGCCGATTCCAGTTTCCTCCAGACAGATGGCGACTTGGTCCGCGTTGAGGCCCAGAAAAGCCCCCAAGGCCTCCATGACATCGGCCGAACCCGAGGTGGAAGACACGCTGCGCCCCGCATGCTTGGCCACGCGCGCGCCCGCAGCCGCAGCCACGAACATGGAGGCCGTGGAAATATTGAACGTGTGAGAGCCGTCTCCGCCCGTCCCCACAATGTCCACCAAGTGGGTGCGATCTTGCACCGGTACGGGCGTGGCGAATTCGCGCATGACCTGCGCGGCCGCGGCGATCTCCCCCACGGTTTCCTTCTTCACTCGCAATCCCATCATGAGCGCGGCGATCATGACGGGAGACATCTCTCCGCTCATGATGCGACGCATGAGCGCCAGCATCTCGTCGTGGAAGATCTCTCGGTGTTCAATCACGCGCGTCAGCGCTTCGGAGTTGGTGATAGGCATGGGAACTCTCGTCGACAAATGGGGCGATGCCGGGTGGGTGGGAACGATGAAGGGGAGGAGTAGATCTCAGACCACGCGCCGAAAGGCTTCGATGGCGCGTTCGATATCGTCGGCGTGGACATCCAGGTGGGTGACCAGGCGCAGCCGGTACAAGCCCGTGCACAACACGCCCGCTTGCCGCAAGCGGTCCACCGCACCCAAAGCCCGATGGGGTTCCAGATCGACAAAAACCAAATTGGTGTGAGGCATCTCGACCGTCACGCCAGGCAGCCCTTGCAATCCTTGAGCCAAACGGGTCGCCAAACGGTGATCGTCATCCAGTCGCTCCACATGGTGATCCAGGGCATGCAGCGCGGCGGCGGCCAACACGCCCACCTGCCGCATGCCACCACCCAACATCTTGCGAATGCGGTGGGCTTTGGCGATCAGTGCCTTGGAGCCGACCAGCGCCGAGCCCACTGGGGTTCCGAGGCCTTTGCTGAAGCAGACCGACACCGAGTCGAAATATTGCGCAATCCGCAAGACCTCGGCTTGCGATGTAGTGCCCTGCAACTTGGCCTGAGCCACGGCCGCATTGAACAGCCGCGCTCCATCGAGATGGGTGGCCAGGCCTTTGGATCGTGCCAGGGAGGTCGCGGATTCGATGTACGGCATAGGAAGCACTTTGCCTCCCCAGGTGTTCTCCAACGCCAACAAGCGCGTGCGAGCAAAGTGCGCATCATCCGGCTTGATGTTGGCCTCGATGTCGGACAGTGCAATGGACCCATCGCTTTGTTGAGGCAAAGGTTGAGGTTGAATGCTGCCCAAGACGGCCGCACCCCCGCCCTCCCAACGGTAGGTGTGGGCCATCTGACCCACGAGGAATTCATCGCCGCGCTCGCAGTGGGCCATGAGACCACACAAATTGCTTTGTGTGCCGGTGGGCATGAACAGCGCAGCCTCCTTGCCCAGCATGGCAGCAAGCCGCGATTGCAAGGCATTGACGGTGGGATCATCACCAAACACATCGTCGCCCACGGATGCGGCAGCCATTGCAGCGCGCATCGCTGCCGTGGGTTGGGTCACCGTGTCACTGCGCAGATCAATCATTGGTGTATCCCCATGCGAAGAAAGTTGTTGAGCAAGGCATGACCGTGCTCACTGAGAATGGATTCAGGATGAAATTGCACACCTTCCACCGGGGTGGCAGAGCCAGCCAATTCACGATGGCGCACCCCCATGATCTCACCGTCTTCAGACCTGGCCGTGATCTCCAGGACAGCCGGAAGGCTGCTCTCTTCGATGGCCAAGGAATGGTAGCGGATGACCTGGAAACGCTCCGGCAAGTCGGCAAATACACCCCGCTGGTCGGTGTGCAGGGTGCTCGCCTTGCCGTGCATTTGCACCTTCGATCGCACAATGCGTCCACCCAGGGCCGCGCCAATGGCTTGGTGGCCCAAGCACACCCCCAGAATGGGCAAACGCCCGGTGAAATGGGCAATGGCTTTCAGGCAGATGCCCGCCTGCGCGGGTGCACAAGGGCCCGGTGAGATCACCAAGCGATCCGGACGCAGCGAGGCAATGTCTTCAACCGTGATCTGATCATTGCGCACCACGCGCACCTCTTCACCCAACTCGGCGAAGTACTGCACCAAGTTGTAGGTGAAACTGTCGTAGTTGTCGATCATGAGCAACATCAAAAGCCCTCCTCGACCAGCTCGGCTGCTCGGATCAAGGCGCGGGCTTTGGCTTCGGTCTCTTTCCACTCGAGCTCGGGCACCGAGTCCGCGACCACACCGGCAGCCGCTTGCACATAAAGCGTGCCGTCGCGAACGATGCCCGTGCGAATGGCGATGGCCAAGTCCATGTCCCCGGCAAAGCTGAGGTAACCGCATGCGCCCCCGTAGATGCCACGCTTAACAGGCTCGAGCTCGTCGATGATTTCCATGGCTCGCACTTTGGGAGCCCCCGTGAGCGTGCCCGCCGGGAAGGTGGCACGCAAGACGTCCAAGTTGGACATCTCCGGCTTGAGCAAACCCTCGACATTGCTGACGATGTGCATCACGTGGGAGTACCGCTCCACGACAAAGGCTTCGGTGACCTTGACCGAACCTGTGGTGGCGATGCGGCCGATGTCATTGCGCGCCAGGTCGATGAGCATGAGATGCTCGGCACGCTCTTTGGGATCCGCAGACAGTTCTGCTTCAAGCGCGAGGTCTTGTTCGGGGGTGGCTCCTCGAGGACGCGTGCCCGCCAACGGTCGTATCGTCACCTTGTCTCCAAGCGGCGTGTGTTCCTGACGAACCAAAATCTCGGGCGAGGCCCCCACAATTTGAAAGTCGCCCATGTCGTAAAAATACATGTAAGGCGAGGGATTCAAGGACCTCAGCGCTCGGTAAAGGGACAAGGGACTTTCGGTGTAGCGCTTCTTGAGCCGCTGTCCGATTTGCACTTGCATCATGTCGCCATTGGCGATGTACTCCTTGGAACGCTCCACGGCCTTCAGGTAGTCGGCTTTTTCAAATTCACGCTCCACACGATGCGCTGTGCCTCGGCGCACTTGCGGCGCCGTGACGCTGAAGCGCAGCCGGTCTCCCAATTCGGCCAACCGACGTTTGGCATGGAAGTAGGCTTCGCTCTGGCTCGGGTCGGCATAGACGATGAGGTACAGACGCCCAGAGAGGTTGTCGATGACCGCCAGCTCTTCGGTCTGCAGCAAGAGGATGTCGGGTGTGTCGATGCCACCCGCCTTCCACGTGCCAGACAGTTTGGGCTCGATATAGCGGACCGCGTCGTAGCCAAAGTAGCCCGCCAGCCCTCCGCAAAAGCGCGGCAGCCCGGGGGTGAGAGCGACTTTGAACCGGGCTTGGTAACGCGCGATGAAGTCCAGAGGGTTGCCCTCATCGGTCTCGACCACCTTGTCATCGGTGACGACCTCGGTGCGAAAGCCCCGCGCTGCGAGCAAGGTGCGCGCCGGCAAGCCGATAAAGGAGTAACGTCCAAAGCGCTCGCCCCCCACCACCGACTCCAGCAGAAAGCTGCGCGGCTGTCCGCTGGCCAGTTTGAGATACAGCGACAGCGGCGTCTCGAGATCCGCAAAGGCCTCAGCAATGAGAGGGATACGGTTGTAGCCTGCAGCGGCGAGGCTCTTGAATTCGAGTTCAGTGATCACGAAAAAGTCCCTGGGGGTGCCGATCCAACGTCTGCGGCTGGATTGCGTGTGGGGGAAAGAACGGTGTCGCTGAGACAGCGGCGCCGGTCAGCGCATCAGTCGAAGTTCGACGAGCGACGCCAGGGCCAAGCTCCCCGGTCGAGGAGTCGACCTGGGCGGGGCATGGAAGGCCATTGATGCGTGATCATGGAGTGAAGTTTAGCAGTGTTGGGCTGTGACGGCAGCACGCCTAGAGTCCCCGCGGGCTGGCTTGTGCGACATAAAACCACTCATGCCCTGGTTGGGCTCCCACGTCCGGGAAGACGATGTAACCCGCCTGAGAGGCCCGCACCTCGGTGCCGTCAGCGCGCCTCGCAATCAATTCGCCAGGCGTCAAAGGATCGAAGCTGGACCAAGGCCGAACAAACTGGTCGTTTTCGGCATGACGATCGACCACATAGGCCAGTTGCAAGCATTCGAAGGACGCAGCGGGGGGTTGTAGGGGCAAGTCAGCCAAGCCCAGCAAGGCCAAGGTTTGGCGTATGGCCCGATAGGCGACGTCGGGGGCCTGCGGGTCGAGGTGTTGACCGCACTCCAGCGTGACCGCATACCCCCCTTGTGAGCGCATGTACTCGGTGGTGCCCACGCCGTACAAAGGATCTTCAATGGCGGCGGCCGCCGCCGCGTCGCCCGCCGCAGCGCGGGCCCGGCGCGCCTCAATGCCCGCCGCGTATGAGGACATCCATCCGTCCACGACCCGACGGGGCCCCAGGTGGGCCGCGAGGCGCGCTTCCGCTTGCGCATGCGCAAATGGCTCGAGCGTCCCCACGTTGTCATCCGGTCCTCTCAAGATGAACGCTTGCCCTGGGCCTCGAAACGAATGCAGGTCGAGGAGCACGTCGTGCTGCGCGAGCAGCGGGCACAACACATTGGCCACGTGATCTTCGTAATCCTGGGGAGCAGGGGAGGGCTGCAGGCGACGGTTGAGGTTGCGGTCTGCGGCTCGGCGTTGATGGGCGTAGGCCTTCGGATTGCACACAGGGACGAAGGTGACTTGCCCTCGTGTGATTTCATAGTCGCCGCGAGACAACTCTTGGATCACCCGCTCGATGGCTCGGGTGCCGCAGGTCTCGTTGCCGTGCACGGCGCCCGTGATGATGAGCCGGGGCCCGGGGACCAAGGCTTGATAGCGATGGACTTGAAGGTGTTGGGTGGCGGATGCAGGGTGCATGGAAAAGCTCGATGGAGTTCAGTGTGAAGGCGGCAAGATCACATCTTGCAGCAGTGTGAGTGTGCCTGCCGCAGTGTCCAAGCGGCAATGGGCGCCCAGAGGCAGGGTGAGATGCGGTGTGCCATGCCCGGTCGGCCAGCCCGCCAAAATCGGTTTGCCCAAGGGCGCCAAGAACTCCTCGAGCACCTGCCGCGGACTGGCCTCATCGGAAAAGCGACCCACAAGAAAGCCCGCCGCCGCCTGCAAAGCGCCACATTGACGCAGTTGCACCAGCATGCGATCCACGCGGTAGGGTGCTTCAGCCACTTCTTCAAAGAACAGAATCGCCCCGTCGAGCGGCATGGCGTAGGGCGTGCCCGCCAACGCGGCGATCAGGCTGAGATTGCCACCGAGCAAGGGGCCTTGGACAACACCGGTGGTGCCTGCGGCGTCTTGTCCCAATCCATGAAGATCACTTTCGAGTGCGGGCGCCCAGGTGACTCCCTGGGTCAGTCCGTTGCGCAACAACTCGAACAGGGCTTGAGCGTCGGCCTCTCGACCCGGACGCACCAAGTCAGAGGCCAGCATCGGGCCATGCAACCCCATGAGGCCAAGGCGTTGGCGCAACGCGTGCAAGGCCGTGATGTCGCTGTAACCCACGAAGGGTTTGTCATGTTGGCGCATCAGGGTGGCGTCGACTCGCTCAAGAAGCCTTCCACATCCGTATCCCCCGCGAAGGCAGATCACCGCACGCACTTGTGGATCCTCGAAGGCGGCGTGGAGATCGGCCAAACGCTGATCGTCAGAGCCGGCCAAGTACCGGTCGGCCTGTCGGCAACTGGGATAGAGCCGTGCCTGCCATCCCTGGGCCTCGATAAGCGGCGTGACCAAGGCCACTTGATCCGCCGCGGCCGGGCCGGCTGGCGCAATCACCGCCACCAGGGCTCCAGGCGTCAGAGTCGTCCAAGTCATGAGGGCCTTTCTGAGCGAGCAGTGGAGTCCAACCAAGCCGCCAAGGTGGCGTCGATGGAGGCACCGAGCGCGGCCAATCGCCACGTGGTGGCGCAACGCGGGTCGGGTGCATAACGTGTGCCCAGGTTCGTGAGCAGCGCCACGAGGTAGTGGCGTTGGTAGCCACCCACGCCACGCACGATACCGGCATCGGAGGCGTAATTTTCGGTGGTGCCGGTTTTGTGCCAGAAGGTGACCTGTGCCCGCGCATTCCAGGCCTGAAGATCGCCTGGAAGCTGGCGGTCGCCGACCCTGATCGCATGAGGTCCTTCTCGCCAGCGCGCAGGCATACGTGCAGGAATGCCAGGCTGATGGCCCGGCAGGCTCTGCACCAGGGCTGTCGACAAGATTTCGTGCAGGCCTTGGTCGGCCAACCAGGCCAGGATGCGGTCTCGGCTCGATGGACTGAGCAAGGCGCAGGCGCCGGGCCACGGGGCCACGGGAGCTTGCGGGTCCAGCAGCCAGAGCAGTCGGACCGTGTCCCAGGCGGTCATCTGGATCTGACCCACTCCTGAGCCGACGGCGTTGCCCCAGCCACCTTCCTTGCGCGTGCCCGCAATCCGCAAGGTGTGCAGCCCACGATCTTCGAAGGCCTGATGCAGGGCATGGCGCGCGTGTGGATCGCTTTGTTCATTGAGCAGGCCCAGCGCATGCAACAACGCCACGAGCGCGGAGGTGGCTTCGTTGGAGCTGGTGACAATCATGTCCTCGCCCCATGCCGAGACCGGCCGCAATTGGTCAGCGTGGCGCCAAGGCTGTTCCCAGCGGCACAAGCCCCAGTCCACCGCCATGCCCACGCCAA
>CAZCJB010000112.1:0-8841 GCA_964498795.1 uncultured Rubrivivax sp. | reverse complement strand
AGATCAGTCGAGCCTCTTCGCGTCCAGAGATCACCTCGATAGGATGGCCAAGCACTTTTCGCGCACGCGATAGAAATTCATCTCGGTTGGCGGCCTCTCTCAGAGTTTGGGTCGCCACTGCGCGGACTTGCCTGGGTTCGACCCCCTCAATCTTTTGAGAAAACGCGGCCAGACATGCCAAGCCCCGCTGAGCAGCCTCCTCGGTCAGCTTGCGCTCGTCGTCCAGGCCCGCGCCGAGTCGAACGACTTCCTTGAAGTATTCAAGCCGACGATACCGACCGGCGATGACCTGCCCAATCTCCAAGCGAAAACTGTTGGACCCCATGTCAATCGCAGCGAGACGGGTCCCTGCCTCTGGCAAGTCGGAGATATCCACGAAATTGGTGTACTTGATGCAACTTTTCAGTGTCATGAGCATATATGACGGCTTCGTGAAATTCAAACATCGTCCGTCACAGCTTCGTCATGACTGAGGTGCACATTCGGGCTTGTGAATGACCCAACTTCAACCCGCCCGAACCGACCGAACACCTCTTTGCCTCAGGGGTTTCATCGAGTCATCGGTGCGCAGTTTGCCTCGGCCTTGGCTGATAACGCGCTGCTCATCGTGGCTATCGCCTTGTTGCGTGAACGAGACTTTCCTGGTTGGTGGGCACCCTTGTTGAAATTTGTATTCACACTTTCTTACGTGGGCTTGGCCCCATGGTTGGGGCCTCTGGCAGATGCCGTTGCGAAGGCCCGGTTAATGGCTTGGATGAATTCGCTAAAAATCTTGGGGGCTCTGCTGATGGTGGGGATCTGGAATCCCGTGCTGGGGTTCGCGATCGTCGGCGTGGCCGCATCGGCCTATGCACCGGCCAAATACGGACTTATCACGGAAATCGTTCCTGCCCGACAGCTGGTGACTGCCAACGCCTGGATCGAAGTATCGGTGGTTTCAGCCGCGCTGCTAGGGGTGGTGCTGGGCGGATGGGTGGTGAGCCCCGTCTTCTTGAGTCACACCATGTCTGGGCTGGGCGAGCTCCTGCTGTGGCTGCCCCCTGAACTTCAGAGCCAGTACTTGCCTTCAATGGCTCTCATTTTGATTTTGTACGCCACGGCCTCCTTGTTGAACCTGAAGATTCCGGACAGTGGGGCACGTTACCCCAAGGCTCATTGGCACTCGCGAACCATGATGCGTGAATTTTGGCAAGGCAATCTGATCTTATGGCGAGATCGCGAGGGAGGCCTGTCCTTGGGTGTCACGACACTCTTTTGGGGCATCGCGGCCACCTTGCAATTTGCCGTCTTGCGCTGGGCAGACGAGGTGTTGGGGCTACCCTTGGATCAAGCCGCCTATCTTCAAGGCTTGGTGGCGATTGGCATTGTCGCCGGAGCCGCGATCGCAGGCCGGTGGGTCCCGTTGATTTGGGCTCGACGCCTGTTGCCGCTTGGCGTCCTGTTGGGGCTTTGCCTGCCTGCAGCCACGACCATTCCCAACTTATATGGATCGCTGGTTCTGATGACGCTTTTGGGAGCACTATGCGGCTCTTTGGTCGTTCCGATGAATGCCCTGCTGCAGCATCGCGGCTTCGTCTTGTTGAGTGCCGGCCGCTCCATCGCCATTCAGGGCTTCAATGAGAACGCCAGCATCCTGGTGATGTTGGGCGTCTACGCGACGTGCACGCGGTTTGAGGTTCCTATCGTGCCCTTGATAGGCGCGTTCGGTCTCTTCATCTCGCTGGCGATGGGTTTTCTGTGGTGGATGAGTGCCAAGCACAAGACGCAACACTTTCCTTGACCACTTGCACCAACTGAGCTTCAAACTGCGTGACGACAGAGTCCCAACTCAGACCCAAAGCGGTTCGCCGAGCGTGGGCTGACATGACCTCCAGCTTTTGACGGTTCAACCCGAGGTCCACCACGCGCTGAACGAAGGTGTTTGAATCTCCAAATGGGACCAGACATCCATTCACATCTTGACGTATGAGCTGGGATGCTGCCGCATAATCAAATGCAATCACTGGTAAACCACTCGCCAATGCTTCAGCAGTGACATTGCCGTAGGTTTCAGTCAGACTCGGAAACACAAACAGGTCAGCGCTTGCGTAATGGGCCGCTAGGTCATGGCCAGTACGGGTGCCGGCAAAGACAGCCTGCGGCAGTCGATCTTGCAGGCGCGACCGCATGGGACCGTCCCCCACCAACACCAGTCGACACCAAGGTGCAGACGCAACCAGCGCTTCAAAGGCTCCAGCCAACAAATCCAGATTTTTCTCGGCGGCTAGACGAGAGACACACAAGATCACCAACGACTGATCTCCCGCTCCCCACCGAGACCGCAAGGCGCGATCTGAACGGACGGGATCGAATAACCCGGTATCGACGCCGCGCCCAATCACGCGAAGGTTCTTGAACCGGCATCCGTCCAAGTCAGTGCGCAGCGCTTCGGTAGGCACGAAAGTCCGCTGCGACGCATTATGAAACTTTCGAAGGTAAGCCATGATCGGCTTCCTCAACCACCCCATCCCATAATGGCGGCTGTAGGCGTGAAAGTTCGTCCTGAAATCCGATGTCACCGGAAGCTTCAAAATTCGACATGCCTGCAGCGCAGACCACCCCAGAGGTCCCTCAGTCGCGATATGGACCACATCTGGCCGCCGTAATGTCCACAGTCGCACCAATTGACGCTTGGAGGGCACCCCCATTCTCAAGTTCGGATAGTGAGGGATCTTGACACCGCGCATCAGCACTTCGTGGAATCGGTCTTCCTGCTCCTCGTTCTCCGAGGCTTGCTGCCGAGGTCTGATCAGCTGTACGTGATGGCCTTTGGACTGCAAGCCTGATACCAAATGAGCCACCGTCGATGCCACGCCATTGACTTCTGGTGGGTAGGTTTCTGTCACCACTGACACCCGGAGTGGCGTACGGCCAGAATGAAAGTCCTCAACCTGCAAGTCCAGTGGGATGGTGTGCGTCATGTCCCTCATGCTCGAACAGGACGACGACAACATCATGACGGAGAGAAGTCCGCTTGGTCACATTAGCGTCACCGAGTTTTCATGGATCTTGCCCAACATGTCCCGAGACTTCATGAGAAGTCGGAGAACCTCGACATGGGAGCCATTGTGAAAACCTTCTTGAGCGAACTTTCAGTTCAACGGTGGGACGATCACCGTTTGTATCACCACAGCCGCATCAACCAAACACTGCACCTCATCAGCGCGTTGGGATTTCTGGCAGCTTACGCGATTTGCTTGATCGACATCGCATGGGCTGCTCTCTTGGCGTGGTGTTTGTCAATGGTGACTCGGCAGGCTGGACACTTCTTCTTTGAGCCCCGAGGATTCGATCATGTCAACCAGGTGAGCGACGAGCACAAGGAAGCCATCAAGGTCGGCTACAACATTCAGCGCAAGATTGTGTTGATGGCTGTGTGGCTCTTCATTCCGGTGGGCTTATGGATCAGTCCGAGCTGGACAGGTTGGATTGAGCCCCATTCATCCTGGCTCGAATACGCGCACGATGTGGGCATGGGATGGTTCGCCCTGGGCGTCAGCGCCTTGGTGTTTCGGGTGGTTCAGCTGGGACTGACGCAAAGCTGGCTAAAAGGGTTCGCATGGTTGGCCAAAATTCTGACCGATCCGTTCCATGACATTTGGCTTTACCACAAGGCACCGTGGTACATGCTCAAAGGTGAATGGATTGACCCCATGCCCCATGTCCGCTCTCATTGAGCTTGTTGAGGCTTTGACGACCACCGACGCAGCATCATCTCTTTGAAGAGGCCGCGTCGGATGGTTCGATTGGTCTGCAAGGGGGCGTCGAGCCACCAGCCGTCTTGACGCATGCGGTGTCCGGCTTGCACAAACCGCTCCAACACCTGTTGCATGTCTTGATCCGAAAAGTTCAAGCTGAAGATCAGGCGACCGGTACCCACCCACGACAGAGCAATGCCATGAATGCGCAGGTAGAACTGATACATCCAGTTGTACCGCGACGGCTGGACGTAAGTCACCGTCCACACCGAGGACAAATTGGACACTCGGATCGGCAGACCCTCTCGTTGGAAGCGTTCATTGAATTGTCTGACATGTCCATCCCACCGCTCGTCGAGGCCTTGGTACCAACGGACAACCTCTTGAGTGTCCAGCCGCCTCAAAAAGGAATTCATGGCGGCCATCACATAGGGGTGAGCGTTGAAAGTGCCTCGAGCGAAACAGATGTCAGCAGGCCGGTCCTCACGATACCGCCTCATCCAGGACCGCTTTCCACACACAACGCCTACGGGCAAGCCGCCTCCCAAGGTCTTGCCGTAGGTCACCAAGTCTGCCGTGATTCCGAAGTAGCTTTGTGCGCCGCCCGGTGCCAGGCGGAACCCCAAGAAGACCTCATCGAAAATGAGAGCGATCCCACGCGAGGTACAAACTTCGCGCAGCTTTTGCAACCATTCTGTGTAGGCGACTCGGTCAAAGGCCGCCTTGCGGCTGCTGTCCACCAGGGCGTTATCTCCAGGCGCATTGGCATTGGGGTGCAAAGCTTGCAGCGGATTGATCAGGACGCAGGCAATGTCCTTGCGGTCCCTCAGTACCTGAAGGCTCCTTTCATCCATGTCCCGCAGCGTATAAGTTTCCCTTGGGGGCATTGGGTTGCCAGGACCGGGCTGCACATCTTCCCACCACCCGTGGTACGCACCACAGAACCGCACCACGTACTTTCTGCCGGTTTGATACCGCGCCAATCGTACAGCTTGCATCACCGCCTCGGTGCCCGACATATGGAAGGTGACTTCATCCATGCCACTGAGGACTTGAAGTCGCCTGACGTTGTCCAAGACACAGGGATGGTATGCACCGAGTACGGGTCCCAAAGAGGCGGCGATGTGAGTGGCTTCTTCAATGCAGGCCTTGTAGGTGTCGTAGCCCAACAGATTCACTCCGTACGAGCCCGTGAGGTCGAAGAAGTGGTTGCCGTCCAGGTCCTCGACCATCACGCCCGTGGAGCGTTGAAGGAAGCTGCTGATGCTCAAGCGGCTGCGCAAATAGGGGCTGTACTGGAAAGGCACTCGGTAGACCCCAGTGAACTGCAAGTCGGACAATCCCTGTCGGGCCTGCTGCGACATCTCTTGGGAGCGGGCAAAGCGGCTTTCAAATTCGGTAGCCAAACGGTCCAGGCCAGCGCGCCTCATTTCGATCAGATCGGCCGGAGCGCCATCCGAGCCCAGGAAACCCGATTCATCGTAGGCGTACCCGGGGATCCATCCCGCCAGACGTTTGGCCATTCGCGAGTGGCCGGTCAACGAGGGATGTTTCGCTCGCGACAGCAACCATCGCGATTGCGCCTTGTGGATCGTCCAAGCCAGTGTGCCCACACTCAGCAGAGACAAGGTCGTGAAAATCATCGAGTCATCCATGATCGAAGGGTCAAGACCCCAAAGAAATTTTGATTCCTCGGGTATAGCCAAGAGTTTTGACAAAGGAATGAAATGCGCATTTCAATTTGGTGGCAACGGCTCTTGCATCAGGAGGACCTGAACTTCCTGCTCACCAACCGTCTGCCCAGACTGGCCGCCACACGATTTATGGGTTGGTTCAGCCAAATCCGTCACCCTTGGGTGGCGAAGACCTCTATCTTCGTGTGGCGCTTGTTTGCAGACTTAGATCTCAGTGACGCCAAACGGCAGCGCTTTGACAGTCTCCATGAATGCTTCACGCGAGAGCTGGTGACCGGTGCACGCCCCATCTATGAAGACCCGGCCTGGTTGAGCAGCCCTTGTGATGGCATTGTGGGAGCTACGGGATCGGTGGTCCAAGGGCAGGTGTTCCAAGCCAAAGGATTTCCATATTCAGTCTGCGACCTGTTCGGTCAGTCGGGCGCCGCTTCCAGGTTCGAGGGCGGGACTTTCATCACCTTGCGACTCACTTCCTCGATGTATCACCGCTTCCATGCCCCGTGTGATGCTCAAGTGGAGAAGGTGACGTTCCACCGAGGAGATACCTGGAACGTGAATCCGATCGCCTTGAAGCGCGTGGAGAGACTCTTCTGCAAAAACGAACGAGCTGTCATTCACCTCAAAACGGTCGACGGCCACCCGGTAGCTCTGGCGCCAGTGGCTGCGATCTTGGTGGCCAGCTTGCGTCTTCATTTCGTCGAGCCACTGCTGCATCAACGATACGAGGGTCCGACCGACATCGCCTGCGACGTTTCATTGCAAAAGGGCGAAGAGATGGGATGGTTTCAACACGGATCCACCATCATCGTGTTTTTGCCTCAAGGCTTTAAGGTCGCGCCAGAACTCACCGAGGGAAAAACGATACGGATGGGACAGCGTCTGGCTGAATATCCCACCAAGAACGGTCAGACCCGATCGAGGGTCCGAGCCTAGACGGTCAGTTCCAGCTGCACGGGAGCTTCTACCGTGGCCATTGATTCGCCGGATTCCCCACGATAGATGATCTCCAGTGTGCCGTCATGGTGTTCGACCAAGGCTGACATGGATTCCACCCAATCACCATCGTTGCAATAGAGGATCCCGTCAATCATTCGCATTTCAGCATGATGGATGTGCCCGCACACCACACCATCAGCGCCTCTTTTCTTGGCCTCCTTGGCGACCGCCACCTCAAAGTCACTCACATAGCTCACCGCGCGTTTGACCTTGAGCTTGAGATACCTGGACAGACTCCAATAAGGCAAACCTACTTTAGCCCGCAGGTGATTGAGATATCGATTGACCTTGAGCGTGAATTCGTAGGCCACATCACCCGCGTAGGCCAACCACTTGGCACATTGAATGACTCCATCAAACAAATCGCCATGCGTCACCCAAAGTCGTCGGCCATCAGCGGTGACGTGAACACAGTCTTTGACCACATCCACACCGCCAAAATTGTGAGCTACGTACTTGCGCGCAAATTCGTCGTGATTGCCCGGCACGAACACCACTCGCGTTCCTTTGCGTGCCTTTCGGAGCAGCTTCTGCACCACGTCATTGTGGAGCTGCGGCCAGTACCACGATCTCCTCAGCTGCCATCCGTCGACGATATCTCCTACCAGGTACAAGGTGTCACAACGGGTCAGCCGCAGAAATTCAAGGAGGGCTTGGGCTTGACATCCTGGTGTACCCAAATGAAGGTCAGAGATCCATACCGTGCGGTAGTAGACGCTCCGCGGCTCGGATTTGAGATTTTGCGCAGAATCCATTCGGATGTTCACCAGATTGGGTGATCACATCCTCGCAAGTTCCTATGAAAACTTCGTGACGGTGGGTGATCATTCGCGAAAGGCATCGGCCGCTAAAACTCGGCATGCAGTCTCAAGGCCAACAGCCGCACGGGCCCGCGATCCCTGTTGTAACCAGGATTTGTGATGTGTTGAAAATCCACGGACGCTTTGATGGCGGCAGTGAGCGGCACGCCGTACAAAATCTCCACGATCGCTTCTCGTCTATACCGAAGTGCACCGTCTCCCAAAAAAGAAGTCAGTCCCGCCGGCAGCCAAATAGCGTCTGTGGGGAGAGGACAGCCCGTTCACCGCCCAAGCGAGTGACCACTCTTCGTCCGGTTGAAGCCAGGCCGTGCCAACGGTGATCAAACCAAACGAACTCGACTGATCGATGGAGGTGAATGAATACGCTTCAGTCTTTCCATCATGCTGACCAATACGCATAAAGGTGCCGACCTGATCATGAATCTGCTGATCCAAGCTTAATCCCCAACCCCACTTGGACTGGACGCGCCGAACGGATGACAGAGGCTTTGGCAACGGTGCGCCAGACGATGGTGTCGACCATGCGTCGCCGTAAGCCGCCATGGCGGCCTTGTTATGGAATATGAGGCCGCGAATGGACCCACCCTTGGCGCCCCAGGCCGTGTGATCAACTTGCCACTCTACCTGGTCACCGAATTGCCGACTCCAGTGAGGATTCAATGTCGAACCGTTGGATTCCTGCGGCACCAAAAAGCGTCCCCACCGCCACGTCCAAGGCCCCATGTATCGCTCGATGACCAAGCCCGTTGAATATCCTCTGGCATCTGCCGCAAAGTCAAACGCGCCGTGGGTCAGGAACGACCAATTCAACAGTTGTGTACGGCCATCGTGGGCCCAACGGTTGGTATCAAACACATCCGTGACAGCGAGACGCCCCCAAGTCATGACCCAGCGTTGACGAGATTGACGCCTGGCCAGCTGGTTGATGGCGGAAGGAATTTCTTCTTCGTCGGCCGGCTCGGCGTCGACATTCACCATATGCCTGACAAACGCGCGAGCCCAGTAGGCTTGTGGCGTGGAACCTGCCGTTTTCTGCAATTCGGCGTTGGTGAGCCCTCCAAGGCCCATCAGCCCGGACAAGGCAGCGCCTTGGACCAGCTCCGGGTTGACAAAGACTTCCGTCGATGCTCCGACACCCACTCCTGCAAACAAGGTGCTGGTACAAGAGTAGCTCTTCTCGCGATGGGGCGACAAACTGCGCTCACCGCTGTAGGTCGCAGCGAAAGGCGCTTTTTGCTGCGCGATCCAAGTGGCTTGGCCATGAAGACTGAAGTCCTCCGCCTGCGACCACCCGCAGATGCTTAAACCGATGACGATCGATCCAACATTGGCATCTCGGAATGACCAAGCAAGAGGACGGTTTGTGAAAACGGGAGCCATCCTGGAAATTCTTTAAGAGGGACGGAGCGCAATTAATCAGGCCACCGATTGTCAAAGGTTTAGATCCATAGAGCACCAATGTCCGAGACGATGCTGCCTTGTCTTGAAGTTGTCACACGGTCCTGTCATAAGCGACGGATCTTCGCTGCCTAAGTTTTATTCGTGGCCCATTTCAGCGCACCCACTGTTACTTCGCAGAGCCCATCCCATCCG
>CAZCJB010000111.1:0-8988 GCA_964498795.1 uncultured Rubrivivax sp. | reverse complement strand
CATGTTGCCATCCGGTGACCGTGGTGTTGTCGTAGCACACGTCGTGCGAGTCCCATCCGAACACCACATCGCAAAAGCCAAAACCACCTTCGGCAGCACTGAAAAATTTGTCGCGATGCAAGTACTTGCCGCGCAAGATGCCGTCGATGTCGCTCACCGCCACCTTGACCTTGCCGGTGTCGGAGCTGCGAATCGCTGAAATGGCGGGGTGCTCTTTGGGAGACTGCGCTGCGCGCGAGGCGTTGCGAGGCGTGGGCTTGGCAGGTCGAGTGGCCATGGGAATGATCCGTGACGAAAATCCAAATTGCTCGATGCTAGGCAGACCTGAAGGGGCCTGCCTAGGGGGCTTACCCGAGCCGCGCAGGCTTGCCGTTGGGAATGCCCATCTCTTTGAGCGCATCGGCCGCTGCATTGACGGCCTGCTGCATTTCTTGGCGGCCGATGGCGCCAATGCAGCCGACGCGGAAGGTGTCCACTTGGGTGAGCTTGCCCGGGTACAGAATGAATCCGCGCGACTTGGTGGCTTCGTAAAAGCGCTTGAAGTCGTAGTTCGGGTGATGTGGGGCGTGAAAGGTCACGATGATTGGAGCCTGCACCTCGGGCTTGAGAAACGGCACGAACCCCAGGGCGGCCATGCCGTCTACAAGGGTGCGGTAATTCTGGGTGTATCGGGCCAGGCGCGCGGGCTGGCCGCCTTCTTCCACAAATTGCGTGATGGCTTCATGCAGTGCCACCACCACGTGGGTGGGGGGCGTAAAGCGCCACTGACCGGTCTTGCCCATGTAGACATGCTGGTCGTGCAGGTCCATGGCCAAGCTCTGACTGTTGCCAGCACACGTCTCCAAGATGGCCTGACGCAAGAACACAAACCCCATGCCGGGTACACCTTCCAGGCATTTCCCGCTGGCCGCAATGAGGGCGTCAAAACGCACTTTGCGCGCGTCGATGGGCAGCGCGGCGAAGCTGCTCATGGCGTCCACAATGAGGCCCTTGCCATGCTTTTCGCACACGGCCGCGACCGCGGCCAAGGGGTTTTCCACGCCCGTGCCGGTTTCGCAGTGGATGAGGATGACATGGGTGATGGACGGATCGGCCGCCAAACGGGCTTCTACGTCGGCAGGTGAGATGGGCGAATCTTCTGCCACCGGCAAGACCGTGGCCTTGCGCCCCATCATGGACGACAGCTTGGCCGCACGCTTGCAATAGGCGCCGTTGTCAGGCACCAGCACATGCCCGTCACGAGGCACCACGGTGGCCACGGCAGCTTCCACGCTGAAGGTGCCACTGCCTTGCAAGGGCACCACCACGTGGGTGTCTTGCCCGTGGATGATGTCCAGCAAGTGCTGGCGCACGCTCGCGGTGACGGCATTGAAGTCGGCGTCCCACGAACCCCAGTCCTTGAGCATGGCCAGCTTGGTGCGCAAGGTGGTGGTCAGGGGGCCTGGTGTGAGGAGGATGCGATCACGGTCCATGGTCGGTCTCAGCAGTGGTTCTGTAAAAAAATCGAATCAGGCGCCTTGTTTCCAGGCCTGTGTGCGTCGCTCGATCAAGCGCGACAGCAGCCAAAACAAGGTGGTGGCGATGGTGGAGGCGGCGGCAATCATCACGGCACATGCCGCAGCGGCGCCGATTTCACCAGCTTCATCGAGGTTGAGGATGGCGATGGACGCCACCTTGGTCTCGGGCGAATACAAGAACACCACGGCCGAAATGGTGGTCATGGCATTGACAAAAAAGTAGCGTGCAATGTCCAGCATGGCCGGCATGCAGATGGGCAACGTGACCCGACGCAGCGTGACCCAAAAGGGCACTTTGAGCGAGGCTGATACGGCCTCGAACTCGGCGTCCAAGGCCTTCAGTGCGGTGACAGCGGTTAAATGGCCAGTGGTGTAGAAGTGGACGATGGTGCACAAGGTGAGCAGCGTCATCGTGTGATAAAGGGCGTTGAGCGGGTTGGCCGGCTCGTTGAAGAAGAAGATGTAGCCCAAGCCCAGCACCAGGCCCGGCACCGCCATGGGCAGCATCGCCAACAGTCGCACACCCGATCGCAGCCATCGCGGGCCGGGCGTCTTCTCCAACAGGTAAGCGCCGAGAAACACCACCGTCGTGCCCACCACGGCGGTGCCGAGGGCCATCTTCAGGCTGTTGAGGAAACCCTCGCCCACCTCGGCATCGAACAGTCCCATGGCGTAGTGCCGCCAGCTCGGTGTGAGGTTGTAGGGCCAAAAACTGGCGAAGGATGCAAACACGGCCATGCCGAGCATGGCCAGCATGAGTAGCGCCACCGCCCCGCACAGCGCTGTCATGAGCGCATCAAACGCGGGGTCGCGCTTAGGCCGGTACGGCACCGCGCGCGCGGTCAACATGGCGGTTTGCTTGCGTTGCACCAGGTGATCGACGGCGAAGGTCAACACGGCCGGCGCCAACAGCAGCAAGGCCACCACTGCGCCTTTTTGGAAATCTTGCTGGCCAATGACCAGCTTGAACACATCGGTGGCCAGCACATTGAAGTTGCCACCAATCACCTTGGGGATGCCAAAGTCGGTCATGACCAGCGTGAATACCACCAGGCTCGCGCTGATGAGGCCGTACTTGGCGCCCGGCAGGGTGATGGTGAGGAACTTGCGCGTCACCGAAGTGCCCAAGGCATCGGCGGCCTCGTACAGCCGCGCATCGGCGGCGGTGAGTGCGGTCACCAAGATCATGACCGCGTGGGGGAATACGGCAAAGATCTCGGCCACCACGATGCCTGCGGCCCCATAGATTTGATCCACCCCCAACGCGGTGAGAAAGTCCTTCAACACCCCTTGGTTGCCAAACCAGTAAATGAGGGAAATGGCCGACAGCAGCGACGGTGCCAAGAGCGGGATCAGCGTCACTGCGCGAAACAAGGGCTTGAGGGGCATGCGGCTGCGCGTGAGGGCGTACGCAAAGCCAAAGGCCAAAGGCACCGTGAGGAGGGTGACCACTGCGGATACCCAGAGGCTGTTCCACAGCGAGGTCAGGAGTGCAGGCGTTTGCGCATAGGCGATGAAGTTGGACAAGCCCACGAAACGTCCTTCGGCGTTCTGCAAGGCTTGCTGCAAGATGGCCACCAAGGGTCCGGCCAAGAAGCCCAACAGCCACAGCGCCACCAGGGCCAGTGCCGCGTGGGCGACACGGTCGCTGGCCGTCGCTTGCAGACGCACGGCGGTACGGTGGGGGTTGCCAGACTCAGAGGTCGAGGTCCCAAAAGGAGCGGTGGCGCTCATGACGAGAACAGTCGCAAACGCTCCGGCAAGATGCGCAAGGGCAGCGTGGCGCCCACTTCGAGCTGTTGTTCGCCCAAGAAGTTGAGCGACATCGAGACATTGAGTTTGTGCTCCCCCAACGCAGGGCTGCTCACGCGCACAAGGCAATACGAACCCAAGAATTCGATCTTGTCGATCTGGGCCTCAAAAACATTGGAGTCGGTGGGTGCGATGGGGCGGGCCAGCACGTCTTCGGGCCTCAGGTAGGCCTTCACCGAGCCGCCGCTGCTCAAGTCATGCGGGCACTCCAACTCGGTCTGACCGAGCCGAATGCGGTGCGCCCCCACCACCGTGGCGGGGATGACATTGATACGGCCCACAAAGTCGGCCACAAACGGCGAGGCAGGGTGGCGGTAGACCTCCAGCGGCGTGCCCACCTGTTCGATGACGCCATGGTTCATGACCACGATGCGGTCGGCCACGGCCAGAGCCTCTTCTTGGTCGTGGGTCACCATGATCGTGGTCACGCCCAATTTGCGTTGCAGGCTGCGAATCTCCTGGCGCAGATGCACGCGCACGATGGCGTCAAGCGCCGACAGCGGCTCGTCCAGCAGCAACAAGCCTGGTGAGGTGGCCAAGGCACGGGCCAGCGCGATGCGCTGCTGCTGCCCCCCCGACAACTGCGCGGGGAATTTATCTTCGCTGCCGGGCAGACCCACCATGCGCACCAATTCTTCCACCCGAG
The DNA here is from genome assembly GCA_964498795.1 of uncultured Rubrivivax sp. Lineage (GTDB taxonomy): Bacteria > Pseudomonadota > Gammaproteobacteria > Burkholderiales > Burkholderiaceae_C > Rubrivivax. The sequence goes on along the minus strand of CAZCJB010000111.1, from coordinate 5,013 downwards.
AACGCACTTGGACCTTGGGCAACTTGCGGTTGACCAGGCCGTAGGCCACGTTCTCGGCCACGCTCAGATTGGGGAAGAGTGCGTAAGACTGAAAGACGATGCCGTAGTCCCGCTCGGAGGGTGGTCGGCGAGAGATGTCCACCCCCGCCTGTTCAATGCGGCCGCCGCTCTGAGTTTCCAAGCCGGCGATGATGCGCAGCAAGGTGGTCTTGCCGCATCCCGAGGGCCCGAGGAAGCAGACAAATTCTCCCGATGGGATGACCAAGTCGATGCCCGAGAGCGCCGTGAACGCACCGAAGTGCTTGGAAACGCCCTCGAGCTTGAGATACGCCGACACAATGCCTTCTTACCTCTTCTCCGACTTGGCGTTGTAGCGCTTGTTCCACTCGGCAAGTACACGCTCACGCGCTGCCGCGGTTGCCACAAAGTCCATCTTCACCAAGCGAGCTTCGTAGTCCTTGGGGACATTGGCCAAAGGTTCCGCAACACCCGGCTGTGCGGTGATGGCGAAGTTCTTGCCATACAGCTTCATGGCGTCCTTGCTGGAGGCCCAGTCAGCCAGTTTCTTGGCAGCGGCGAGGTTCTTGGTGCCTTTGTGAATGGCAAAGGACTCCAAGTCCCAACCCAAGCCTTCTTTGGGGAATACGAGCTCAATGGGAGCGCCCTTGGCCTTGTTGGTGTTGGCGCGGTATTCGAACGAGATGCCCACCACGTACTCGCCACTGGCGGCCATGTTGCAGGGCTTGGAGCCTGAATGGGTGTACTGCGCGATGTTCTCGTGCAGGCCGTCCATGAATTTCCAGCCGCCACCCTTGCCGTTGTCGTCACCCCAAAGCGTGAGCCAGGCGGTCACGTCGAAGAAACCGGTGCCTGAGGAGGCTGGATTGGGCATGACGATCTGGCCCTTGTAGGCCGGCTTGAGCAGGTCTTTCCATGTCTCAGGCTGGGGGATGTTTTTCTTCTTGCCCTCGACGGTGTTGTAGCAAACGGTGGCGCCCCACACATCCATGCCGAACCAGGCCGGCGGGTTCTTCTTGTCGCGGTACTGGGGCATGATGGCGTCGAGGTTGAGCGGGGCATAGGGCTCGAGCATGCCGTTCTTGTCGAGCAGCGCCAGACTGGAGGCGGCCACCCCCATCACGGCGTCGGCCTGGGGGTTGCCCTTTTCCGCCAACAGCTTGGCGGTGATGACGCCTGTGGAGTCACGCACCCACTTGATCTCGATGTTGGGCTCGGCCTTGTTGAAGCCCTCTTGGTAGGCCTTGAGCTGGTCAGTCTCCAGCGCGGTGTACACCAGCAAAGTGGTCTTTTGGGCAGCAGCGCCCAAGGCCAGGGTCAGCGCGCCCGCGGCGGCCAGGCCTTTCAGCAACGCAGAGGTCAGACGTGAAATGCGCATGGAGACTCTCCTCAATCAAATTCAAAGGTGAAGGGGTCAAGACAACCCCCCATCTTGGCACGAGCTTTGTGACACTGGGGTGACCAAAAACCCTGAATTCACCCTAAATCGAATGGCCCGAGCAGCCGACCCCGCGGACGATAGGCTGGGACGGGCCGGACTGTCAATGGGGTTTGCATACTGTTGACAATCTTGGGGCTTCGGGGTCCAATGTGGCGGTACCCGATCCATGCAGCATCTTCTCAATCTCCTGGCCGCCATCGCCCTGCTGGTGTGGGGGACCTACATCGTTCGCACGGGCGTGTTGCGCTTGTTCGGCGACACCTTGCGCCAGGTCATCAGCCACAGTGTGGGCAACCGCGCGCGTGCGCTGTTGGCGGGCATCGCAGTCACCAGCGTGGTGCAGTCCAGCACAGCCACTTGCCTCATCGTCGCGTCATTTGTGGGGCGTGGCCTCATTCTCACGTCGGCGGCCTTGGCGGTCATGCTCGGGGCCGATGTAGGCACCTCGCTCATGGTGGTGGTGTTCTCCTTCGATCTGTCTTGGTTGTCGCCCATGCTCATCTTCGCGGGGGTGGTACTGTTTGTCAGCCAGGAAAAGAAGACCGCAGGCCGCGTGGGCCGCGTCATCATTGGTGTGGGTCTGATCACATTGGCCTTGCAATTGATTGGCGCCGCCTCCAAGCCGCTGATCGAATCGCTCACCGTGCGCCAATTGTTGGCGGCCTTGCCCAGTGAGGTATTGCTGGACATCTTGGTGGGGGCCTTGCTCACGGTGCTGTCCTACTCGTCGCTGGCCATCGTGCTGCTCATCGCTGCGTTGGCTGGCGGGGGCATCGTGCCGTCCACCGTGGCTTTGGGCCTGGTGCTAGGCGCCAATGTAGGCAGCGGAATTTTGGCCGTGCTGTCCACCAGCCAGGCCGACGTGGCCACACGTCGCCTGCCCATCGGCAACCTGGTGTTCAAGGTCACGGGCTGCCTGCTCACCATCCCGCTGTTGCCGCATGCCCATGTCTGGCTGCAAGAATATTTGTCCACCGTGCCCGAGCAAGTGGTGGTGTTCCATCTGGGCTTCAATGTGTTGATGGCGGTGTCATTCATCGGGTTCACGCAGCCGTTGGCGAATGCGCTGGAGCGTTGGTTGACCGCGCCCACGCTGTCACCTTCTCAGAGCCGGCCTCGCCACCTGGACCCGGTGGCGCTGGCCACCCCCACACTGGCCATCAGTTGCGCGGCTCGCGAGGCGCTGCATCAAGCCGATGTGGTGGAGACCATGCTGAGGGGTGTGCTGGATGTCATCAAGAACAACGACTTGAAGCTCGCCGAAGAGCTGCGGGCCCTGGATGACACGGTCGATGAGTTGTACACCGCCATCAAGTTCTATTTGACCCAAATCTCGCGCGAAGCGTTGTCCGAACGCGAAGGACGGCGCTGGACCGACATCATCTCCTTCACCATCAACATGGAGCAGATTGGCGACATCCTGGAGCGCGTCATTCAAGATGTCGAAGACAAGAAGATCCGCAAGAGCCGCAGCTTTTCCGACGCGGGCATGGCAGAGATCTGCCACCTGCATGAGCGCTTGCTCTCCAACCTGCGATTGGGCATGAGTGTGTTCTTGGATGGCCATGTGCACGACGCGCGCAAGCTGCTCGAAGAAAAAGCGCGATTCCGTGATCTGGAGCGCGACTATGCCGCCACCCACCTGGCCCGACTGCGTGACAACACCGCGCAAAGCGTGGAGACCAGCAGCTTGCACCTGGACCTCATCAGCGAGCTCAAGCGCGTGAACTCGCTCATCTGCTCGATTGCCTATCCGATCTTGGATCAGGCCGGGGCCTTGTCCGCCACCCGACTGCGCCACGGGCGCTTGGCCGAACTCGGCGGCGACCGCCGCCATCCTTAAGTCGCGCATGGACACCACCGTCGTCTTGGTGGTGCTTTGTGGCGCCTTGCTGCACGCCAGTTGGAACATCCTGGTCAAAGGTGCCAAAGACAAAGAAATTGACGTGGCCTTGGTGCATTTTGCGGGGGCCTTGGCGGCCCTGCCGCTGGTGGCTTGGTTGGGAATGCCGCCTGCGCAGGCTTGGCCTTACCTGGTGACGTCGCTGTGCATCCACGTGGCCTACTACATCACCTTGGCCGGTGCGTACAAGCATGGCGATCTGAGTGCGACCTACCCCATCATGCGCGGTTCAGCGCCCGTGTTGGTGGCGTTGGGCAGCACGATGTTTCTCTCAGAAACTTTGAGCCTGGCGGCGTGGATGGGCATTGTGGGCGTGACCGTAGGTGTCATGCTGGTGGGGTTGTCGCGACCCGCGGAGGCGTTGCACCACCATCGTGCCGTCGCCTATGCACTGGGCAATGCGGCGGTCATATGCTGTTATACGCTGGTGGACGGCATGGGCGTGCGCATCACCAAGATGCAAGGTGGCGAGGTGGCGGCCTACGTGGTGATGCTGTTCGTGTTGGACGGTTTTCCTTACGCGATGATCGTGTGGTGGCAGCGAGGCCGCGAGGGCCGCCCCGCGATCTTGGACCATGCCCGTCAGCGATGGCTCTGGGCCACCCTGGGAGGCTTGGCCTCGATGGGTTCGTATGGGATCGCACTGTGGGCCATGACCCGCGCTCAGGTGGCCGTGGTGTCGGCCTTGCGTGAAACCTCGGTGCTTTTTGGCACGGTGCTCTCGGTGTGGATTCTCAAAGAGCGGTTTGGCGTGCAGCGCCTGGCGGGCGCCTGCGTGATCGTGGCCGGGGTGGTGGCTTTGAGATTAAGTTGAAGGACCTCCAATGGACTTGAGCAGACTGCCGACCACTTTCAAGGTGGTGCGCACGGACCGTGAGCTGGAAATGCAAGCGGTGGACGAGGCCTTGCGACAGTGGGGCGCCGAGCTGGTGCTGTTGCCCGATGGCACGCCGCAAGACGTGGTGGCGCGTGAGCTGGCGGATGCCGATCTGCTGCTCATGTGCTATGCCAAGATCACGCGCCCCATGCTCATGGGAGCCACGCGCCTCAAAGCCATCGTGAAGTACGGTGTGGGCATTGACGCCATCGACTTGGACTCGGCGCGAGAACGAGGCATCCCGGTGGTGAACGTGCCCGCCTATGCGGAAGAGACGGTGGCCGAAGGCGCGTTTGCCCTTCTCATGGGCCTGTTCAAGCGCTTCAAACCTCTGCAGCACACCATGCAGACGCAAGGGTGGGCCTGGCCCGAGCAGCGCTGGCTGGCTCAAGACCTGGCGGGCAAGACCTTGGGCCTGGTGGGGTGCGGGCGCATCGGGCGCAGCATGGCGCGCATGGCGGGTGCCTTTCGGATGCGGGTGTTGGCGCATGACCCTTATGTGGACGACGCCAAGTGGCCGGCCGGCGTGGAGCGCTGTGCCAGCTTGGCGCAGATGCTGCCTCAGTGCGACGCCGTGTCGTTGCACTGTGTGCTCAGCCCGCAAACCCGTCACCTCGTAGGCGAACGTGAATTGGCGGTCATGAAGTCCTCCGCCTTCTTGGTGAATGTCTCGCGCGGCGAGCTGGTGGACGAGGAGGCTTTGGTGGCAGCGCTGAAAGGCGGTTTGATTGCCGGGGCGGCGCTGGACGTGTTCGGCCAAGAGCCCCTCACGCT
>CAZCJB010000110.1:0-9081 GCA_964498795.1 uncultured Rubrivivax sp. | reverse complement strand
CGCGAGCCGTCTTCTTGACCACCGATTCGGCCCCTGGAGGCTGTTGCCATCCGCCTTCGGCCTTTTGCGTCTCGGTGGTTGGCGTGCCGGGCGGGGTGGCCAGAGATGACGCGCTTCCGCTCTCATTGGACGAATCGGTGGCTCCAGCGGGCACACTCAATGCAGCCACAGGCGCTGCGGGAGCCTCATCGGGATCGGGGGCCGAGTGGATGACCACGTACCACCAGGCGGCGCCCAAGCAGACTCCCGCCAAAATCACGGGCGACAAAGCCATGACCACGGCTTTGGCCGCCAGCCAGCGACTGGGGGCCTGAGCTCCTTGCAATCCGGTCCAGGCGGTTCGGATCAAGCTGATCAGCATATTGCCAGGGAGTTGCGCCTTCACCGCAGCCACCCAGGGGCGCAGAGGCGCGCGCAACTGATCCTCGGGAAGCTTGGGGGCGATCTTGGGGTCGATCAGTACCCAGCCAATGATGTACACCAAATAGAGAAACGCCAAAAAGAAGCCCGGGAACATGGCTGCGGCGTACAACTTGACCACGGATTGACCCGCGACGGCAGCGTAAACAATGATCATCACGGAGGGTGGTATCAATATCCCCAAAGTGCCCCCGGCCGTGATGACACCCGAGGCCAGCCTCGTGTCATAGCCCGCATTGAGCATGGGGCGCATCGCAATGACCCCCATGAGCACGACCACCGCGCCGACCAAGCCACTGGCGATACCCCAGAAGGTGCAGATGACCAACGTGGTGACAGCCAAAGAGCCTGGCACCTTGCGAAACGCCAGCTGGACGCTGTGGAACATTTTGTCCACCAAGGCGCCTCGTTCCATGATGTAGCCCATCAGCACAAACAGCGGAATGGACAACAAGGTGTCGTTGGTCATCGCGCCGAACGTACGCTGCACCATGAGGTTGAAGATCTTGTTGTCCCACCAGGGATGGCTGGGGTCATAGAAAGCGCCAAATCCAAAGACCATGCCCAAACCCATCAGCGTGAAGGCGGTGGGGAAGCCCATCATGATGACCACCACGATGAGCCCGAGCATCAACATGCCCAGTGCCGGATCACTCATGATTGACCTCCCGAGGCTCGTTGGTGTGCGGCCTCATCGATCTCCTTGGCCCGCGCAATGGCATCACGCTTGGCGTCCTCGTCCACATATTCGCTGGCCGCCAATTGCTGCTCGACCACGTCAATCTCCTCGGCGTCTTTGAGCCTCTCCGGCCAGTGCCCGGTTTTGAGGCACACCACGCAACGGATGATTTCTGCTGCACCTTGCAGTAACACAATGAACCCTGCCAAGGGAATGATGGCTTTGAACGGGTACAGAGGCAACGGCGTGGCGTTGAATGTCTGTTCACGGATGACCCAAGAGTCTGCGGCGTACACCCAGCCGGCCCAGGTCAGCGCGATGACTCCGGGGATGAAAAACAGGATGTACAGCACCAGATCCAGCGAGGCCTGCGTGCGGGGCTTGGCACTGCCATAAAAGAAGTCACCCCTCACATGGCCATCTTGCGCCAAGGTGTAAGCGCCGCCCATCATGAAGAGGGTGCCGTACATCATGTTGCTGGCGTCAAAGATCCAGGCTGTGGGAGCGTTGAGTGCGTAGCGTTTGAACACTTCAATCACCACCATGAGCATCAGGCCAACAATCAGCCAAGAGAAGGCCTTGCCAACCCAGGTACTCAACGCGTCGACCGTGTACAAAGTCTTTTGGACGTTCATGGGCGTCAGGATGAAAAAAAGCGCCCGGATGAGGCCGTCTGCCTCCGATCCGGGCGGGGATTCATTAGGGCAGGATGCGCAACGCAGAGCCTGCGGGCGAAGTCAGGGTCAACGGTAATCAGCCCTTGGCGCCAAAATAGCGGTTGTAGGCCATCTTGAAGTCCACCATATAGTCGTTTTGCCATTGCCCGGCGCGCGCGGCAAAAGCCTTTTGTGAATCCATGACCTTCTTGAATGCCGGGTTCTCGGCCGATTTCTTGGCCACCACCTTGTCCCAGGCATCCAGCTGTGCCTTGAGGATGGCATCGGGCGTCTTGTAAAACTTGATGCCCTGCTTCTTCATCTCGGCGTAGTCTTTGGAGTTGCGGTCGATGGCCTTCCAGCTCATCTCTGCCGATGAAGCCTGCACCGCGTAATCGATGATGGACTTGAGCTCGGTGGGCAATGTGTCGTACTTGCTTTTGTTGAAGAGGATTTCAAACTGCTCGCCACTTTGATGGAAGCTTTGCAACATGCAATTCTTGACCACGTCGGGAAAGCCAAGGACACGGTCGGATGAGGCATTGTTGAACTCGGCAGCATCGATCAGGCCGCGGTCCAGAGCGGGCACGATTTCGCCACCGGGCAATGGGTTCACCGATGCACCCAGCTCCGTGAAGATGTCCACGGCCAACCCCACGGTCCGGTATTTCAGCCCCTTGAGGTCCGCCGTCTTGGCGATAGGCTTTTTGAACCAGCCCAAGGGTTGAGTGGGCATCGGGCCGTACACGAAAGACACCACATCGATGCCCAAGCCTTTGTAGATTTCTTCCAGCAATTGCTTGCCGCCGCCATACTGATGCCAGGCGAGAACCATGTTCGGGTCCATGCCGAACGCCGGACCCGACCCCCAAAGCGCCAAAGCCGTGCTCTTGCCGTAGTGGTAGGCGAGCACGCCATGCCCGCCGTCCAGGGTCCCCTTGTTCACGGCGTCGAGCAGTTGAAATGCCGGGACGACAGCGCCGGAAGGGAGAACTTCAATCTTCAAGCGACCGCCGGCCATGTCATTGACCTTCTTGGCAAAGTCGTTGGCGTACTCGTGGAAGATATCTTTGGCCGGCCAGGTCGATTGGAATCGGAAGGTCGTGGTCTGCGCCTTGGCCACCATCGGAAAACCAAGGGTGGCGGCTGCTGTGCCCGCGGCGGCGGCACCGGAAAGAAGCTTGCGTCAAGAAGGGCGAGTTGCGCTCATGGGTGAACTCCATTGAGAAGGAACGATTGCCAAAAGGTGGATTGCGAGGCACTTCAGGCGCCTGAGCTGAGGAATGATCGCTCAAATCGGATGTGAATTCCGGGCAAGCGGACGCGGGGAAACCCTTAAGCAAGGGGACGATAATGGGGGGACATGTCCCGTCTTGGCCAAAACGGCCGCCTTGCCCTTGACCTCAGACCCTCAGCCTGCGTCCTCCACTGTGCGATCCCCCATACGAAGTTTCGTGGTGCGTGCGGGTCGTATGGGCACCGGACAAATGCGAGCCCTCGCTGAGTTGGGCCCCAAGTTTGTCTTGCCTTTTCAGACCCATCCCCTCAATGGGGCACAGGCATTTGGACGCGCAGCCCCTTGTGTGCTGGAAATCGGGTTCGGCATGGGGGACGCCACCGCGCAAATTGCCCAGACCCTGCCCGACACGAACTTTTTGGGGGTGGAGGTGCATCCGCCGGGTGTGGGCGCATTGCTCAAACAGATTGGCGAACGGCAACTGGTCAACGTGCGCATCGTGCAACACGATGCCGTGGAGGTGCTGGAGCACATGGTGGCACCCCGGTCCTTGGCGGGCGTGCACATCTTTTTCCCCGACCCGTGGCACAAGAAGCGGCACCACAAGCGCCGACTCATTCAACCGGGCTTTGTGTCCCGCTTGGTGACCCGGTTGGCCCCTGAAGGCTATGTGCATTGCGCCACGGATTGGGAACCCTACGCCCAGCAAATGCTCGAGGTGTTGGCAGCCGAACCCGCGCTCGAAAACACCTGTGAGGCCTTTTCACCACGCCCGGCCTACCGACCCTTGACCAAATTTGAGCAACGAGGCCTGAAGCTGGGTCACGGAGTTTGGGACTTGGTGTTTCGTCATCGTCCGGCCTGACAGGTCCGCGCCGCTCAACATTCTTTGCGCGACGTCAAATCGGACGTTGGGCAGAGGTTCACAGTGGAGGCGTCTGTGAAGTTGGGAGTACACCTTGTCGACCTTGAAGTCTTTGATGGTCCATCTGGATGCCTCAGCCCCTGCCGTCTTGCGGCTTTCGTTGGCTCGTCAGTTGGCCCGAACTCACCACGCCGATTTGAGTGTGTTGTACGCCGTGACTTCCGCCGTGCTGCGATACCCCGCCGCTTTCACGGCCGAAGCGGGGTTTGGCGCCTCCATGGATCAATTCGATGAGGAATTACGAGAGCGAGCACGCAAGGTGTTTGAGGCACCCACCCCCCAGGATTTGCCGCAGGGGCGTTGGCTGGAATCCACTGGCGTGGCCGAGGTCGCCACCTGCCAAGCGGCTTTGGTGCATGACTTGATGATCTTGGGTCAGGCCTCGACCGACGTCACCGACGCCGCTGGCGTGGCGAATGACTTTGTGCCAACCGTGTTGATCGACAGCGGCCGGCCGGCGCTGGTGGTGCCCTACATTGGCGCACCCGCTGAAATTGGCAAACGTGTGATGGTGGCCTGGAAGGGCACCCGCGAAGCGGCCCGGGCTTTGACAGCTGCCATCCCCTTCATGAAGCACGCCAGCGAGGTGCACCTGGTGACATTCGGCCAGGAACCCACGACCGGCGTCTTGGCTTACCTGGCATCGCACGGTATCCATGCGCAGGCCAGTACCGAACCGGCAGAGCCTGAACGCGAGGTGGGGGACTTGTTGTTGTCTCAGGCCACCGATCTAGAGGCCGATTTGCTGGTCATGGGCTGCTTTGGCCACAGCCGAGCACGCGAGTGGATCTTAGGAGGCGCGACCCGCACCCTGCTCAAATCCATGACCATTCCGGTGTTGCTGGCGCATTGAGGCATGCCCTCTATGGAGAATGCTCAATCTTTCCAATCCACCAGCCCCGTATAGGCCGTCAGCAAGACGACAGCGCCAAAGGCAATGCGATACCACGCGAAGACTCTGAAGTCATGCGTGGACACAAAGCGTATGAGCCAGCGAATGCACAACAGTGCGCTGATGAAGGCCACCACCAGCCCCACGGCGAACATCGGTACATCGTGCCAGTGCAAGGCCGACCGAGCCTTCCACACCGAGTAGACGCCGGCGCCCATGAGGGTGGGGATGCCCAAATAGAAGCTGAACTCCGTGGCTGTGGCGCGAGACAAGCCCATGAGCATCCCGCCGATGATGGTGGCGCCGCTACGACTGGTGCCAGGCACCAAGGCCAGACACTGCAGGAGCCCTACTTTGAGGGCATCCAGCCCGCTCATGCGGTCCACCGCGTCCACCCGCGAGGGTCGCTGCACCCCTCCCCGTTCCACCCACAAGATGATGAAGCCCCCCACGATGAAGGCCAACGCCACGGGAACGGGGTGGAACAGATGCGCCTTGATGACCTTGCCCAGGCTCAGACCCAACACCACCGCGGGAATGAAGGCCACCAGCACGTTGAGTGCAAATCGCTGAGCGATCGGGTCGCTTCTCAAACCTTGCACCGTGCGCAGCAAGCGCTCCCGATACTCCCAGATGACGGCAAACATCGCACCGGTCTGGATGGCGATTTCAAAAACTTTGATGTTGTCACCCGTGAAATCCAACAGCGACGCGGTGAGGATGAGGTGACCCGTGGACGAGATGGGCAGAAACTCGGTCAAACCCTCCACCAAGCCCATGACGGCCGCTTTGATCCACAACATGGCGTCCACGCGCAAATTCCCTGTCCAGGTGTAAATCGCCGGATGATACCCACACGGTCACCCGGTGCCTGGTCACGACTGCTAAACTCTAAAGGTTTACCCTAGTGATTTTGGGCTCTCTGCTGCCCTCCCCCTCATGAACGCATTTCGCCGATACAGAAACTTGTGGATCGGATTGGCTGCCGTGGCCATTTTGCTGACCTTGGGCGTGCGCCAGCTGCAAAAGCGCCAAGCGCAGTCGTCAATGCCGTCGGGCTCGCCTTCGGCTTCGGCGGCCTCAGGCGCCACTTTGGCAGCCGTTTCTTCCCTGGAATTGCAGGCTGATGACATCGTCACCGTCGCCCATGCAGACCTTGCGCAGGGAGTGAACGTGTCGGGGACCGTCAAGGCGGTGAATACCGCCTTTGTAAAGGCCCGTCAACCGGCGGACCTGCTGAGCATTGCCGTGCGCGAGGGCGACAGCGTGCGAGTCGGACAAGTGCTGGCCCAACAAGACGCCACCGAATTTGACCTGCGACTGCGCCAAGCCGAGCAGCAAGCCCAGGCCGCCCGGGCGCAACTGGAAATTGCGCAGCGTGCCCAGACCAACAATAAGGCGCTGGTGGCCCAAGGATTCATCTCGCCCACCGCCTTGGAAGCCTCCACGAGCAGCGAGGCTGCCGCCCTGGCCACATTGAATGCCGCGATGGCCGCTGTCGATTTGGCCAAAAAGGCCAAGGCCGACCTGACCTTGAAAGCTCCGATTTCAGGGCAGATTGCCCAGCGTTTGGCGCAACCTGGCGAGCGCGCTGCGGTGGACAGTCGCATTTTAGAAATCGTGGACCTGTCACGGCTGGAAATCGAAGCGGCACTGGCCCCGGAGGAGGTGGCGGCTCTGCACGTGGGGCGCCCCACCTGGCTGAAAGTGGACGGGATTTCGGGGGACGTACGCGGCCGCGTGGCGCGCATCAACCCTTCGGCCCAGGCGGGTTCGCGCTCGGTGTCGGTGTATGTGGCTCTGGACCCGCACCCGGCCCTGCGCCAGGGCTTGTTTGCGCGCGGCCGTGTGGAATTGGATCGCAAGCGAGTGCTGGTCCTGCCAGTGACAGCCGTGCGGGTGGACCGTGCCCGGCCCTATGTGCTTGCCTTGGAAGGTGACCGGGTGATGGAGCGCACCGTCAATCTGGGATTGCGCGGTGATGTGGCTGGCGTGGAGTCCGTGCAGGTGGTGTCGGGTGTGGTCGAAGGGGCCCGTGTTTTGGCGGGCAGCGCCGGGTCGGTGGCGTCAGGCACTTTGTGGCGTGTGAAGGCCTCGTCGGCCGCCAGCGCAGCGACGTCTGGCAATGTAGCCACTGCGGCCCCCTCAGCAGCCTCACGCTGAGGAGACAGCTGCATGTGGTTCACGCGCGTTTCCATTCACAACCCCGTCATGGCCGTGATGGTCATGATGGCCTTGGTGGTGCTGGGGCTGGTGGGCATTGACCGGCTCAAGGTCGACCAGTTCCCAAACGTTGAATTTCCCACCGTGGTGGTCTCCACCGACTACCCCGGCGCCTCACCCGAGGTGGTGGAAATTGAGGTCACGCGCCGCATTGAGGAAGCAGTGAACACCATAGGCGGAATCAGCCAGTTGTTTTCGCGCAGCTACGAAGGCCTGTCGGTGGTGATCATTCAGTTTGACCTGTCGATGGATGGCCGCAAGGCGGCCGACGATGTGCGCGAGAAGGTCGCCTTGGTCAAACCCACACTGCGCACCGAGGTGAAAGAGTCGCGCATTCAGCGCTTTGACCCGGCATCGCGGCCTGTATTCACTTTGGCGTTGACCTCCCCTGACGGATCGCGCACTCCCACCGAGCTGTCCGATTTTGCCGAGCGTGTGGTCAAGAAGCGTTTGGAGAATGTGCGTGGCGTGGGCGCAGTGACCCTGGTGGGCGCGCGCAAGCGCGAGCTCAATGTCTACCTCAATCCCGATGCCATGGATGCGTTGGGTGTAGGTGTGGATCAAGTCATCGCCGCGCTTCGTACTGAAAACCGGGACCTGCCCGCCGGAGCCTTGCGCGCCAAAGACAACGAGCGTGTGGTGCAGATCAACGCCGCCATCAAGCGGCCCGAAGAACTGCGGGACATTGTGGTGACCCGTCGTGGCAGCCCGGCACAAACGATCAAGCTCTGGCAAGTGGCGAAGATCGTGGATGGTCCCGAAGAGGTGGAGACGCTGGCGCTGTACAACGGCCAGCGGACACTGGCCCTGGAGGTGCAGAAGAACCAAGGCGAGAACACCATCGAGGTGGTGGACGGCCTGATCAAGGCGGCACAGAATCTCAAGGCAGAGTTGCCCATCGGGATTCAGGCCGACGTCGTGCGCGACAACTCGCGCCCCATCCGGGTGGCGGTGAAGAACGTCAAACGCACGCTCATCGAAGGGGCTCTACTGACGGTGCTCATCGTCTTTTTGTTCCTCAACTCCTGGCGCTCGACCATCATCACGGGCTTGACGCTGCCCATCGCGCTCGTGGGCACCTTCTTGTTCATGTATTTGTTCGGCTTCACCATCAACATGGTGACGCTGATGGCCATGAGTTTGTGCGTAGGCCTACTGATCGACGATGCCATCGTGGTGCGAGAAAACATCGTGCGTCACGTGCAGATGCAAAAGTCGGCGCACGATGCAGCGATGGATGGTACGAGTGAAATTGGTCTGGCGGTACTGGCCACGACACTTTCGATCGTGGCGGTGTTTTTGCCCATTGGTTTCATGGGCGGCATCATCGGCAAGTTCTTCCACGAGTTCGGCATCACCATCGTGGCGGCAGTGCTCATCTCGATGTTCGTGAGCTTCACGCTGGACCCGATGCTGAGCTCGGTGTGGCACGACCCGGCCATCGACCGCGAAGGTCAGCCCTTCGTGCCGCGGTCCTTCTACGACCACACCCTGGGCCGCATCACGCACTGGTTTGACCGTGCACAGCACCGCCTGGGCGACGGCTACGTGGCGGTACTCGGCTGGTCGCTGCGCCACAAGCTCGCCACCGTGGCGCTGGGCGTGTCCACCCTGGTGGGCAGCCTGGCGCTGGTGCCGCTGATGGGCACGGAGTTCATTCCCAAGGCCGACTACTCGGAAACCTCGGTGAGCTTCTACACGCCAGTGGGTTCGTCGGTGGAGGTGACCGAGGCCCGAGCGAAGCAGGTGGACGCCATCCTGCGCGAGCTGCCCGAAGTGCGCTACACCGTCACCACCATCAACACGGGCCAGGCCCAGGGCCGCATCTATGCGAGCGTCTACGTGCGGCTGGTGGACCGCAAGGACCGCCAGCGCAACGTGGACCAGATGTCGGTGCCGCTGCGCCAGCGCCTGGCCTCGGTGCCAGGCATCACGGTCACCCATGTGGGCCTGCTGGACGGCGTGAGCGGCTCCAAGCCTGTGTCCCTGTCCATCCAGGGCTCTGATCTGAAGGAACTGCAGCGCCTGACCGACGCCCTGACGGCACGC
>CAZCJB010000109.1:5551-9095 GCA_964498795.1 uncultured Rubrivivax sp. | reverse complement strand
TCTCGGCGGCCTCGCCGCAGGCATCGATCCGCGTGTTCGCGTTGCTGGCCGTGATCCTGGCATGCGTGGCCGTCTGGCAATGGCTGCGACCCGCCCCTCTTTCCAAAATTTCCAACGCGATTGTGGAGCGATCACTGGCGTTTCGCGACGAGCCCGATGGCTCTATTTCTGTCACAGACACCGTGTCCGGTGAAAAGATCGCCGAGTTTCACGGGGAGCAAGGGTTTGTGAGAGGGACGCTTCGTGCATTGGCGCGAGAGCGTAAACGCCAAGGATTGGGAGCCTCTTCCCCTCTGACCCTTGCCTTGCAATCCGACCGGCGCTTGACGCTCAAAGATCCCGCCACGGGAGAGCTTATCGACCTGGCCTCGTTCGGAGCGACCCAAAGAGAGGTCTTTGCCTCGCTGCTGCTGGCACCCCCTCACCCCTTGAAGACTGTACACGCTGGAGCGACACCATGAATGCAGCTACGCAAACTGCCATCGATACGGCCGTAGACGCCAACGAATCGGCCATCCGCAGCAATCTCCTGAGCCCACGCTTTTACACCACCGATTTCGATGCGGTGAACCGAATCAGCGTGGAGCCGTTGCGCAGCGAATGGGATGCCATGATGAAGGAGTACGAGGGTGACAACAACCATGATCACTTTCAGCGCGACGAAGCCTTTCCCGAGGAGTTGGCCGCGGCCATTCCCACTTGGTCGCCAGAATTGCGTCAAGAGTTGCTGGATTTTTTCGTGAGTTCCCTGACCTCGGAGTTTTCAGGATGCATCTTGTACAACGAGATCAGAAAGAACATTGACAACCCCGACCTGAAGCAATTGATGACCTATATGGCCCGAGACGAATCTCGGCATGCAGGTTTCATCAACATGTCGCTCAAAGATTTCAACCTCGGCATTGATCTGGGGAACCTCAAGAGAACCAAGGCCTATACCTTCTTCAAGCCCAAATACATCTTTTACGCCACCTATCTCTCTGAGAAGATCGGCTACGCCCGCTACATCACCATTTACCGCCAATTGCAGCGCCACCCCGAACGGCGCTTTCATCCCATCTTTCGGTGGTTCGAACGTTGGTGCAATGACGAATTCCGTCATGGCGAATCCTTCGCGCTCATCATGCGAGCCAATCCCAAGTTGCTATCGGGCTTGAACTTGTGGTGGATCCGATTCTTCTTGCTCGCTGTCTACGCCACCATGTACGTGCGAGACCATCGTCGGCCCTTGCTGCATGAGGCCATGGGTTTGGATTCCACCGCCTATGACATGGAAGTGTTTCGCATCACCAACAGCATCACCCAACAGGTGTTTCCATTGGCCTTGGACATCGAGAATCCGGCGTTTTTCGCTGGCCTGGAAAAGCTGGTGGACATCGCTCGGTCCTTTGATGACGCTAAATCTCAAGGTGGTGTCATGGGCCGACTCAAGCAAGCTTGGCACGGTTCACGCGCGTTATCGGTCTTTGCGCGCCTTTACTTCCTGCCCGTGAAGGCCCAACGCTTGCTCGACAGTCCAAGGTTGCGACCTACATGGTGAGTCAAGCACTCTTGGCGGTAGGTTTTGCGCTGCTGTGCTGGTGGATCGGCACAGGCTTGATTCTGTGGGTCGTTCGGCGAGGCCCACGGGTGGTCAGGGCATTCCAGGTGAGTTGGACCCTGGCCCTCTTGGCCAGTCTGTGGGGCGCGCAATTCAGCATGCGCGAAGTCGGAGATCTTCAAGCCTACCTGGGATTTGCCTGCATCATTGTGATGTGGGGTTGGCATGAATTGGCGTTCTTGTCGGGGTGGCTGACAGGCCCAAGACGCATCGCCATGACACCACAAGCCAAGGGTTGGAGCCGCTTGCGCGAAGCCCTCGCCTCCATCCTTTGGCACGAAATATTGTTACTGACGAATTTGGGCATCCTGGGATGGATGCAGGCAGGACATCCCAATCATGTGGCCTTCTGCACCTTTGCCTTGCTGTGGTGCATGCGGCTGAGTGCCAAGCTCAACCTATTTTGGGGAGTTCCCTTGCTGGGCGAGCAGTATCTACCTGCATCGTTGGCTTATTTATCTTCATACTTCCGGGTGGCCCCCGCCGGTCTGGGATACATGGTTCTGGTGACCTTGTCTTGCGGCGCTTGGATCTGGCTGGTCAGTCAAGCCAGCGGATTCACGGCCACCACCCACGCGGCCGGGTGGTGGCTGTTGGCCACACTTTTGGCGCTGGCGCTGGTGGAGCATGCCATGATGGTGCTTCCGTGGCCCATGCAAAGGCTGTGGGGGTGGGCCTTGGGTTCTCTTAAAAGGGTGTCCACCACATGCTAGCGCCCAGCCGCATTCCCAAGCGACCCGTGGCCGTCGTGATTGGCAGTGGATTTGGTGGCCTGGCTGCAGCCATCCGCTTGAGCGTCAAAGGCTACGACGTTCAAATCTATGAGAAATTGGATGGCCCCGGTGGTCGGGCCTATGTGCACCGGCAAGATGGTTTCACATTTGACATGGGGCCCACCATCATCACAGCCCCCTTCTTGTTGAGGGAGTTGTGGAGCCTTTGCGGGCGTAAGTTTGAAGATGACGTCAACTTGGTCGCGATGGAGCCGTTTTATCGGATCCGCTTCGACGATGGATCACACTTTGATTACAACGGTGATCCTGTGCACATGCGCGCTGAGGTGACACGCTTTTGCCCAGACGACCTAGGCGGCTATGAACAGTTTCTCAAGGTGTGCGAGGACTGCAAGGTCTTGGGCTTCGAAGGCATGGGTGATCAACCCTTTGACAGCCTAGGCGATTTGGTGAAAGCCATCCCAGACTTCCTGCGCATGGGAGCCTGGAGAACCATCTATGACCAGGTCGCGAGGCACTTTCGCAATGACAAGCTCAGGATTGTCATGAGTTTTCATTCCTTGCTGATCGGGGGCAATCCCTTTTCAGTCACGGCCGCCTATGCACTGGTCAATGCGTTGGAACGAACGTGGGGCGTGCATTCAC
Organism: uncultured Rubrivivax sp.; assembly: GCA_964498795.1. Lineage (GTDB taxonomy): Bacteria > Pseudomonadota > Gammaproteobacteria > Burkholderiales > Burkholderiaceae_C > Rubrivivax. The sequence continues at coordinate 6,116 of CAZCJB010000109.1, read as the reverse complement.
CCATGGGGGGTACGGGCGCAATCGTCAAAGGTCTGGTGGGCTTGCTAGACGGGCTAGGCGTGCCGATTCATTACAACGCGCCCGTGGTTCACATCGAGGTGCAGGGAGGAAGGGCGCGCGGAATTCGTTTGGCTGACGGTCAGAGGATTTCGGCCGATCTTGTGGTCAGCAATGGGGATACCGCCTGGACTTATCGGCATCTGATCGATGCCAAGGATCGCGCGCACTGGAGCAATGCGCGAATCGAGCGAGGCCGCTACTCGATGGGCTTGTTCGTGTGGTACTTCGGAACGAATCGTCGCTACGAAGAGGTGCCGCATCATATGTTGGTGCTGGGTCCTCGCTATCGTGAGTTGCTGGAAGACATTTTCAAACGGCATGTGCTGGCTCAGGACTTCAGCCTCTATTTGCATCGACCCACGGCGACCGACCGTTCTTTGGCGCCTCCTGGGTGCGACACCTTTTATGCCCTGGCGCCTGTGCCGCATCTTGACAGCGGAACCGATTGGTCAGCGCAGGCTGAGCCCATGCGCAAGGCCATTGCCCAGCGCCTGAGCGAAACCGT
>CAZCJB010000109.1:0-5541 GCA_964498795.1 uncultured Rubrivivax sp. | reverse complement strand
CCAGGCCTCGAGTCGCACCTGGTGACCTCACACGTGATGACGCCTCAGACCTTTCACGATCGACTTTGGTCCTACAAAGGTGCCGGTTTCGGTCAAGAGCCTCTTTTGCTGCAGAGTGCTTGGTTCCGGCCGCACAACCGCAGCGAAGACATCGAAGGTCTCTACATGGTAGGTGCCGGCACCCACCCTGGCGCGGGCGTGCCAGGGGTGTTGATGTCGGCCAAAGCGTTGGAGAAGGTGGTACCCCATGTCCATGTCTGACGCCTCCTTGACCTCCCAGGACTTGGCTTCTTGCATTGCAATGATGCAGGGAGGCTCCAAGACATTTTTTGCCGCGAGTCGGCTCCTACCCCCACGCATTCGCGCCCAGGCGATTGCCTTGTACGCTTTTTGCCGTGTCGCTGATGATTGCGTCGACCATGCAGGTCCCAATGACCAACCGCTTGTGGAATTAGAGAAACGCTTGGATGCCATCTATGCGGGCAGGCCTTTGGATCACGTTGAAGACCATGCGCTGAGCCTGGTCGTGTCTCAAGTCGGACTTCCCAAACACCTGTTGCAAGCGCTGATCGAAGGATTCGCTTGGGATGCGCAAGGCCGCCGTTATGAGAGCCTGGAATCCGTGCTCGACTACAGCGCAAGGGTGGCTGGCAGTGTCGGCGCGATGATGTGCTGGATCATGGGCCCCAGAGATGCCCCCACCTTGGCCCGAGCCTGCGAGCTCGGCTTGGCCATGCAATTGACCAATATCGCCCGAGATGTGGGTGAGGATGCGCGCATGGGCCGTCTGTACCTGCCCCGGGCCTGGATGCGCGAAGTGGGCTTGGACCCCGATGAGTGGTTGCGCGACCCGCAATTCAGCCGCCAACTCGCAAAAGTCATTGATCGACTCCTCCAGCAAGCCGATCGCCTGTATGAACAGGCCAAATGCGGAATCGCTCAATTGCCACCCGATTGCCGCGCTGCGATTTACGCGGCGAGTCTCATTTATGGCGAGATTGGCTTGCAGCTCAGGCGTGAAGGTTGGGATTCGGTGAACCACCGCACCGTGGTGGGCTCACCTCGTAAGCTCAAGCTGCTCTTGTCTGCCTGGACACAGGCCGCATGGATCCGCATGGCCGAGAAAGAGCCACGGCCTGAGCGTGCGATCGACGAGATGGTGGCCCAATGCTTGAGCCCCATGCGAGACAGTCTGCCGCAACAAAGGCGCCCATTGCCCTACTTTCCGAGCCGAAGCGCCTCGCAGCGCGTGGCTTGGGTGCTCAACCTGCTGGAGCGCAGAGAGCACCAGAAGCGCGACCGATCGATCAGCGCCGTGGTCGGTTGAGCCAGTTGGCCAACATGAAGATGCAGAACACCAGGTACATGATGATCAGGATGGTCTTCAGTTCCATGATGATTTCCTATTAAAGCGGTCACAAGTGTACGCGAGTTGACCTATCTCGTGTCAGCGGCCACATGACCCACAGCGTCATGGCCAGCAACCCAAATTCCAGCGTGTACACAAAACAATAGCCGGTCCAGCTGTCGAACCCACGGGCGACGACGTCTCGCAACACTCCCCCGAGTGCCATGGCCAACCCGGCTGCCGTGGCCTGTACCGCCCCCCACGCGCCCATGGCCAGTCCAGCTTGTTCTTTGGAGGCCAGGTTCATGGTGGCTGTCAGCGTGCCATGGGCAAAGAGCCCGGCACCCAACCCGATCAAAAACGTCCCGACGCTGAAGATGAATGGGGTTTGCACCAGAGCCGCGAGAATGACAAGGACAAAGGCCGGCAAACCCCACGCTGCCCCCCATGCCGCCATGCGATAAGGATCGCCGCCACGACTCAAGACCCGAGACGCCCAGGCGAAGCCTAGCAAACTGCCCGAGGCCAAGGTGGCCGTGAGGTAGGTGGTGTCAGACACACTCAATTTGAGAATTTCGCCCCCATAAGGCTCGAGCAGCACGTCTTCCATGCTGAAGCCCATGGTTCCGAAGCCCACCACAATGAGACGTCGCCATGCGTGATCGCCCCGGATGAAGAGCCGCCAAGCGTCCGCAAATGAGGGATCTTCGCCAGCACCAGGACGGCGCTGCCGACTCCGCCCCTCCTGCTTCCATACCGCGATGACGTTCAATACCAAAGTAATGATGGCGGCTGCTTGAACCACCTGTACCAACCGTCCGGGCGTGAAGTGAGTGAGCAGATCACCAAACAGCAATGCGCTGCCAATCATCCCCACGAGCATCATCACAAAAAGAAAGCCCACCACATTGGCCTGCTTGTGAGGAGGCGACAGGTCCGTAGCCAACGCCAGCCCCACGGTCTGCGTGGTGTGCATGCCTGCTCCGACCAGCAAGAACGCCAGGGCCGTGGTCAGGTGGCCCACCCACTCAGGGGCCCGAGAGGACTCCCCCAGCCCAGCCAACACCAGCAATGAAAATGGCATCACGGCAAAACCACCGAATTGCATCAGTGTGCCCATCCAGATGTAAGGCACTCGACGCCAACCGAGATGTGATCGGTGATGGTCCGAACGGAATCCAATGAGCGCGCGAGCCGGCGCAAACAGCAAAGGCATGCCGACCATGAGGGCGACCAAGGTGGTTGGCACACCCAGTTCCACGATCATCACCCGGTTGAGGGTGCCCACCAAGAGCACCAGGGCCATGCCCACAGAAATTTGAAACAGTGACAGGCGCAATAAACGCCGCAATGGCAGATCCTCACTGACGGCATCTGCAAATGGCAACAGCTTCAGGCCCCAGTGGAGCCACAGCTGTCGAAGTTGAATCACGCGAGACATCAATCGATGAAGATAAAAAATAGCCGGGCGGCCAGGCCGCCACGGCTATCAACCACACGAAAAAGCGTCACTTCTTGGGTGGATCGGCGGCCGGGGCGGCGGCCACAGCTGTGGTCTTGCCCGCTGCGCCGTTGAGGAAACCCTTCACCCAGGTCGTGTTGGTCACCAGTGCGAGGTGAACACAGAACGAAGCCACAGCAACTGCACCCAAGAAAATGGGAACACCCACTTGAGGCCTCACGACGCACCAAATCTTTCCGTAGATCATGGTAGGTCCCCTCTCACTTCAGCCACGGTGAATAGATATAGGCCAGCAGATGGGCGAATGCGGCAATCATGCCGAATATCTGCGTGCCCTGGATGAGATGCCGATGGATCTCCTCCGACTCGGCCTCGGTCAAACCGGTAGGCCAGACTTTGTCTTTATCAGACATTCATTCCTCCTTGCAAGAAGAGAACGTGCTACACCCGCACGAGGGTTATTCGGATTGACTCCGAATCCGTTTGGCACGCTTTGGATGGACGTGCCCATGTTCAAGCTCTGCGGGGCATGCGCCATGGCAACATGGCTTGCACCACCGGAGAGACCAATCTGGGGATCGACAAGGTTTCATGAAACGCAAGAACGTCCAGACCTTTTTGGCGTTGCCGTAACCAGCACCGTTGATAAAACGGCGTGTCTTCCAGCTGCAGATGCACGGCTGTCGGTTGCTCCGATCTGGTACGTCGCTGCAGGCGCCAGGCCGTTTGAGGCAGACTTTGCACCGGCTCAGGAGGCAATTCCTCCACCTGACCTCGAGCGTCAAACTTGAGGTTCATCACACGGTCTTCCTGATGAGGCCATTGCATGTCGTAGACCACCTGTGTGCTGCCATCCGAGGCTCTCGATCGGGACCAATTCCAATGATGGAAGGCACGGTCTATCGGCTCGTCGCCTTCGTTGGAGTCCAAATACGCATGGCCCTGCCACTTCAGAGAAGGCGCACTCAGGTCCACTTCAATGCGTGCCGAAGGTGCAAGAGGTCCCCAACGATGCGCACCTCGAGCATCCAACGGAACCGAAAAGTCAAAGAGCTGATCGGGCCAGATCTTGATGTGTCCTCTTACCGGCCTCAACCAAGGCACTGACACTTCCTGAATGTGAATCCGAAGCGCGTCACCGTCCCATTCCAATCTGCTGGGGCCGATATCAAACCGATGGGCTTCTCGGCCACAGGAGTCTTGGCCTCGCTCGGTCATCGCCCAACGCTGAGGACCTGATCCGTACAGGGCGACATTCAAAGCGCAGTGATCTTGTGCGGTCGCACGCCCCCCTTGCTTGCGCCGCGCCCAGGCGTAATAGGGCGAGAACACACTGCCCACAAAGGCAATGATCGTGAGGCCATGCTGCAAATCGTCACTCATCGCGTCTGCATACCACCATAGGTAGCCACCGTCTGGGACCGCCTGGTCAAAACGCGGCTCGCCGTCACGGCCTCGGCCGCCCTGAGGCCGGACAGGGTGGCCATCGGGACTCCCGGCCCCGGATGTACCCCACCCCCCGCCAGGAAGAGTCCCTGGATCGGCGTCGTGGCCCCCGGTCGGTTGAAGATGCTCATCCAACCGTGCGTGGGTTGACCGTATAGAGCGCCCCCCGTGGCCGGGAAACGACGGTGGAAGTCTGAGGGCGTGGCCCTCACCGTGGCCTGAAGTGGATTCAAGGACAAGCCCATCTGTTTGAGCTGCTTGAAGGTGGTGCGCTGGCATGCGGCGATGTCCTCCTCGTCGGATCTCCGGTCTGCCTGAGCCGGTGCATTCACCAAACAAAATATCCGTTCGCGTGTCCCGAGATCCGTCTGTGGGCGGTCTTGTGCACACACATAGATGGTCGGAGTCTTTGGATAGAACCCACCGCCGAAGATGTCGTCGAACTCGCGGCGGTAGTCGGATTGGAAAAACACGTTATGGCGGTGCAGGTCTAGCCGTTGTCGGTGTGCAGCCATAGACCAGGTGATGGCCGAGAGCGATCGAGCGGTTGGTTTGGAAGGCACCGCTAGACGCGCGTCTTCACCCAGGAGACCCTCTCGCAAGGCCGCAGGATCGACGTTGCAAATGATTCGGTCCGCCTGAATTCGCTCTCCGGTGTCCAAGATGACACCTTGGATGCTTGACCCATTCAGATCCAGTCGCTGGCACCGAACTCCCCATCTGAAAGTGGCACCCCGCCTTTGGGCCAAGGTGACCAGTGTCTGTGGCAGCGTCGGCATCCCACCTTCAATGCTCCACACCCCATCAAACTCGGCTTGGGCGATCAGGGTGAGCGTGGCGGGAGCTTGCCATGGAGACGACCCACAATAAGTCGCGTAACGCGCAAAGAGTTGCTGCAATCGAGGGTCTTTGAAGTCGCGAGACACCTGCTGCCATAGCGTCCGGAAGGGTCCAAGTTGTGACAAGAGCGCCAAGCCCGATAGACCCAAGTCGGCCATGAACTTGGGTGCGTGACTCACCGGCCGTCGCATGAACGGGGTGCGAAGGGTCTGATAAATTGCTTGGGTGCGCGCACAAAACTTGCGGAACCGATCGGCTTCATCTGGGCCCGCCAAACGCTCCACTTCAGCCTCGCTTTCGCGAGGATCGGCGCACAAGTCCATGCGAGAGCCATCGGGCCAAAAGTGCCGCGCCAGAACCGACAGCGAAGTCAACTGAAGATGGTCGCTCAAACGTTCGCCAATTCGATCGAAGAGTTCTTCAAAGACCCATCGCATCGTGAGCA
>CAZCJB010000108.1:0-9127 GCA_964498795.1 uncultured Rubrivivax sp. | reverse complement strand
TCAGGAATCGGGCGTCCCTGCGCGTCCGCCAATCGGATCTTGCCCATGGCCGTGGCGCTCATGGCCATGTCCACCACCAAGGGCCGTCCGTCCGCCGAGGGAAAAGCCATGGCCACCGGGTTGTTGCCCACCACCCGTTCCGCGCCGCCCGGTGCCGGCATCAGGGGGCGGGTGTTGGAAAAGGTCAGACCGATCATGCCCGCGTGGGCAAATTGGCGGGCCCAGTAACTGGCTGCGCCAAAGTGAAAGGCGTCGCGAACGGCGACGGCGCACAGCGCGTGCGCTTTTGCTCGCTCCAAGGCCAGATTCACTGCCACCTGCGAGGACACCTGCCCCAACGATTGTCGTGCGCTCATCACCACCAAGCCGCCCAGATCTTCGACCACTTCGGGCCGAGCCTGAGCCTGCACGCTCCCAGCGCGCAATCGTTCGAGATACATGGGCAAGAGCATTACCCCATGCGAGGCGACACCTTCCAAGTCGGCGCTCACCAGAGAATCGGCCGTGATCTGGGCATCGGGCTTGGACACGCCTTGCGCCATCAACAACCCCCTCACGAGGTCGGTCAGCGCAGCGGAAGAAACAGCGTGAGACGTCATGAGAGTCCTTTGAGATTCATTCGGCGTTCAATCCGCCTTCAATCGGCTTTCGCACCGGAGCGCCGCACCACGTCTTTCCATTTGCGCGATTCGGCCTCGATATAAGCCGAAAATTCTGCGGGCGAGTCCCCCGTGATTTCGACGGCCATTTGCGCAAAGCGCGCCTGTAACGCGGAGCCTCGCATCACTTCGCGGATGGCGGTGTTGAGTTTGTTCACCACCGCCGTGGGTGTACCCGCCGTGGTCACCAGGCCAAACCAAGGGGTGGCCTCAAAGCCCGGCACGCCCTGTTCGGCCACCGTGGGAATCTCAGGCGCCACCGACAAGCGCTTGAGCTCGGCCACTGCGATGGCTTTCAATGCCCCGCTGCGCACATGCGGCAAACTGGATGTGGTGTTGTCAAACATCATCAAGACATGGCCTGCCAGCACGTCATTGAGAGCCGGTGCACTGCCCTTGTAAGGAGTGTGCACCGCTTCCATGCCAGTTCGCGCCTTCAAGAGTTCCATGGCCAAATGCCCACTCGACGCATTGCCCTGAGAGGCATAGGTGGCCTTGGCCGGGTTGGCCTTGACATAGGCCAGCAACTCACCCAAGGTGTTGGCGGGCAGGTTCTTGGACACCACCAGCACCAAGGGGGCTATGGCCACGCGGGTGATGGGCGCAAACGCTGTTTTGGGATCAAAGGGCAGCTGCGGATACAGGCTTTCGTTCACGGCCAGTGGACCGGGAGCTGTCATCACCAAGGTATGCCCGTCGGGAGGGGCCTTGGCGACGATGTCGGCTCCCACGTTGCCATTGGCACCGGGCCTGTTCTCAATCACCACAGACTGCGACAAGCTCTTGCTCAATCCCTCGCCAATGGCTCTGGACAGCAAGTCCGCAGTGCCTCCAGGCGGGTAACTGACGATCAGACGCATCGGCTTGGACGGAAAATTCGCGGCGCCTGCGCCTGGGGCTGCGCTTGAACTTTGCGCCCATGCGAGTCCGTTGACGGCCAGCAGGCCTGCTGCCACCAGGCTGAGGGCCCATCGCTGGGGCCTAAAAGCGCTTGAAATCATCGGCAATGAAACTAGAGATGTCATGGTCAGCGGCCGTTTGCATCAATGAGCGTCACGCTCATCGGTGTACCAATCGGGCTTTTGGGGATAGTGGGGGCCGTCATAGATCTCCAGCACCACCGTGTCCTCGTGAGCCAAGGTCGGGCCATGGACATGGCCCTTGGGATTGCAATAAAAAGATCCTGGCATTAGGGTGACGCCCGTGCGGGTGTACTCGTACTTGCCACTGAGGCAGTACATGAACTGATTGGACGCATGCAGGTGGGGACTGGGGATGCTGCAGCCCTTCTCAAACTTGATGAGTGCCATGCTCGCTCCGGTGGCCTCGTCACGCCACAACATCTTCTCGAACAGGCCGGGCAGAGACTTGGGGCGCCATTCCATCTGCGCGGTGTGAATGAGGATTTCAGCCAAGCTCGGAGCGCCGGCGGGCATGGAGGGCAGGGGGTTGGCAGGGGTGGACATGAGTGCTCCTCGAGACGTGCAGGTGAACCGCGATTTCACAGTCAATGTTTGGGGGCTGGCGGAGGCAGCCAGGGTGCCAAGAGCCTTTCAACGCCCACCACCATCAGATACGCCACGGTCCCCAAAATCGACAAGGCGAACAAGGCCGCAAAGGCCAAAGCCGTGTTGATTTGTGATGTGGCGCTCAGCAACAAAAACCCCAAGCCTTCGCTGGCGCCAATGAATTCGCCGATGACGGCGCCGATGACAGCCAGTGTGACGGCGACCTTGGCACCCGTGACCACAAAGGGCAGCGCTGCTGGGAACTGCACCATCGTAAAGGTCTGCCACCGAGAGCTTCGCAAGCTGCGGGCCAGCTCCAGCAACTCTTTGGGTGTGGATTGCAGCCCGGCTGCGGTGTCCACGATGATCGGAAAGAAGGCCACCAACCAGGCGATAGCCAACTTGGACTCGATGCCGGTGCCCAGCCACACCAGCAAGATCGGTGCGAGGGCCACCTTGGGGACCGACTGCAGGGCCACCAGCAGTGGGTAGAACATGTAATTTGCCCACCGGAACATCGAAACCGCCACGGCGATGGGGATGCCCAACAGCAAGGCCAAGGCAAAGCCGTAAAAAGTGGCTTTGAACGTGATCCAACCTTCGCTCAACAAGGCAGGACCGTGCTGGATCAAGGCTTTGAGCACTTCCATGGGCGTGGGCAGCACGGCAGCAGGGACCCTCCACACCACACACACGCCCGCCCAAACGGCCAATAACACGGCCACGCCGATGATGGGGTAGACGATGCGTTCTGCGGCGGCGCGGCTCATGGGGCCACCTCCCGCGGGAGCGCGGTCTTGGCCGCCGTGGTGACGATGCCGAGTGCTTCACTGGCACGGCGTTCGAGATCGGCAAATTCGTGAGAAAAGCGCACGTCTTGCGTGCGGGGAGCGGGCAAATTCACCGGCAATTCAAGCGCCACGCGAGCAGGCCGGCGGCTGAACACCAGCACCTTGTCAGCGAGGTACACGGCTTCTGAGATCGAGTGGGTGACGAACAAGATCGAGGCTCCCGTCTCCTTGCGAATGCGCAGCAGCAAGTCGTTCATTTCCATGCGGGTGAGCTCATCGAGGGCGCCAAATGGCTCATCCATGAGCAGAAGCCTTGGCGCATGGATGAGCGCGCGGCACAGCGACACGCGCTGTTGCATGCCGCCTGACAGCTGATGGGGTCGGACCTTCTCAAAGCCCGACAGACCCACAATCTCCAGCAGTTCACGGGCATGTGTGCGGGCCTTGGCGTCATTGCGGCCCAGTACCTCCATGGGGTAGAGCACGTTGTCAAGCACATGGCGCCACGGCATGAGGGAAGGGGCCTGAAACACAAACCCGTAGTCGCCGTAGGGGCCCTGAATGTCGCGTCCGCCCACGCTCACGCGGCCCGAGGAGTAGGGCATCAAACCTGCCACGATACGCAGCAAGGTGGTTTTGCCGCAGCCGCTGGGGCCCAGCAAGGACACGACCTCACCTTCTTCAAAGGTGAACGACGCGTCGTCTAAAGCAACCAGATCCTCAAGGGCGCCACGACCCAAGTCTTGTGCGGGGAAGACCTTGCGCGCGTTTTGAATGACACCGAAGGGCATGAATCGGGATTGATGAAACGGGTTGCGACACGCCACCCTTGTGATATATCATCAAAAATATCAGTGCGCTTGTCAAGTCGTCATTCTCTGCACCGAGTCTTAGTTTCGCATCTCATGTCCAAAATGCCGCTTCAGCCAGCGTCGCCTTCCAAACCCCTGACCGTTCAGGCCTACGAGGAAATCAAAGGGCGCATCCTGTCCATGGAGTTGAGGCCCGGGCAATTCTTGAACGAGTCCACGCTGTGCGAGCTGTTGGGCATAGGCCGCATGCCGGTTCACCAAGCCATCCATCGCTTGCAGGCTGAGGGTTTGCTCGAGGTCATTCCCCGCAAAGGCTTGGTAGTGCGTTCCGATTCGCTCCACGACATTTTGGAAATGCTCGAGGCGCGCATGGCCATGGAGCCCAACATTGCCGCCATGGCCGCTGAACGTATTTCGCCAGAGGGCGTACGCACCCTCAAGGACCTGCTCAAGCAGTCCAAGGGCTTGGTCCATCAAACGCATCGTTCGGCGTTTCGTGCCATCGACCGCGCTTTTCACCTCACCATCGGACAAGGCGCGGGCAACCGCACGTTGGCCGATACCTTGCGGCCTTTGCACGACCGATCTGATCTGATCTGGCACCTGCGCGTCATGCCCCAAGATGGCCTGCAGGTGACACAACGCGAGCACGAGGCAGTTCTCAAGGCCATTGTGCGCAAAGATGCCACGGCAGCGCGAGATACCATGCAAGCACATCTGATGTCGCTGTATCAACGCGTGTTGGCCGCATCGGTTCAGGCTCAGCCCAGCATGCCTGCGCCTGCAGTGTGGCCCTTGGCCCTGGTATCCCCTCGAATCACTTCCTCTTCTTCACCCACCGCTAAGGAAAGACCATGAAGCTTGTCCAGAGAATCCTTGCCGCCGCCCTGACCGCCTGCACGGTCTTGGCGACTCCCGCCATGGCGCAAGACAAAGACATCAAATTTGCGCTCGACTTCATTCCGCTGGGGCGGCATGCACCCTGGTATGTGGCCTTGGACAAGGGCTACTTCAAAGAAGAAAAGCTCAATGTCACCATCCTCCCCACCAAGGGCACGGCCGATGCGGTGCGCTATGTAGAGTCGGGTTTGGCCGAGTTTGGCTTCATTGACGTGCCGAGCTTGGTGGCTTCAGGCAGTGCGGGGGCCTCGGTGCGCATCGTGGCCGCCAATTACCAAAAGCCCCCTTACTGTGTCTTCAGCTTGAATCCAGGTGCCAATGTGTCCAGCCCCAAAGACATGGTGGGGTTGGAGGTGGGCTCCAGCAGCGCGTCGTTCATGCCTCGCATTTTTGCGGCGTTCATGAAGATGAACAATCTCGATCCGAGTACGCTGAAGATCGTCAATATCGACGCGGGCGCCCGCGTGCCCATGCTGGTGTCGCGCAAGGTACCGGCCATCGACCAGTTTTTGATGGGGGAGCCTTCGATCCGCCGTGCGGCGCAAGATGCACAACCCAAATGCTTGTTGTTGGGCGATTACGGGTTGGATATTTATGCCAACAGCATCGGGGTCAAAGAAGAGTTGATCAAGAGCAACCCCGAGATGGTGCGTGGCTTTGTGCGCGCCGCGTTGAGAGGCTGGCAATACGCCCTCAACAACCCCGAGGAGGCTGCCACCATCCAGGTGAAGTACCTCAAGGCCTTGAATCCGGAAATCATTGTTGAGGAACTCAAGATCCTCAAACGCATCGCCGTCACCCCTGAGGTGCAACAAGGTGGCTACGGTGCCATCAACCTGGCCAAGATGAAGCGCACGGTGGACTTCATCAACAACAATGTGGAAGTGGCTGGAGCCAAGCTCACAGCCGAAGGCATCTATGCCCCAGGATTCTTGCCCGCCACCCCGATCAAGCCATGAGCCGTCTTTCACCATGGGTCGAGCGCTGAACATGGACCGGCCGGTGGTCATCATCGGCGCGGGTCCGGTCGGATTGATCACGGCCTTGGGCTTGGCCCATGAGGGTATCCGATGCGTGGTCTACGAAGATGACTCCCGGTTGTCGCTGGACACCAAGGCCGGGACGATTCTCACGCGCACGCTGGAGATTTTTCGCCGCTATGGCGTGGCCGATGCCGTCTTGGCGCAGGCTTTGCGCGTCGATGAGATCGGCGAGATTGACCGGCGCACGCAGAAGTCCACTTACCCGGTGTTTCTGGACGTGTTGTCCGACGAGACGCGTTACCCGTTTGTCATCAACCTGCCTCAGCAGGATTTAGAACCGGTGCTGGCCCATAAGGCCCGCGAGACGGGGTTCGTCGAGCTTCGCATGGAACATCGCTATGTGGGTCATGTCGACCACGGCGACCATGTGGTGGTCGAAGTTTTGCATGACGGCAAGACTTTGCAGCAAGAGGCGGCCTATCTGCTGGCGTGCGACGGTGGGCGCAGCGCGGTGAGAGAGCGGTTGGGTGTGAAGGTGGAGGGCGAGTCGCTGGCGGTCAAATATGCCTTGGTCGATCTCAAGGTCGATCTGGACGTCGAGAACCCGCGCGACTACCCCTACTTGGCCTATTTTGCCGACCCCGTGGAGTGGATGATCTTGATTCGGCATCCTCACTGCTGGCGGTTCCTCTACCCTTTGGCCGAAGGCGCTGAGGAGCCCTCGGCTCAAGAGTTGCGCGACAAATCGTTGTCCTTCATCGGCCATGTCAAGGATGTGGAGGTGATCAACAAGGTGACCTACCGGGTGCACCACCGCGTGGCCGGACAGTGGCGACATGGGCGCGTGTTCTTGATGGGGGATGCCGCCCATTTGATCACGCCGATGTGGGCCTTGGGTTTGAACACGGGGGCGTTGGACGCCTCGAATTTGCCATGGCGCCTGTCGTGGGTGCTGCGCGGATGGGCTCAAGACAGCTTGCTCGACGGCTATGAGCGCGAGCAACGCCCCTTGGCAGTGCATGGGTCAGGTGAAATGGCCGAGGCAGCGCGTTTGTCCATGGCTCAGCGAGCCGATGTCAAGACGGCCATGTCTGACAACAATTGGACCAATGCCTACACCCGGACGATGTTGGCCGCCAAGCTCGATGTGGACGGGCGCGGGCAGTGGTCTTTGGTGGCCCGCGACACCCGAGCACCCATTACGCCTGGCGCTCGCTTGCCAGACATGCTGGTGCACGTACCACAAGGATGCCAACAGCGCTTGCATGACCTGTGCTCGGGTGCGTTCACCGCGCTGTATTTCTGCGATGTTCGGCGCAAGCCGAACATCCCTGCCAATTCGGGGCCTGCGTTGCGGCACTACGCGGTATCTCGTTGGGATGCCCCTCACGACTCTGGATTGAGAGATCGCAGCCTGCTCGATCCTGGCTCAGCCTTGACCGAGCGGATGGGGTGTGCCCCCAACACTTTGGTGCTGGTCCGCCCCGATGAGGTGGTGGCTGCGATCGTTCCCATGGACGGCACGGTCTCGCAAGCCCAACGGTGTGTCCAAGCCATCACGGGGGTGGCATGAAAGTCTCCTATGACTTTTCAGAGCGCACGGTGTGGGTGGTGGGTGCTGCTTCGGGCATTGGACGGGCCACGGCCGCGGCCTGTGCCGCGGCGGGTGCCGAGGTGTTTGCCGCCGACATTGACACGGATGGGCTGCAGTCTCTGAAAGCGATGAACCTTCCTCGTTTGCACACCGAGACCTTGGACCTCTCCAAAGCCACCGACGTTCAAGCGTCGGTGGACCGCATCGTGCAGCGCACCGGCCGCATCGATGCAGCCGTGCTGAGCAGTGCCATCCAACAGCGCGTCCCGATCGATGAAATGAGTGACGCCATGTGGCAGCGCCATCTCGATGTCAACTTGTCGGGCGTTTTTTTCGCGTTGCGCGCCTTATTTCCCGTGATGAAGCACCAGCACCGTGGCAGCATCTTGACCTTCACCTCGGGCTTGGCCCAAAACGGTTGGCCCGGCGCGGCCGCCTATGCCGCGACCAAGGCAGGCCTGGTGGGTCTCGTGAAATGCGCCGCGCACGAGCTTCGCCCCTACGGGGTGCGGATCAATGCGGTGTCTCCGGGCTTGGTGGCGACGCCGGTTTTTTTGGCGTCGGCCAGCGCCGAGGAACTCGCGATGTACGAACGGTCGCTGGGGGTGTCTCAGCCGGACGAGGTGGTGGACACGCTGATGCACCTGCTCAGCGACGGCGCACGCAGCATCTCGGGCAATGTGGTGGAGAGGCGACTCATTCCTCGCGCCAGCGTTGACGCGAAGCAAGATGGTGACGGTTGAGCTTTAGCGCTTCGGCAGGGCCGGCCACTGAAACGCCAGCGGCTCTTTGGCTGTCATGCGACGGATGGCTTCTGCGTGGTACTCGGTGAGGCTGGCGACCGCTTGTGCGGTGGCTTCCAGGTCGAGCACGGCGTGAAGTTCCATGCCGAGCGAGCGCTGGATGGCATTCTTGGTCATGGCCACTCCCGTGGGCGATGCGCCGGCCAAGCTTTGCGCCACTTCCATCGCTCGGGGCAGCAGCGCCTCTGGAGACACCACATCCAGCACCAGGCCCAGATCCTGTGCCTCGTGCGCGCTGATCTCACGCGCTGACAGCAGCAACTCTTTGGCGCGGGCCAAGCCCACCCAGCGAGGCAGGGTGTAAAGCGCGCCAAAGTCAGGGATCAAACCAATCCGCGCAAAGGCCATGCAAAAACGGGCACGGTCGGTGGCCACCAGCAGGTCACACAAGAGCGCCAAACTGAACCCAGCGCCGTAAGCCACACCGTCCACCGCCGCAATGACGGGTCGCTCCAAGTCGTGGATGAGTTTGACCAGGCGGTGTTGCCGGCGCATGCGAACTCGCCTGAAGTCTGGGTCGGTGTTGGCCATGCGCTCTTTCATGCCGCGCACATCGCCGCCGGAGCAGAATGCGCCGCCTGCGCCAGTGATCACCACAGCCCGTATATCGCGTCGCGATTCCACGTCACGAAACGCACCTTCGAGACCATCGACCATCGCCTCGCTGAGCGCGTTGCGTGCGTCAGGGCGATTGAGGGTCAGCACCATCACCGCGCCTTGTTGGGAGATTTCTAAGTCGGCCATGCCTCACTTATAACAGACCTGTGTTTGGAAGAGCTCATTCAGGTATATTGGAATGGTCTGATCATTCCACAGCACCTTTGTGCATTGCCGAGCTGCCCAGACTTTCAACGAGGATTGCCCCATGAGCCAGGAAGACTTCCGTCAACATCTCATTCGTTATGGCGGCGACCCGTACCCTCATGTGGTGGAAAAGGCCTTGGGGTGTTATGTCTGGGACGAGACAGGCCGAAAGGTGTTGGACTTCACCTCGGGCCAGATGTGTGCCACGGTGGGCCACAACCATCCACGGATCGTGGAAGCCATCAAGAAGAGCTGCGAATCGGCGCTGCATTT
>CAZCJB010000107.1:0-9363 GCA_964498795.1 uncultured Rubrivivax sp. | reverse complement strand
AATAAATTGACGGCCATCACGCCGCCCGGTACCAAGACCTGGCGGCAATGAGCGTAAAAGGCTGCATCGTCGAGCACCGGTGCCGCCGCCTCCTGATCGTAGAGATCCACGTGCAGCATGTGCGCCGAGCCCACGTGATCAGGCTCTTGCACCCAGCGGCCCGCGTCAGCTTGTTCGACCGTCAAGCCGCGACCGTCCATGGGCAATGCAAACCATGCCCGACAGGCCAAGATCACTTGCGGGTTGAGCTCCACCGCCGTGGTGCGCCAACCCAAATCTTTGAACGTGAAACGGGTGAGCGTCGCCGCGCCCAAACCCAACTGCACCGCGTGCATGGCGTGCCCACCCTCGAGTTGCTCGGTAGGCAGCCACAGCAACACACTGAGCATGCGCTGGATGTAGTCCAGTTCGATGTGCTTGGGGCGCGACGGCCGATAAGCGCCTTGCACCCAAGGCGTGCCCAGGTGCAGGTAGCGCACGCCCTCATGCTCTGACAAGGTCACCTCTGGCAGAGGCATCCCATCGTGCGTCTCGTGGGACGACGTCATGGCGCACCCCAGAGTCGATTCAGTCGCGGCAGTGCCACGCAGGCATTGTGCGAGGTCTGCTCGCAGGTGTGCTCCAAGGACCACTCCCTCAACGCAGCCAGGGTTTGCGCCATGCGCGGCAGCTGGGCGGGCTCATTGCGGCCATGGCCTTGACCGTCGGTGCGCTGCTCGGCGGTGCGATACAACCACTGCGGAGGAATGTCGGGGGCGTCGGTCTCCAACACCAGCGCATGGTCCGGCAAGGTCGTGGCCAGATGACGAATTTGGCGCGCACGCTCATGCGTCATCGCGCCGCCAAAGCCCAGGCAAAACCCTCTGGCCACAAATTGCTGGGCCTGGGCATCGCTGCCATTGAAGGCGTGGGCAATACCGCCGCACACCGGGTGGCGTCGCAAACCTGCCAGCAACGCATCGGCCGATCGCCTCACATGCAAGATCACCGGCAGCTCAAAACGCTGCGCCAAAGCCAGTTGCGCTTGGTAGAAGTGGGCTTGCCGATCGCGGTCAAGGTGAGGCACGAAATGGTCCAGGCCGATTTCGCCCACCCCCACCAGGTGCGGGTCGTCGCGCCATTGCTGCAGGGATTGCTCCAGCGTGGTCAAGTCATCCTGACTGGCCTGTGGCGTGTAGAGGGGATGCACGCCCAGCGCATAGGCCACCCCCCAGCGATGGGCCATGAGGCGCACGGAGGCAAAGTCGCTGGCCCGCACTGCGGGTATCACCCACAGGGCCACCCCTGCGGCCTGAGCGCGCGCCACCACCTGCTCGCGGTCGGCGTCGAACTCAGAGGCATCCAAGTGGCAATGGGTGTCAATCCACCGCATCGATCGCCGCCTCCACCATCATCTGCACCCGCTGCTGTCCGTTCCACTCATCAGCCTGCAAACGGTAGGCCAATTGCACCCGAGGTGCCACGGGCTCCGTGCGTTGAAACCAAATCGCTTCGCGCACGATGCCTTGATGCTTCACGCGCAAACGCAGATGCTTGTCTTTGACCAGCGTTTGTTGCAAGACCTCCACCTCGTCGCAAAACAGCGGTGGCTCAAACCCTTGCCCCCAGACCTGAGCGTCCAACATCCGCGCCGTGTCAGGAGTGAACCACTGCACGTCCAAAGGGCCGTCGGTGAGACACACTTTTTGCAGGTCTGTCGGACTCAGCCACTCGCGTGCCACGGCTTGCAACGCGGCCTCAAACTCGCTCAGGGCGGCGGCCACCACCGTGGCTCCAGCGGCCATGGCATGGCCTCCAAACCGCACCAACACGCCCGGCGCACGTTTGCTGACCAGGTCTAAGGCGTCCCGCAGATGAAAGCCCGGGATGGAGCGTCCACTGCCTTTGAGCACTCCCCCCGGCGCGGTGGCGAACACAAAAGTGGGGCGATGAAGTCTTTCTTTGATGCGGCCCGCCACGATCCCCACCACGCCTTCGTGAAACGCAGGGTCGTGCAGACACACAGCGGGCGGCACCGCTGACTCCGCATGGCTGGCCGAGGTCCATCGGTCCATCAAGGCCTGCGCCTGCTCACGCATGCCTGACTCCACTTCTCGGCGATCACGGTTGATACGGTCTAACTGCTCGGCGAGTTCAGCGGCACGCGACGCATCGTCGGTCAACAGGCACTCGATCCCCAAGGTCATGTCGGACAACCGCCCCGCCGCGTTGATACGAGGCCCGAGTGCAAATCCAAAATCCAAAGCCGATGCGCGCGCGCTCGAGCGTCCTGCCGCGGCGAACAACGCGGCCACGCCCGGCTGCATCCGGCCAGATCGAATTCGCTTGAGCCCTTGCGCCACCAAGCGCCGATTGTTGGCGTCCAACCGGGCCACGTCGGCCACTGTGCCCAGCGCCACCAAATCGAGCAAAGCGTCGAGCCGCGGCTGCGAATGCGACTCAAACCGACCTCGCGCACGCAATTCCGCACGCAGGGCCAGCAGCACATAAAACATCACGCCCACGCCGGCCAACGCTTTGCTGGCAAAGGCATCGTCGGGCTGATTGGGGTTGACGATGACGTCGGCGTCGGGCAACACCACCTCACCATGTTGAACCGCAGGCAGGTGATGATCGGTGATCAACACCTGCAGCCCGCAGGCCTTGGCATGGGTCACACCGTCCACGCTGGCAATGCCGTTGTCCACGGTGACGATCAGGTCGGGCTGCAGCGCCCGGGACGCGTCCACAATGGCTGGCGTCAAGCCGTAGCCATGCACCAAGCGGTCGGGCACCACGTAAGCCAATTGGTCTGCCGATGCGCCCAACATCTTGAGCCCGCGCAGGGCCACCGCACAGGCGGTGGCACCGTCGCAGTCGTAGTCGGCCACCACCACCACCTTGCGGCCATGCTCCATGGCATCGGCCAACAAGGTCGCCGCCGACGCCGCACCTTTGAGCAGGGTCGGTGGCAACAATTGACCCAAGCCATCGTCCAACTCTTGCACTTCTCGCACACCGCGCGCCGCCAGCAACCGCGCCATCAAGGGATGCACCCCCGCTTGCTCCAAGGCGAAGGCTGCCCGTGGTGGCGATTGGCGCACTTGGACCTGAACCTTCACACGCGCCCTTTGCGAAGTTTCATCTGAATGCTCACAGGGTCTCCAACTCCCGCAAAGCCCCGCTGCCGCGCCAGCGGCGGAGGATCCACGCTTTGACCCCCGACAGCCCCGAAGTGGGTCCGAGTTGCCAGGTCTGAGAACCGCGCTCACCACACAAGGTCAGGCGCACAGGGTGGCCGCGATGGACTCGGTGCACCAGATCTGCGAGCACCTCGTCATCCAAAGCCTTCCAGGCCTCTTGCCAGGCGAGCCCGTCTTCTTGGAGCGCTGGGCTGCGCAAGCCCTCTTCCACCCGCAGCCCCTCTTCCCGCGAGGGCGCAGCAGATGCCACATCGCCCGGAAGGAGGTGAACCTGGGGGACCGGCAAACTCCCGCAGTCACTCATCCAGAACGAATTCACGGGCATAAGCCCTTGCGACTCGCGGGCTTCGTTCAACGGGTGACGGTAAAGCAGCATCTGCACTTCGTTTTGCAGGCGGCGCAACAGGCGTGAGCGCGGGTCTTGGCTCATCCAGGGGTCCACGCTGCGACCGGCCACCCGGTCAAGCGATGCACAGGGCAGACCGTCCAAGCTCGGATGGCTGGTGAACCACGACAAGGGGCCCGCGTAATGCCACTCGAAGCCTTCGCTTTCAAACAAAGGCCGCACCGCATCAAACAAGGTGCGCGACGGTGCATCGTCCAGCACGAAGGTCTGCGGGGGCGCCATGCGAACCTGCTCGGTACCCAATGCCCAGTGCACGGGCGTGATGCGGGCCCAAGGGCGCGTGGGGTCGCCCCACCCTTGCAGTGCAACCTCACGCGCGGCCCAGGGGAAGATGCCGTCTCGCACGTCCCATCCGAGCTCGCGGGCGATGACCCGCTCGTGGGGCGCGGTGAGCGACATTTCATCACCGAGATCGGGCGGTTGCGGTTGCAAGGTCGCCAGCAACTCTCGCAGGTGAGGCAGGTCGTTGGGTCCCCATCGACGCCAGACTTCTTGGCCCACGGGAGAAAGAAGTTGCGCGAAGGGCACGATCACATGACACGGGCCCGGCCCCAGCGCACCTGAAATCGATGATCCGGGGGGAGATGAATGGGCCGCCATGGAGTGGGATTATCGGGCCCGAGCGCTCCCTCGGTTAGCATCCCGGTCTCATGAACTGGTTGCAATCGTGGCCTTACGAGTGGCAGGTGGGCTGGCGCTACACACGCGCCGGGCGCAGCGGCCGCCGCAATGGCTTCATCTCCTTCATCTCCGCAGTGTCCATGCTGGGCATTGCGCTGGGCGTGGCCGCCCTCATCATTGTCTTGTCGGTGATGAATGGCTTCCAAAAGGAAGTGCGCGACCGCATGCTCAGCGTCATTTCGCATGTGGAGGTCTTCAACGGCCAAGGGGAATCGCTGGCCAATTGGCAAGCGGTGGCGCAAGCCGCCCGGCAGGTGACTGATGTGCAGGCAGCTTCACCGTTCATTGCGCAGCAGGTGCTGATTTCGCGCGGTGAATCCATGCGCGGCGCCCTGGTACGCGGCATCTCGCCCGTCGACGAGGCGCAGGTCACCGATCTCGCCGCCCGCATGCTGGAGTCCACCTTGTCGCAATTGGAGCCTGGCGAATGGCGCATTGTGTTGGGCGTGGAGTTGGCCCGCTCACTGGGCGTGGCAGCGGGCGACAAGGTCACTTTAGTGGCCCCGGGCGGTCAACTCACGCCTGCGGGCGTCATGCCGCGGCTGAAGCAATTCTTGGTGGTGGGCACGCTGGAGTCGGGGCATTACGAGTACGACAGCACCTTGGCCTGGATCCATTTAGAGGATGCGGCCCGACTTTTTCGATTGGCAGGGGCTTCAGGCGTGCAATTGCGCCTGAAAGACCCACAACTCGCCCGGACGGTGGCGCAAGAACTCGTGAGCCACCTGCCCGCCAATCTCACCGTCCGCGACTGGACGCGGACCAATCGCAACTGGTTTGACGCCGTCCAGATTGAGAAACGCATGATGTTCATCATCCTCACCCTCATCGTGGCGGTGGCGGCTTTCAATCTCGTGAGCACCCTCGTGATGACGGTCACGGATAAACGCTCAGACATCGCCATCTTGCGCACATTGGGCGCAAGCCCCAGTTCCATCATGGGCATCTTCGTGGTGCAAGGGGCCTTGGCCGGGGTGATCGGCACGTTCAGCGGCGTGGGGCTGGGCCTGCTGGTGGCTTGCAACATCGATGTCATCGTCCCGGCCATTGAGAGGGCGTTGGGCGTGGCCTTCCTGCCAGGCAGCATCTACCTGATCAGTCGCATGCCCAGCCAACCATTGGCCAGCGACATCATCCCCATTGCGCTCATCTCCTTGGCGCTGGCCTTTGCCGCCACCTTGTATCCCAGCTGGCGGGCCAGCCGTGTCAACCCGGCGGAGGCCCTGCGCTATGAATGAAGTGCTCCAGGCCGTGGGCTTGCACAAGCGCTACCGCGAAGGGCAAGGTCGCGAGGCCTTGGACGTGCAAGTGCTGCAGGATGTAAACCTCACGGTGCAGGCGGGGCAGACGATGGCCGTGGTGGGTCCCTCAGGTGCGGGCAAGAGCACCTTGCTGCATGTGCTCGGAGGCTTGGAGGCCCCCAGCAGGGGTCGGGTGCTGCTGATGGGCAAGGACATGGCACAGCTGTCTGCTCGCGACCAGGGCTTGTGGCGCAACCGTCACCTGGGATTCGTCTACCAATTTCACCACCTGTTGCCCGAGTTCAATGCCCTGGACAACGTGGCCATGCCTTTGCGCATCCGGCGTCAAGACACGGCCTCGGCACGCCGTGAGGCGCGTGTGGTGCTGGAACGTGTTGGGCTGCAAGACCGGGTCTTGCATCACCCCGCGCAATTGTCAGGCGGTGAGCGCCAGCGCGTGGCCATCGCACGCGCCTTGGTCACGCGGCCGGCCTGCGTCTTGGCCGACGAGCCCACGGGCAATTTAGACCGCGCGACGGCGGAGTCGGTGTTTTCTTTGATGTTGGACCTGGCGCGGGAGCAAGGCACGGCCTTCGTCGTGGTGACCCATGACCCCCATCTGGCCGAGCGCTGTGAGAGCCGGTTGGAACTGGGGGCAATGCGTGAAGCTCTGCCTACAATGCAAGGGCCGACTGCATGAAATCCATGAACCTGCTCAACGCCGACCTGCATTGCCACTCCACCGTATCGGATGGCACGCTGGAGCCTGAAGCCCTGGCCGCTCGCGCCAAGGCCAATGGGGTGGAGTTGTGGGCGCTGACCGACCATGACGAAATTGGCGGACAGCGCCGCGCCATGGAGGCGGCGCATCAAATCGGGCTCGATTACCTCACGGGGTGCGAAATCTCGGTGACCTTTGCCGATGTCACCGTGCACATCGTCGGGCTGGGCTTCGACGCCGAGGATGCAAACCTGACCGCCGGCTTGGCCGCCACGCGAGGCGGCCGCGCCCAACGTGCCCAAGAAATGAGTGAGGCACTGGCCAAGGTCGGCATTCGCGGTGCCTATGAAGGCGCCTTGCACTATGTGGGCAACCCCGACCTCATCAGCCGCACGCACTTTGCAAGATTTTTGGTGGAGTCTGGCGTGTGCGCCGACACCTCAGAGGTTTTTCGCCGGTTTCTCACCGAGGGCAAACCAGGCTTCGTGCCCCACCGCTGGGCCAAGTTGGGGGAGGCGGTGCACTGGATCGGCCAGGCCGGTGGTGTGGCGGTCATCGCGCATCCTGCACGTTATCGCTTCACCCCCACCGAGGAATACGCCTTCTTCTCCGAGTTCAAAGCGCACGGTGGACGGGGTGTGGAAGTCATCACCGGCAGCCACAGCGCGGCCGAAGCCGTGAAATATGCCGACATGGCCACCGAGTTCGGCTTGCTGGCTTCTCGTGGCAGCGACTTTCACGCCCCCAATGAGAGCCACACTGACTTGGGGAACTTGCCCGACCTCCCGGGGCAACTCACCCCGGTGTGGCAAGCGCTGCAGGACCGTATCAAGCGCGCGGGATCGAAAACAAGCGGTCCAAAGCCGCTTCAATGATCAAACTGCACGCGCTGTAGAGAATCGATCCCACCAAGGCGGCGGGGAAGCTTGTGACATTGAATCCGTCGAGCATTTCAGCCGTGACCCAAAAGGTGATGGCGTTGATCACGAACAAGAACAGGCCCAGGGTCACCAACGTGACGGGCAGCGTCAAGAAGACCAAGATCGGGCGCAGGACAATGTTCAACAGGCCCAACACCAGGGCAGCCACCAGGGCCGCTCCAAAGCCCTTGACTTCCACCCCCTGATAGATCTGCGCCACCAGCAACAAGGATGCGGCCAACAGCAGCCAACGCACGATCCACTTCATGGACGCTGAGCATAGCGCAGTGTCAGCTCAACGAGGGGTTGCATCCCTGAAAATGGCGATGTGTCTCAATTCTTTCACGTCCACCCCGACAACCCGCAAGGTCGACTGATCAAGCAGGCGGTGCAAATTCTCAAGAGCGGCGGTGTGGTGGCCATTCCCACCGACTCGAGCTACGCCTTGGTGTGTCAACTCGATGACAAAGCCGCGGTCGAGCGCCTGCGCCGCATTCGGCAAGTGGATGAACGGCACCACCTCACGCTCCTGTGCCGCGACCTGAGTGAACTGGCTAGTTATGCCCGTGTGGACAATCGCCAATACCGCCTGCTCAAGCTGGGCACGCCAGGGCCTTTCACTTTCATCCTGGAAGCCACCAAGGAAGTGCCTCGCCGCGTATCGCACCCGTCTCGTCGCACCATCGGGTTGCGGGTGCCCGACCATCGCGTCACCCAAGCGCTCTTGGAGGAGCAAGGTGCGCCGCTGCTGGCCACCACCCTCATCCCTCCGGGCGAGGCGGCACCCTTGAACGACCCGGATGACATCCGCGACCGTTTTGAAAAAGTGTTGCAAGCGGTGGTGGATGCGGGAGCATGCCCCATGGAGCCCACCACCATCGTCGACTTGACCGGGGACGAGCCGGTGCTGACCCGCGTGGGTCGAGGTGATCCGGCCCTGCTGGGCCTGTCAGCCCACGACTGACGGCGTAGGGCGACTCAGATCGCCGCCGTCACCACCATTTCTACGCGATATTGAGGCGCGGCCAGCTTGGCTTCCACCGTGGCCCGAGGCGGCGCGTGTCCGGCCGGCACCCACGCATCCCACACCGAGTTCATGCCGGCAAAGTCTGCAATGTCGGCAATGAAGATTTGGCACATCAAAATCTTGGTTTTGTCGGTCCCGGCACGGGCCAACAAGGCGTCAATCTGCTCCAGCACATCGCGGGTCTGACCCACGATGTCCAAGGTGGGGTCTCGCGCCACTTGCCCGGCCAAGTAGGCCACGCCGTTGTAAACCGCCATGTCGGACAGGCGAGTGCCCACATCAAATCGTTGAACCATTTCAGAGTGTCCTTGCTCAGTGCTTTTGACCAATCTTGCTCTCTGTGCCAGAGAGGAGTTTGCGGATGTTGCTCTCATGCCTCCAAATCAGCAGCAGGCACATGGGCACCAGGGCGACCATGACCTCGCCGCCGCCCCAGATCAAGAGTTCATAAAAGGGCGCAAACACCGCCGCCACGAGAGAGGCCAGCGACGAGTACCTGAAGAAGGCCGCCACAATGATCCACGTGAGCAACGTGGCCACACCCAGCAGCGGGTTCAGGGCCAACAAAGCCCCTGCAGCCGTGGCCACCCCTTTGCCCCCTTGAAACTTGAAGAATACGGGCCATAAATGCCCCAGGAAGGCCGCCAAGCCCACAAGCGCCAAGGTCATGTCGCCCAAGCCCCAGCGATCGTGCCATGCGAGCGCCACCATCACCGGCGCGTAGCCCTTGAGGGCGTCCAACACCAGGGTCAACAAAGCTGCCCACTTGTTGCCCGAGCGCAGCACGTTGGTCGCCCCCGGGTTGCCGGATCCATAGCTGCGGGGATCCGACAAGCCCATCAGGCGGCTCACGATCACCGCAAAGGACAAGGATCCCACCAGATAGGCCGCGAGGATGGCCGCCAGTGCATACAGCAAGCTCATGGGCGGAGTGTATCGTCTCTGACCTTCATCTCGTTCATAGCGCGCAGTGCACCAGCCGAGCGCCGAGTGCTTCAGTGAGCACGCTCGGTTGGATGCCCACCAAGAATCCGCGCCGGCCTCCATTGATATGGATCTTGGCCAAGTCCATCACTGTGTCCTCGACGTAGACGGGCATGGCCTTGCGCAAGCCAAATGGCGACGTACCTCCCACCAGGTAGCCGCTGTGCCGCTGCGCCACCTCGGGCTTGCAGGGCTCCACCG
>CAZCJB010000106.1:0-9369 GCA_964498795.1 uncultured Rubrivivax sp. | reverse complement strand
CGTGGCGTTCAGATGGAGGCCAAACCCTTTTCCATCGGCTTTCGCATCGAACATCCTCAAGGGGTGATCGACCGCGCGCGCTTTGGCAGCTACGCCGGCCACCCTCTGCTCGGCGCCGCCGATTACAAGCTCGTGCACCACGCCAAAAACGGCCGATCGGTCTACAGCTTTTGCATGTGCCCTGGCGGCACGGTGGTGGCGGCCACCTCGGAGGTGGACCGCGTGGTGACCAACGGCATGAGTCAATACTCGCGCGCTGAACGCAATGCCAACGCAGGCATGGTCGTGGGAATTTCGCCGCAAGACTATCGTCAACATCGGCCCGGTGAGGATCCCCAAGGGCCCGTCCATCCGTTGGACGGCATCGCCTTTCAACGGGCTTGGGAGTCACGTGCCTACGAGCTTGGGGGTGGCAATTACCGCGCTCCAGGACAACTGCTGGCCGACTTTGTCAAAGGCCAACCCTCGCGCACTTTGGGCGATGTCGAGCCCTCTTACCAGCCCGGCGTTCACCTGACCGATCTCACCGGCACGCGCGATCGCCAGCAACCAAGCTTGCCACCTTACGCCATCGCCGCGCTGCAAGAAGCTTTGCCTGCCTTCGATCGACAGATTCGCGGCTTCGCACGGCCTGACGCCGTGCTCACAGGGGTGGAAACGCGCACCTCGTCGCCCGTGCGCATTCCGCGCGGACGAGACTACCAAAGCCTGAATATCCGTGGCTTGTATCCCGCCGGCGAAGGGGCAGGCTATGCCGGCGGCATCATGTCAGCCGGGGTCGATGGCATCGAAGTGGCCGAGGCCTTGGCGGTGCAGTGGTTGGGGTTGGGCCGATGGCATTGACCGATCCCTTCGAGCTTCCAGTGAGCTTGCAGGACCCCTCCAGCCTGGCGGGTGTGCACGGCTTCATCGAAGGGTTCTTGGGTTATGAGCCGCGCATCTTGGACGTACTGCCGTGTGCCGAGCAGGACTCCAGCGCGCTCGTGCAAGCTTACGCGGCCGCCCTGCACATGTTTTCCGAATCCCGCGAAGGCCCGGCGGGTGCGCGGGTGCATTTGGCGCGGGCCCGTGCCGCACAGCTTGAAGCCACCCCCCGCGAGCAAGACGTCTTGCACGCCGTGAGCGCCTGGGTGAATGGCGACCTGCACCAAGCCATGGACACCCTGGCTGCGGTGGTGCGCGCCCACCCGCGCGATCTGGCATCGCTCAAGCTCGCACAGTACCTTGCGTTCAACCTGGGCGACTCCCCCGCCATGCTGCGCATGGCCTTGCCGGCGCGCGCGGCTGCGGCCGACATCGCCTGGACCCACGGGATGCTCGCGTTTGCGTTTGAGCAGTGTCACCGCCTCGACGAGGCCGAGGCCGCAGCCCATCAGGCCCTGGCCCTGCGTGCCGATGAGCCTTGGGCGCAGCACGCGATCGCCCACATTGAGCTCACGCGTGGACGGCTGCAACAAGGCGCTGAGTTTTTGCAAGCGTGCAGCGCCGGCTGGCATCGATTGACGTCCTTCATGCGCACGCACAACTGGTGGCACTTGGCCGTGTTTCTGTTGGAGTTGGGCGATGACGCCGCCGTTTTGAACTTGTACGACGAGCAGGTCTGGGGGGTGGAAAAAACCTACACCCAAGACCTAATCAACGCGGTGTCTCTTCTGGCGCGCTTGGAGTTGGCCGGCGCGGACGTGGGGTCGCGCTGGCTGGAGTTGGCCCCGTGGATCGAGCCCCACGCCGCAGACCAGGTGCAGCCCTTTTTGGATCTTCAGTACCTCTATGGTTTGGCGCGGGCTGAGCACCCGCAGGCGCAGACCCTGTTGCAACGCATTGAAGACTTCGCGCCCACGGCCCCCGAAGCAGCCCGTGAGAGTTGGCAACGGGTGGCAGTCCCCGCGGCACGGGGTCTGTGGGCCCACGCCCAAGGTCGTTGGCGCGAGGCGGCTGACGCCTTGGAGCTCGCTCTGCCTCGCTTGGTCAGCATCGGCGGCAGCCACGCACAGCGCGACCTCTTCGAGCAGATCCACTTGGATGCCCTGGTGCGCAGTGGGCAAGGCGCGGGCGCCCACAACCGCCTGCAACCGCTGATGCAGGCACAGCCCCAATCCTTGCGTTTGCGCCGCCAGCTTGAAGGCTTGAACCACACACTCGGCCTGCCGAACCCCGTCGCCGCAGGATGAAGATCGGCCTTACTTACCGATGCAAAACTTGCCGAAAATCTCCCCGAGCAAGTCATCGGCGGTGAAAACCCCCGTGATCTCACACAACGCCTCATGCGCCAAGCGCAACTCTTCGGCCACCAGGTCCAGCGCAAAAGGCGCTTGGCCAAGGTGCCACTCGGCCTGCGTCAGGTGATCGAGAGACCTCTTCAAGGCCTGTACGTGCCGCGCCCGAGCGATGAACAATCCATCGAGGGCCGTGTGCCACCCCGCTTGTTGCAACAAGGCTTGACGCAAGCGCTCTAGCCCACGCCCTGTTTGGGCAGAGACCGCCACGCTGTCGCGCGCCGCGTCCACCCACACGCCGGCGTCCACTTTGTTCCATACATTCAAGATCGGCACGGCTGCGGGCTTGCGCAAGGCGATCTCCGCCAAGATATCGCGCTCCACGGCGTCATACCCGGGGTCGCGCCCGTAGCGT
Source organism: uncultured Rubrivivax sp. (assembly GCA_964498795.1). Taxonomy (GTDB): domain Bacteria; phylum Pseudomonadota; class Gammaproteobacteria; order Burkholderiales; family Burkholderiaceae_C; genus Rubrivivax. The sequence goes on along the minus strand of CAZCJB010000106.1, from coordinate 6,738 downwards.
GTGAGGTCATGCAGGAACAACACCACATCGGCCATGACGATCGCATCCCAACTGCGACCGATGCCGATGCGTTCCACTTCATCGTGCGTGTGGGCCTGGGGGCGCAGGCCCGCGGTGTCGGTGATGTGCAAGGGGACGCCATCGATTTGGATGGATTCACTCACCCGGTCTCGCGTGGTGCCCGGGATGGGTGTCACGATGGCCAACTCGGCCCCCGCCAGGGCATTGAGCAGCGAACTCTTGCCCACATTGGGTTGACCGGCAATCACCACCCGCAAGCCCTCTCGCAACAACGCGCCTTGCCGCGCTTGTTGCAGCAAGGCGCTCACGCCTTGCATCTGCGCTTGTAGTTGTCCTGCCGCATCGGAGCGCTGAAGAAAATCAATTTCCTCCTCTGGAAAGTCCAAGGTGGCTTCCACCAAGATACGCAAGGCGGTGACACCTTGGCTCAGCGCGTTCACGCGTTGGGAGAACTCTCCCGCGAGCGCGCGACCCGCCGAGCGCGCCGCAGTTTCCGTGCTGGCATCGATCAAATCGGCCACGGCTTCCGCCTGCGCCAGGTCGAGCTTGTCGTTCAAGAAAGCCCGCTCGGTGAACTCTCCCGGTTGTGCCAAGCGGGCCCCCGGTAGGGCTGCCAAGCAACGCGCCAAGAGCAATTGCAGCACCACCGGGCCGCCATGGGCCTGCAACTCCAGCACGTCCTCCCCCGTGTATGAGTGCGGTGCCGGAAAGTACAACGCCAAGCCCCGGTCGATGGCCTGGCCCTGGGCGTCCAAAAAGTCCAAGTGGGTGGCATGCCGGGGGGGCAAGTCGACGCCACAGACCGCGGCGATCAAGGGCGTGAGATCAGGCCCCGACGCCCGCACGATGCCCACCGCCCCGCGCCCCGGCGCGGTGGCCACCGCCACGATGGGCGCATCCCGTTGAGACAAAGCCAAAGAAGACATGGATGGGATTGTCCCCGGCTTTGAGGGCATCGGCGCAGTTTGGCGCGGGGTGGAGCCGCCCCCACCCGCACTGGGCTGGGCTGGCAAGGGCTGAGCTCCTGAGCCGTTTTGAGCCGTTCCGAAGGACAGCTGCGCCGGGTCACCCGCAAGATGGCATCTTCGCGGGCAGGCACCGCTGACGCCATCCCGCAGGTGGGGGATGGCAAGTTCCGCTCTTCAGAGGTTCAGCACCCCCAGGCGCTTGTTGATGAACCATTGCTGCGCAATCGATAGCAGGTTGTTCACCAGCCAGTACAGCACCAAGCCCGACGGGAAGAAGAAGAACATGAAGGAAAACGCTAACGGCATGATCCACATCATCTTGGCCTGCACGGGGTCAGGTGGGGTGGGGTTGAGCCACGTCTGGAACAGCGACGACAGCGTCATCAACACAGGCAAGATGAAGTACGGGTCCTTGGCAGCCAAGTCGGTGATCCATCCCACCCAAGGCGCGTTGCGCATTTCCACGCTCGACAACAGCACCCAATACAGCGCGATGAAAAAGGGCATTTGTACGACGATCGGCAAACAGCCCCCCAGCGGGTTGACCTTTTCTTCGCGGTAGATGCGCATCATTTCCTGCTGCATTTTTTGCTGATCGTCTTTGTAGCGTTCACGCAGCTCCATCACACGCGGGTTGATGGCCTTCATCTTGGCCATGGACTTGTAGGCGCTGGCATTGAGCCAGTAAAAGGCCGCCTTGAGCAGCACCACCAAGGCCACGATGGCCCACCCCCAATTGCCCAGCACCGAATGCAATTTGCTCAGCAACCAAAACAGCGGCTTGGCGATCACCGTCAGCCACCCATAGTCTTTCACCAACTCCAACCCGGGCGCCAAGGCCGACAGGGCATCTTCTTCTTGTGGGCCGACATACAACTGTGCCGTCTGCGCGCCAGTCGCCCCTGCAGCGACCTCGCCAAGCGTGGACACCATGGCAATCGTGTAGTGGTTGTCCGCCACTTTGGCGGTACGGAATTCCCGCGTGGTCGCGCTTGGCAGCAACCATGCTGCGGCGAAGTAATGCTGCACCATGGCAATCCAGCCATTGTTGGCGGACTTGTCATGCTCCGCCTTGCCTTTGTCGATGTCCTTGAAGTCGATTTTGTGGAACTTGCTGGCGTCCGTGTAAATCGCCGGCCCCGTGAAGGTGGAATAAAAAGACGACTCCCCCTCGGGCGCATTGCCGTCTCGCGCCAGTTGCACATACAGTTGTGGCGTCACGGCGGTAGCCGACTCATTGACGAGTTCGTGTTTCACGTCCACCAAATAGCTGCCGCGCTTGAAGGTGTAGGTCTTGACGAGCTTGCGGCCCTCGATGGCGGCTGACTCTAGTTTGAGCACCAAGTCTTGGGCTTCAGTGGCCAACTCTCGCTGCGGTGTGGTCGCCGTCATGGGGCTCAAGTGGTTGGGCAGAGACACGCCGGGCACCGAGGTGATGAGCCCCGTTTGCGCCAAATACAGCCGCTTGGCACTTTGGTCCAGCAGCACCATGGGCCGCGCCGGATCGTGTTGATCCGAATACTTCAACAATTCCACATACGTGAGCGTGCCGCCCACTGTGTCCACGGTGACCTTCAAGACATCGGTCTTCAACGAGATCTTTTCGCTGGGCGCAAGGGCTGCTGCTGCCCCTGTGGGAGCGGTCGGTGTGGCCACCTGAGCGAGTGCGCTGGCACTGGCGGCACTGGCCGCGGGAACGCCCGAGGCGCCCGCCGCCGCACCTGCTGGCACGGACGCGGCTGGGCGCGGCCCACCGAACATGCCCGGTTGGCCCGTGTGTTTGTTCCATGCATCCCACAAGAAGAACAAAGACATGGTGAAAACCACCCACAAAATGGTGCGTCTCGTATCGTTCATGGTGTGCGATTCCGGTCTGATCGGGGAAACAAGGGTCTGGGCGGCACGGGGTCACATCCCCCCTGACACCAGGGATGACAGCGCAACAGCCGCCCAGCGCTCAACGCGCTACCTTTGAGCGCGCCGTGTTCTTGCAAGGCCGTCAGCGCGTACTGCGAACACGTGGGTTCGAAGCGACACGCATGGCCCAACCAAGGCTTGAGAAAAAATCGATAGGCGCGCACCCCGGCCATCAGCAGGCGCTGCGGGGCGTGTTGCAAGGCCGCCACCCAAGAGATGGCGGCCGAGGTCATGCGGGTCATGCGGGAGCCTCCTCTTGGTGCGTGAGCGCGCCCACCAAACGCTCCAACTCCCTGCGGGCCGCCTGGCGCAGCGCCTCAGACGCCGCCGACGGGTAGTCCTGCGGGCTGAACGGCCGACTCAGCCTGATCAACCACTGGCCCCAAGGGAGTTCGTGCTCGTGCGCGCCCACCACGGACCTCATCTGGCGTTTGATCAATGCGCGGGTCACGGCGCGGCGGGCGTGCCGCTTGGGAACCATGCATCCCAACCAGCGCCCCGTCGGCAGGTCATCCACAGACCCTGAACAAGTCGGTTCATGACTTGTGGATAACTTTCTTCGGGCGGGCTTGACGCCGTGCTCCGCCGGGCTCGCCAGGTCCGCATGCAAATAGTGAACAGCGAAGTGAGTACTTCGCTGCCGCACGGGGGCATCGAGCAAGCGGCGAAAGTCGGCGGCCTGCTGCAGACGGCCGATCATGCGAGAGGGGTCGGCCGCAGGTCAGACCTGAGACAGACGCTTGCGGCCCTTGGCGCGACGGGCATTGATGACCGCTCGGCCGCCACGGGTCTTCATGCGAACCAGGAAGCCGTGCGTGCGGGCCCGACGGGTCTTGGAGGGTTGATAAGTGCGCTTCATGGTGCTTGTACCGAATGTGCTGTCAGGCAGCGTTTTTTGAGCGGGAAACCCGCGATGATAACAAAAATCCCTTTTGGGCTCAAACACTTGCACCACAGGCTGCGGGTTTGACCGGGCATTGACGGGCGGGCCAAAATTGTGGATAACTACGCACCCGGGATCGCAAAAGGCGCGCTCACCGGATTGATGCAAAGTACTTGTCCACAATGACTCCCTCTCTATGGTCCCGCGGCTGCGCCCGCTTGGCGGCCGAACTTCCCGAACAACAGTTCAACACCTGGATCCGCCCCTTGCCGGAACCGATGGTGGAAGACGATCCGCAACAGGGCGCGGTGGTGTCCCTGCGCGTGCCCAACCGCTTCAAGCTGGATTGGATTCGATCGCAATATGCCTCGCGCATCGAGTCTTTGCTCAGCGACTTGGCGGGCCACCCCGTGCGCTTGGAGCTCAGCCTAGCGCCTCGCGAAGCCCGCGAGTCGCGCGCGCCGAGCCTTGCGGCCGCCCAGACTCCGACCGCCGAGTCCGTCGGTGAGACTCGCCGCTCCACCGAGCGGGAGGCGCTCGCGAACGAGCCGCCACTCGCGCCGCCCCCCAGCGCCACAGCGCACAAGCTCAATCCTGCGTTGACCTTCGACACGTTGGTCGCCGGCCGAGCCAACCAGATGGCCCGCACCGCCGCACTACACGTGGCGGGAGCCCCTGGTGTGATGTACAACCCCTTGTTCATCTACGGAGGTGTGGGGCTCGGCAAAACCCATTTGGTGCATGCGGTGGGCAACGCCTTGCTCCATGACCGTCCAAGCGCCCGTGTGCTGTATTTGCACGCCGAACAGTTCATCAGCGATGTGGTCAAGAACTATCAGCGCAAGACGTTTGACGAGCTCAAGGCCAAATACCACTCGCTGGACTTGCTCCTGATCGATGACGTGCAGTTTTTTGCCGGCAAGGAGCGCACGCAAGAGGAGTTTTTCAACACCTTTGAGGCCCTCTTGGCCAAGCGTGCGCACATCATCATGACGAGCGACACCTACCCCAAGGGCTTGACCGATATCGATCAGCGCTTGACCTCTCGCTTTGACTCGGGCCTGACCGTGGCCATCGAGTCGCCTGAGCTGGAAATGCGCGTAGCCATACTTATCCGCAAGGCAGAGGCTGAAGGCACCCAAATGCCAGAGGATGTGGCCTTTTTCATCGCCAAAAATGTCCGCGCCAATGTGCGTGAACTCGAAGGTGCGCTGCGCAAGGTCTTGGCCTATGCCCGCTTCAGCCACAAGGACATCAATATCGTTTTGGCCCGCGAAGCCCTGCGCGATTTGTTGTCCATCCAAAACCGGCAAATTTCAGTGGAAAACATCCAAAAGACAGTGGCTGATTTCTACAAAATCAAAGTGGCCGATATGTACAGCAAGAAGCGGCCCGCCAGCATTGCTCATCCGCGCCAAGTGGCCATGTACCTGGCCAAAGAGCTCACCAAAAAGAGCCTGCCAGAAATAGGCGAGCTCTTCGGAGGACGAGATCACACCACCGTACTGCACGCAGTGAGGAAAGTCTCCTCCGACCGCACCCAAAACAGCGAACTCAATCAACAACTTCACGTGCTGGAGCAAACGCTCAAAGGATGAACGCAGCTGGACAACCCTGTGGAGGAGTCCAGGACAAGTCCGCAGTTGTCCACAAGATCGGCGCCAGCGCCTTATTTATCCCCAAAGTCGCCCACGTAGACCAGTCTCTCACCCACAGGCTTTTGTTTTCGCTAAATCCTTGAAAAAACAAGCGAAAATCACGTTTTCCACAGCCGATCCTGCGGCCTACTACGACCACTACTTTTAAACATTGAAAAACATCATGATTGTTCTCAAAGCAACGCAGGAGCAACTGCTGGGTGCCTTGCAGTCGGTCTCGGGCATCGTGGAGCGCCGTCACACATTGCCCATCTTGGCCAACGTGTTGTTTCGAAAGAACGGTGCGAGCCTTGAACTCACCACGAGTGACCTTGAAATTCAGGTTCGTACGGTGGCTGAACTCGGCGGTGACGACGGCACTTTCAGCACGACCGTGGGTGCGCGCAAACTCATCGACATCCTTCGCACCCTTCCAGGTGACCAAACGGTGTCGCTGTCAGCGTCCCAAAACAAGCTCACCCTTCAAGGAGGCAAGAGCCGCTTCACCTTGCAGTCCTTGCCTGCTGAGGACTTTCCGCTGGTCAATGAGGCGGTCGACTTTGGCCCCGCGTTTTCTATTCCTCAAAAGACTCTCAAAGACTTGCTCGACCAGGTGCACTTCGCGATGGCCGTGCACGACATCCGCTACTACCTCAATGGCATCTTGTTCATTGCCGAGGGCAAGACATTGACCTTGGTGGCCACCGATGGTCACCGCTTGGCGTTGGCCCAGACGACCTTGGAGGGCGACGTGCCCTCCCGCCAAGAAGTCATTCTTCCGCGCAAAACAGTCCTGGAGTTGCAGCGTTTGCTCAAGGGTGAAAAAGGTGACGAGGCCTCCATTGAAATGAAATTCGCCCACAACCAGGCGAAGTTCATTTTTTCAGGCATGGAGTTTGTCACCAAGCTGGTCGAGGGCAAGTTCCCCGACTACAACCGCGTCATCCCCAAGGGCCATAAAAATGCGGTGGTCCTGGGGCGAGCTCCGTTGTTGTCGAGCTTGCAGCGCGCGGCCATTCTCACCAGCGAAAAGTTCAAGGGTGTGCGCTTGAACTTTGAGGCCGGCGTCTTGCGCATTGTCGCCAGCAATGCCGAACAAGAAGAGGCCAAGGAAGAAATCGAAATCGACTACCAAGGCGACACCATCGATATTGGATTCAATGTGACCTATCTCATGGACGCGTTGGCCAATATGCAGGCCGAGATGGTGAAGGTCGAGTTGCAAGATGGCAACGCCAGTGCCCTCATCACCGTCCCCGATCAACCGGGTTTCAAGTACGTGGTCATGCCCATGCGCATTTGAGGACTGAAC
>CAZCJB010000105.1:0-9524 GCA_964498795.1 uncultured Rubrivivax sp. | reverse complement strand
TGATTTTGCTTTTTGTTGACAATCTGCAAACAGAGCCTTAGCATGGAGGCACCATGAACGCTGAAGTGGTCAAACGCTCAGACAAGGGTTCGGAATCCGCCGCCCAGGCCATTGAGCTTTTGCGGGCCCATTCCCTGGCCACCTTGGCGCAAACCGAACTTGAGCGGCGCATCATTTCCGGCGAAATTGCGGCTGGCGCCAAACTCAACGAGGCCGATGTGGCGGCCGACCTGGGAGTGTCCCGGGGCCCCGTGCGTGAGGCCTTCAGGGCCTTGAGCCAAGCCGGGCTGGTGCGGGTGGAGAAAAACCGCGGCGTGTTCGTGCGCCAGGTCTCGCTTGAAGAAGCCAGCGAATTTTACGAAGTGCGCGCAGCGCTCGAGGGGCTGATTGGGCGGCTGGCCGCGCGGCGCATCGCCATCGATGAGGTGGAGCAGTTGCGCTCGGTGGTCAAGCGCATGCACCAGGTGCAAAAGAGCCGCAAGACCGATGACTACTTCGCGCTCAATGTGGAGTTTCACGACATCTTGGTGCGCGCCGCCCGTAACAACGCCTTGATGGCCAATTACCGGGGCGTGATCAACCAGCTCGACCTCTACCGCCGCGCCACCATTTCTCGCAGCGTGGAAAACATCCCCCTGTCCACCCACGAGCACGAAGAGATCGTCAACGCCGTCGCTGCGCGCGACGAGGCCTTGGCCGAGCGCTTGATGACCGAGCATGTTTTGGTCAGTCGGCAGCGGCTGCAAGCCTCTCTTAAGCAATCGTCCGGGTCTGTCGTCCCTGCCGACGGCCTTTAGAACATCAAGGCCGCCCTCATCCCTGCATGCCCTGTCCTGTCATCGTTTTTTCATCCTCCTTTGAAAGAGTCTGTATCCCATGAGTTCGAGCAAACCCACTGTGAATGTCAACGGCACCGATTACCGCTGGCCCCTGCGCCCGGTGGTGGTGGTGTGCATTGATGGCGGCGACCCGGCCTATTTGCAGCAGTTCCTGGCCGATGGATCCATCCCCCACATTGAGCGCTTCGTGAAAGAAGGCTATGCGGCTGTGGCCGATGGTTCCATGCCATCGTTCACGTGTCCCAACAACATGTCCATCATCACGGGCACGCCCACGTCCAAGCACGGTATTTCCGGCAATTACTACCTGGACACATCGACTTGGCAGCCCGTGGTCATGACTGGGCCCGAGCTGTTGCGTGGTGACACCATCATCACCAAATTTGCCGAGGCGGGAGCGCGTGTCGTGTCCATCACGGCCAAGGACAAGCTGCGCAAGCAGCTCGCCAAGGGGCTGGACTGCTCCAAGGGACATGTGTCGTTTTCGACGGAGTTTGTCGAGCGTTGCACGATGGCCGAAAACGGCATCGAAAACGCCCTGGAATGGCTGGGCATGGAAAAGCCAGGCATGTACTCGATGGAGCTGTCGCTCTTCGTGCTCGAAGCCGGCATCAAGTTGCTGCAAGATCGTCGTCCCGACTTGCTGTACCTCTCGCTGACCGACTGGGTCCAGCACAAGTGGGCGCCGCAAGAACCTGACGCGCGACGCTTTTATCAAAAGCTCGACGATTGTGTGGGTCGCCTGGCAGCCCTTGGCGCCACAGTCGCTTTGACGGCTGACCATGGCATGAGCGACAAGAGCAACGAAGCGGGTGAGCCCAACGTCATCTGGCTCCAAGACATTCTCGACGCCAAGTTCGGCAAGGATGAGACCATCGTCATCTGCCCCATCACAGACGCCTTTGTGGGCCATCACGGTTCTTTGGGAGGTTTTGTGCGAGTGTGGTCGCGCGGCAAAGTCTCAGCGCGGCAGATCATCGATCACATCGCCGGCATCGACGGCATTGAATTGGCGCTCGACCGCGAAGCGGTTTGTCGCATGTTTGACATGCCCCCTGATCGCGAAGGTGACGTTGCTGTGATCTCTCGCCAAGACGTTTGTATCGGCGCGTCTGCAGGCAATCATGACCTCTCAGGCCTGAAGGGCCACCGTCTGCGGACGCATGGTGGCGTGTCGGAGGCCAAAGTCCCATTCATCGTCAACAAGCCCTTGAACGATGCCTACCGCCTCAAGGCGGCAGGCATGACGCTCAAGAGCTACCAGATCTTTGACTTTGCCATCAACGGGACGTTGTGATCATGAGCACGACCTCCAATGTGAAAGAAGGTCTGGTCGCCGTTTACGACAAGCCCAATGCGCCCTTTGAATTGCGCATGTTTCCGGTGCGTGAGCCGCGCCCCGGCGAGGTGTTGGTGAAGGTGCGCATGTGCACCATCTGTCGCTCTGATGTGCACTCCTATCTGGGCCACCGGCCCAACCCCACCCCCGGCGTGCTGGGCCACGAAATCATTGGCACCATTGTGGCGTTGGGTGACGGCGTCACGCACGACATGCGGGGCGACCCCTTGAGCCAGGGTGATCGCATCACCTGGAGTGAATACTTCATTCCCGGCAACAGCTATTACACCGAGGTGCTGGACCTGCCGCAAAAGTCTCCAGGCGTCGACAAGTACGGGCACATGGCGGTCACCACCGAGCCTCATCATCATGGGGGTTTCGGCCAGTACTGCTACATCTTGCCGCGCTCGTGGATTTTGCGCCTGCCCGACGGCTTGACCGACGAAGAAGCCACTCCGGTGAACTGCGGCGTGGCCACGGTGATTTGCGTCACCGAGAAGGCCGAAATCCGCATGGGCGATGCCGTGGTCGTGCAGGGCCTGGGGTTGCTGGGCTTGTATGCCTGCGCCATTGCCAAGGCGCGGGGCGCTCGACTGGTCATCGGCATCGACACCGTGCCCGCGCGCCGAGACTTGGGCAAGCGCTTTGGCTGCGACGAAGTCTTGGATCCTTCCGCCATGTCAGAAGCTGACCTGGTCAAGAAGGTGAAATCAATGTGCAAGCCCGAGGGCGCCGATGCGGTCATCGAAGTGTGTGGCTATCCTTCGGTCATACCGGCAGGTATTCAAATGCTGCGCACGGGAGGTCACTATGTGTTGGGTGGCGTGGTCAACCCCGACTCCTTCGTCAACATTGACGTCAACCTCATCTTGCGCAAGCTCATCACCTTGCGAGGCGTCCACAACTACCACCCTCGCCACCTGATCGAGGCCTTGGACTTTGTCACCGTCAACCGCCATCGCTTCCCGTTCAAGGATCTGGTGGATGGCAAATACGGGCTTGACCAAGTGGGCCAAGCCATGAAGGATGCCGAAGACCGCAAGGTGTTGCGGGCGGCGATCGTGCCCTGATGTGTTCAGTGAGTCAAAAAGAGGAGACAACCATGCGACTTTCATCGGTCAAACATGTGATGGTGGCTGCAGCGTGCACACTGGCGCTGGTCGGTTCAGCCTTTGCACAAGGCAAATGCGAAGACCCCAAGGTCTTGAAGTTCTCGTTGGTGCCCACGCAAGACTCGGTGCGTGAACTCGGCTACTACAAGCCCATCCTGGATCAACTCTCCAAGAACACGGGCAAGAAGATCGAGTTCTACATGCCCACCTCGTACTCCTCGGTGATTGAGGCGCTGCTGGGCAAATGGGTGGATGTGGCGGTGTTGGGGCCTGAGGCCTATGTGCTGGCCAAGGCGCAAGACCCTACGGTCGAGGTTTTCGGCACCTATTCACGGCTGAAAAACGGTGTGCAAGAGGCCGGTCCTGGGTACAAGGCGGCTCTCATTACCAAGAAAGGCAGCAAGTTCACGGACATTGCCTCCCTCAAGGGATCGGTATTGGCTTTGGTGGATCCCGCCAGCACCTCAGGCGGCTTGGTGCCCGAAAAGGTCTTCCCCAAGTCGGCCAATGTGCCGGCGCTCAAGAGCTACTTTTCGCGCGTGGTGTATTCCGGTGGGCACGACCTGTCGTCCATCTCGGTGTCTGAGGGCAAGGTCGACGCCGCTTTCGTCGCCACCCATCGGTTCATGGAAACCGTCAACGCTGGCAAGGTCAAGTTGGAGGACTTCAATATCCTGTGGTTTTCTCCCATGATTCCGCAAGATCCCTTCGTGTATCGCAACACCTTGTGCGAGGACCTGCGCAAGAAGATCTCAGACACCTTTTTCGCCGTGGACCAAAACGAAGACGGCAAAAAGTATCTGGCAAACGTCAAGTCCGAGAAGATCGTGAAGATGACGGACAAAGACTACGACATCGTTCGCGAAGCCACCAAGTAAAAGCCTCATGACCTCGGATCAGCGGACCTCGTCGGCTGCGGCCGCCGTGCTGGAGGTGCGAGACCTTCGGGTCAGTTACACCTCCGGCAAGGAAATTCTCAAAGGCATCAGCTTCGATGTCGGACCTGAGGACTTTGTGGCCATCATCGGGCCCAATGGCGCCGGCAAGTCCACGCTGATCCGATGTGTCAACCGATTGGTCGAACCCACGGGCGGTCAGGTGCTGTTCGGCGGGCAAGACCTGTTGCAACTTGACGAGAGCGCGATGCGGCGCCAGCGTCGCAACATCGGCATGATCTTTCAGGAGTTCAACCTGATCGACCGGCTGTCGGTGATCGACAACGTGCTGACCGGCCGCCTGGGCTACATGGGCAATTTCCGCAGCTTGTTTCGTCTCTACGGCAAAGATGACATTGCCAAAGCCGTGCAACTGTTGGACCGTGTGGGTTTGATCGACCACCTCGACAAGCGGGCCGATGCCTTGTCCGGAGGACAGCGACAACGTGTGGGCATCGCGCGGGCCTTGATCCAGGCGCCCAAGCTCTTGCTGGTGGACGAACCCACCTCGGCACTCGACCCCAAGATTGCCCGCGAGGTGATGGGCATGATTCGCGGCATCGCTCGAGAGTTCAAGGTGCCAGTGCTGTGCAATATCCACGACGTGGATCTGGCCTTGGAGTTTTGTGACCGCGTCATCGGCTTGCAAGACGGCATCAAGAAGTTTGATGGCCCCCCCAGCAGTGTCGACAAGCATGCCCTGGCCGACATCTACGCGATGGAAGTATTGTGATGAGCGCGGCGGTTCCTGCGGTTCACCGTCATGAAGCCTTGATCGCGCAGCTGGCGGCATCGCGCCGTCGCTCTCGCCTATGGCGGTATACGCGTTATGGTCTGATCACGCTGTTGGTGGCCTGGAGTGTGGAAGCCATCGTGGTGGGCGATACCGACTGGACTCGCATCTCTTGGGAGGGCGTGATCAAAGGCGCCAGGCGCTTCATTGACTTTGACGCGTCGGTGCTGTCCGAAATGTGGGAACCTGCGCTCGAAACCGTGCTCATGGCCACCTTGGCCACCTTGCTAGGGTCGATCATGGCCATTCCGGTGGCGTGGCTGGGGGCGGACAATATTTCTCCGGTGGGTCGATTCACCTACCTCTTGGGCCGCACCCTCATGACCTTGTCGCGATCGGTGCATGAGGTGGTGTGGGGTCTCATCTTTGTGGCTGCAGTCGGTTTGGGCGCCTTGGCCGGCGTGTTGGCCATGGCGGTGCGCTCCATCGGCTTCATCAGCAAGACCGTGGCCGAAGCCATCGAAGATGTCAATAAAGGGCCCGTAGAAGCCATGCGGGCGGTGGGCGGCAACCGCCTTCAGGTGTTGATGTTTGGCATCGTGCCGCAGGTGCTGCCGGTGGTCATTGGCAATGTGATTTTTGAATGGGATGTCAACATCCGCCGCTCCACCATCATGGGCCTGGTGGGTGCGGGCGGCTTGGGTCTGGCCTTGCATCGGCAGATGGCGGCCTACAACTATGGGGGCATCGCCACCGTCATCTTCGTCATCTTGGCCCTGATCGTCTTTGGCGAGGTGTTCTCGGCCTGGGCCAGGAAGCGGGTGATTTGAAGATGACGCCCATCGTCCGGCCCCTGCCTGAGTGGAAGCGATTTCGCATCAAGTCCGTGCTGACACGCGTGCTGGCCACCTTGGCCTTGCTGTGGTTGTTGTCCTGGATGCTGGAGGTCTTGCGCATCGACCTTGAGCGCCTGCCGGGTTTGTTCGAGCGCATCGGCACCGTGTTGAGCCGGCGCTACTGGCCGCCTGAATTCGAGCACGTCACCACACCGGAGTTCATCTCGGCCATTGTGGACACCTTTCAAATGTCCTATGTGGCGACCGTGGTCGGACTGCTCCTGGCCGTGCCACTGTCGTGGTTTGCCTCCTTCAACATGACGCCAGATCGCAGGGTGTTGTACCCCGTGTGCCGCCTGTTCGTCATGGCCTGCCGCTCGGTGCACGAGATGATCTGGACCATCATCTTGGTGGCCATCGTGGGCTTCGGCATGTTGCCTGGGACTTTGGCGATGACGCTGTTTTGCATTGGATTTGGCGGCAAGCTCATGGCCGAAGCCATTGAATCCATTCGCAAAGGGCCGGTCGAGGCGGTGCGCGCCACGGGGGCGGGTCACTTGCAGACCTTTGTGTTTGCCGTATTGCCGCAAGTGCGCGTGGCCTGGGCTGGCATTGCCATCTACACCTGGGATGTGGTGTTTCGTGCGTCCACGGTGGTGGGTTTCTTTGGCGCCGGGGGCATGGGGCACTATCTGCGAGAGAGTGTGCAAACCATCAAGTCGCGTCAAGTCAGCGCCATCATCTTGACCATCGTGGCCATCGTCATCGTGGCCGAGCTGCTGTCCGCGTGGGTACGCAAACGCATTGCGCAAGCCGCGGCCTAAGGCTGTGCACATCCCGCCATGACCCTTCAACAAACTCACGCTCACGAGCCCTCGCAAAGCGAAGGCGACATCAACAGCACGCCCTTGCGAGCGGCTTGGCAGGCCGAGCATCTCGACGATGCCAGCCGCGCTTTGCTGGCACGCGACAGCGCGGTCTTCTTGCACCAGTCGGTGTCCACACCGTGCTTGGCGCCGGTGGTCAAGGCCCAAGGCCTGTTCATCGAAGACCTCAACGGCCGTCGCTACATGGACTTCCATGGCAACAATGTCCACCACGTGGGTCATGGGCACCCTCAGGTGATCGAGGCCATCAAGGCCCAGCTCGATGCGCTCAGCTTTGCCCCTCGGCGCTTCGCGTCGCACCGCGCGGTGGAGTTGGCTGAAGATCTGTCTGCAAGGTTTCAATCGCTCACCGGCCACAAGGGGCGGGTGCTTTTCACCACCGGCGGCAGCGATGCGGTGGAGGTTGCCCTCAAGCTCGCGCGCACGGCCACGGGCCGATTCAAGACCCTGAGCTTTTGGGATGCATTTCATGGCGCTGGCTTTGGCGCATCCAGCGTGGGCGGGGAGAGCTTATTCAGAGGAGGGCGGCTGGGGCCCATGCTGCCGGGCAGCGAGCATGTGGCGCCATTTGGATGCTACCGCTGCGCATATGGGCACGAGGTGGATGTGCAAGGTCAGCCGATGCTGGATCGGTGCAAGTTGGCCTGTGCGTCCATGGTCAAGTATGTGTTGGAGCGCGAAGGCGATGTGGCGGCAGTGATTGCCGAGCCGGCGCGTGCGGTGCCGTTCATCCCGCCTGCGGGATATTGGAAGGCCGTGCAAGACGCCTGCAGGGCTCACGGCACCTTGTTGATTTTTGATGAGATCCCCACGGGAATGGGCAAAACCGGCAAGTTCTTTGCGGCCGAGCATGACGGCGCCCAACCCGACATCGTCGTGCTGGGCAAGGCGCTGGGAGGAGGCACTTTGCCTCTGGCTGCTTGCATCGCCCGCGACGACTTGAATCTGGCCGGGGCCTATGCCTTGGGCCATTACACCCACGAAAAGAATCCTGTCACCGCCGCGGCCGCCTTGGCGACGTTGGAAGTGATCGACCGCGAGGGCTTGGTGGACAACGCAGCCCGGGTCGGTGCGCATGCATTGCAACGATTGCAGGCGCTGCGGCACAAACACCGCTTGATCGGTGACGTGCGCGGACGGGGCTTGCTCATCGGCATTGAATTGGTGGAAGACCGCGACAGCAAAGCGCCCGCCAAGGCAGCCGCCGAGCGGGTGCTGTACCGCGCCTTGAGCCGCGGGCTGTCCTTCAAAACCACCATGGGCAATGTCCTCACCTGGACCCCACCGCTCATCGTCGGCCAGGCCGATATGGATTGGGCCATTGACGTGCTCGACGAGTGTCTGAGCGCCGAAAGCCCTTGATTTTTTGTGATCAATGCCAAAGGAATCCTCATGAGCTCCTCTTCTTCGGTCGTCGATTCGGTGCGCCGTGAACCCATGCGCATCGCGGGCGATAAAGTCTTCAGCGACCGCGTCATCGAAGTGCGCTATCCCTGGACAGGCGAGGTCGTGGCCACGGTGCCCAAGGCCACGGTGGAGGATGTCAAGCGGGCGTTCAAGATTGCACGCGACTACAAGCCCACGCTCACCCGCCACGAGCGCTACAAGATCCTGATGAAGGCGGGCGACATCATTGCCTCACGCAAAGAGGAGATTGCGCGCACCATCACCCTTGAAGCCGGACTGTGCATCAAAGATACGATGTACGAGGTTGGCCGTGCCAGCGATGTGCTGCTCTTTGCCGCGCAGCATGCGCTCATCGATGACGGCCAGTGTTTCTCCTGCGACCTCACACACCACGGCAAACAGCGGCGCGTGTACACCATGCGCGAGCCGCTGATGGGCGTGATCTCGGCCATCACGCCGTTCAATCATCCGCTCAATCAGGTCATCCACAAGGTGGCGCCCTCGGTGGCCACCAACAACCGCATGGTGCTCAAGCCCACGGAGAAGACGCCCCTGTCGGCGCTCTTGCTGGCCGATGTGCTCTACGAGGCGGGGTTGCCGCCGCCCATGTTGTCGGTCCTCACGGGTGACCCCAAAGAGATCGCAGACGAGATGCTCACCAATGAGCACGCGGAGATGGTCACCTTCACCGGTGGTGTGCCCATTGGCAAGTACATCGCTGCCAAAGCGGTTTACAAGCGGCAGATTTTGGAGCTGGGCGGCAACGACCCCATCATCGTCATGGACGACGCCGATGTGGCCAAAGCCGCCGAGCTGGCCGCCGGTGGTTCATACAAGAACTCAGGCCAGCGCTGCACGGCGGTCAAACGCATCTTTGTGCACGAAAAGGTGGCCGCAGATTTCACCGACGCCCTGCTGGCACGCACGCAAGCCTGGACCTATGGCGACCCGCTGGACCCCAAGGTCGACATGGGCACGGTCATTGATGAGCAGGCGGCCAAGCTCTTTGAGCGTCGCGTCAACGATGCAGTGTCTCAAGGGGCCCGCTTGCTGCACGGCAATCAGCGCCGCGGTGCGTCGTACTCACCCACCCTCATCGACAAGGTACGGGGTGAGATGGAGGTGGTGTGGGAAGAGACCTTTGGGCCTGTCTCTCCCATCATCACCTTCAAGAACGTGGACGATGCCATTGCCCAGGTCAATTCCACAGCCTTTGGTTTGTCCTCAGGGGTGTGCACCAACCGCCTCGACGACATCATGCGTTTTGTCCGCGAGCTGAACGTGGGCTCGGTCAACGTCTGGGAGGTGCCGGGCTACCGTCTGGAAGTCACACCGTTTGGCGGCATCAAGGACTCTGGCCTAGGGTACAAAGAAGGCGTGCAAGAGGCTTGCAAGAGCTTTACCAATACCAAGACGTATTCGATGCCTTGGTGAGG
>CAZCJB010000104.1:0-9563 GCA_964498795.1 uncultured Rubrivivax sp. | reverse complement strand
CCTTGCACTACGCACGCGGCCGTGGTGGTCCAAGGGACATCAAACCCTTCGTAAAACGGGCCGTCACGCCGCCACGCCTCGCCCAGGTCGGCGATGTGTGCAATGACACGAGCTGCCGACTCCACCGCATTGACGGCGTGAGGCGCCAAGGAAGAGTGAGCGGCCTTGCCACGCACGCAGCATCGATAGCGGTACACGCCTTTGTGTGCAGTGGCCGGCACCATGCCCGTGGGTTCACCCACGATGCACAGCTGCGGTGCCAACCCCGCGTCGCGCAGGTCGGCAATCATCTGTCGCGCACCCATGCCACCGGTTTCCTCGTCGTAGCTGAATGCAAAGTGCAGGGCATAAGGCAAGTCGGCCTCGAGAAAAGCTTGGGCTTGCGCGACGACCAAACCGATGTAGCCCTTCATGTCGGCGCTCCCGCGGCCGTAGAGGCGTCCGTCCTGGACGAGGCCACTCAAGGGGTCCATTGACCAGGCCTGACCCTCCCAGGGGACAGTGTCGGTGTGCCCGGACAACACCACACCGCCTGGTTTGCCTTCACCCAGGGTGGCAAACAGATTGGCCTTGCGGCGATCTTCGTCGTAGGTGAGGCGAAAAGGGATGTGCAGCGACTGGAGGTGTTCCGCAATGCATTCGATGAGCGGCAGATTGCTTTGATCGCTGATGGTGTTGAAGCGAACCAGGCGTTGGGCCCAGGACAGGCCCGCAGCAGACGGTGTATGGGATGACGGCATGTGGAGCTTTCAAGCAATGGGCGGTAGCATAGCCGGATCCCTCATTGCATGCCGTCATGGGCGGCAAAACCACCGTGCCACTATCGCTTCAAATTCCTGACCGATCGGCTGTTCAGGCCGCCCACATGCGCATCGCCGGCGATGTACGTCGCACGCCTTTGTGGCGCTTGCCGGGGGCTTCCTTGGGGGTGAATGTGCGCGAAGTCTGGCTCAAATTGGAGCAACTTCAGGTGTCAGGCAGTTTCAAGGCGCGAGGTATGTTCAATCGCATGCGCGCTCAACCCATTCCGCGTTCAGGCGTCGTCATTGCCTCAGGCGGAAATGCCGGTATTGCCGTGGCTTGTGCGGCAAAGTCCCTGGGGGTGCCCTGCGAGGTGTTCTTGCCCGAGGTGTCCACGCCGGCCAAACGCGCTCGCTTGGCCGCCCTGGGCGCCCGGGTGGTGGTGCACGGAGCGGCCTACCCAGAGGCCCTGGCCGCTTGCCTGGCGCAACAAGAAAAGACGGGCGCGCTGCTCATGCACGCTTACGACCAGTTTGAAGTCGTGGCAGGCGCGGGTACCCTGGCGGCAGAAATCGAAGATGAGGCAGGCTTGCCCGATCGCATCCTCGTGAGTGTGGGTGGGGGTGGGCTGATCGGCGGAATCGCCGCGTGGTGTGAGAGTCGGTGCCGGGTGGAGGCGCTGGAGCCCACCTTGGCCCCAACGCTGCACGCCGCGTTGGCCGCAGGCGAGCCTGTAGATGTCCCGGTGTCGGGCGTGGCGGCAGATTCATTGGGCGCGCGACGCATTGGGTCGATCGCCTGGGAAATTTCACGCCGTCACGTGGCAGGAGCTCACTTGCTCAGCGATGAGGCCATCGCTCGAGCCCAACAGCGTTTGTGGACAGACTTCAGGCTGGCGGTCGAACCTGCAGCCGCTTTGCCTCTCGCGGCCTTGGCTGAAGGGGTGGTGGTGCCTGATCCGGCTGAACGCGTGGCGCTCATCGTGTGCGGGGCGAATGTCGATCCGGCCAAGTTGACGACCGCTTGAGAAGGTGTGCGTCTCATTTCACACTGGATATTTCCACCTGCACTCCCGTCTTGCCCACGGGCACGGCGGTTGAGAACCCTTCTAGGTCGCCGGGCTGCGGCATCGCCTGGCCTGACTTGCTGACCCGCGCCCCCACGATCACCTGTTGCGCCGCGGCCAATCCTTGGTTGGGTCCTTGGCCCATCCCCATGCTGTCATCGAGGGTGAACTTCAGCGGCAGATCTTTGACTTGCTTGCGCAAGATCGCCAAAGGGACGCGGCTGCCATCGGCGGACCGGGCGAAGACAAAGACGGTGTCCTCGGGCGCCACCTTGGCGCGAAGAGCCGGGCTCAGCGTGACCGTACCACTCACCGAAGCGGCACGCTGAGAGGAAGGGGTGGCACGGGACTGGGCCAGGCGTCTGGCCTCCTCCACGCCAGCCTGGGCTTGTTGATGCACGGGGCTTTCTGCGGGCTCGACCGTGGTGATGGTCTCCCAATAGCGTGCGGCCTGGAGGTAATCCTCACGGGAAAATGCCTCCGTTCCGGCCAAGGCCAAGGCTTTCACGTGCTTCGGATCGATTTTGAGCGCACGGCGCACGTACCCGATGGGCTCGCCTTCCAGCGATCGACCTTGCACCATGGCCGTGGCGTCTGCCAGATCGGCCAAGGCTGAAGGATCGTCGGGCCGCAAACGCACCAACTCCTGCAAGGCCTTCTTGGCTTGCTCATGTTGGCCCATGACCATGTACGACCGTCCCAACATGGCCCAGCCTTTGGCGTCATCGGGCTGTTGTCGCAGCCGTTGCGCCAAGCCTTGCACCATGGCCTGGAGCTGTTCTTGTGAGATGCCGTCATTGCTTTGCGCTTCCGTGACGGGAGGGCCTTTCAGTGCATCGGGACGTCCTGTGTAGAGGTAGCCACCGGTGCCAAGGACGATGACGAAGGCACACACGCCCAACCACAAGCCCCATCCGGGGCGGGCAGCGGAGACAGCAAGGGCTTTCATGGGCGAGCAGCTCCAGTCGAGAAAGAAGGGGAGGAGGACAAAAAGGTCATGACGTCACGTACGGTGCGTTGCGGGTCTTCTTCGTGCGGCACATGTCCCAGGTCTTCATAGACCACGAGGCGGCTTGTGGGGATGCGGGACAAGAATTCTTGCGCGACCTCGGGTGGAATGAGTCGGTCTTGTCCTCCCCACATCACCAGAGTGGGCTGATGAATTTGCTTGAGCCCATGGATTCCTCGACCTGGCACAAAGGATTGCAGCCTTTGCGTGAGTGCGCGTCGGTTGCCTGGGTGCAGGGTCAACTCGAAATACCGATCTACCAATTCTGGCGTCACCCGCTGCGGGTTGCCATACACACTGGTGATGCTGACCTTGACGAGTGCGCGGGTCAAAAGATGTTCCGTGATCCAAGTGAAAGCAGGGTTGCGGGCCAGGGCAAACCCCAATGGGACGGACTTTGGCACGAAGGCGGGCCCCGCCGAGTCGACCAAGATCAAACTTTGTACGAGTTGAGGCGCCAATACCGCCGTGCGCCAAGCGACCTCTCCTCCCAAAGAGTTGCCCGCGAGCACGGCCTGTGCGACTCCCAGGTGCTGCAGCAATTGCACGGTGAAGCGGGCGTAGGCCTCACCGCTGTAGTCTGGGGCCTGCCCGGGCAGGGCATTCGAGGGCAGAGGCATCGGCCCTGAAAGCCCGATGCCCGGCAGATCAAATCGGATGACTCGGCGTTTCGCCGTTTGGGTAAGTGCGTGGGCCCAGCCGTCCCACGTGTGCAGGCTGGCACTGGTGCCATGGATGAGCACGATGGGCATGGGGTCGTTCACAGGCCCTTCGTCACGCACGTGCACCTGCACCCCCGCCACCTGAATGAAGGTGCTGGGCGGAGGTGCCCAGCGCGCTCGCAGGCTGCTCAGCGGACGATCAGGTTCATAGGCCCAAACTATCAACAGGCCCAAGGTGAGCACGAGAGTCGCAAGAACGGACAAGAACCATTTCAGCACGGTGTGATTGTAGGGACTCCCTACAATGTCCCCATGGCTTTTGTTCACCTTCGCACCCATTCGGAATATTCCGTCGTCGACAGCACCTTGCGCATCGATGGTGTGGCCACCGCCGCACGCCAAGACGGCCAAGTGGCTCTGGCCATCACCGATCTGGGCAATTTGTTCGGCGCGGTGAAGTTCTACAAGGCTTGCCGTGAAGAAGGGGTCAAGCCTCTGATCGGCGTGGACCTCTGGATGCAGCCCGAAGGCACCGACAAGGATCCGTCGCGACTGTTGGTGTTGGTGCAAGACACGGCGGGTTACCTCAAGCTGTGCGAACTGCTGTCGCGCGCATGGACAACGAATGTGCAGCGGGCCCAAGCTTGGGTGCGTTGGGAATGGCTGGACAACGTTCCCGGTTGGATCGTCTTGAGCGGTGCAGACCAAGGTGCTGTGGGAGCGGCACTGATGGCGGGTGACGAAGACAAGGCCCAAACCTGCGCCCGTAGGTTGGCTTCTCTTTTTCCAGGGCGCTTTTACATCGAACTGCAACGCGCGGGTTTGCCTCAACACGAAGCCCATGTGCGTCGCGCTGTGCCCTTGGCGGCCAAGCTCGGTCTTCCGGTAGTGGCCACCCATCCCGTTCAGTTTCTGACGCCGGATGATTTCGAGGCCCATGAGGCACGGGTGTGCATTGCCGAAGGAGAGACGCTGGCCAACCCACGTCGCGTCAAGCGCTTCTCTCGCGAGCAGTACTTCAAGACGCAGGCCGATATGGAGGCGCTGTTTGCCGACGTGCCGTCGGCGATTGCCAACACGCTGCACATCGCTCAGCGATGCAGTCTGCAGTTCACTTTGGGGCAACCTCAATTGCCCGATTTCCCGACGCCATTGCGCCCAGACGGGACCCCCACACCTATCGAAACCTACTTTCGTGACTTGGCGGGCAAAGGACTCGAGCAACGCTTGCAGCAGCTCTTTGCCGATCCCGCGGTTCGTGAGGCTAGACGGCCCGAATATGCGCAACGGCTCGAGTTTGAACTTGTCACCATCCTGAAGATGGGGTTCCCGGGGTACTTCTTGATCGTGGGGGACTTCATTCAATGGGCGCGCCACAACGGCTGCCCCGTGGGCCCAGGGCGGGGTTCTGGCGCAGGTTCGTTGGTGGCCTATTCGCTGGGCATCACCGATCTTGATCCCTTGCAATACAAGCTGCTGTTCGAGCGCTTTTTGAACCCCGACCGCATTTCGATGCCGGACTTCGACATCGACTTCTGTCAGGCCAACCGCGACCGTGTCATCGACTATGTGAAGTCCAAATATGGTCGCGATGCTGTCAGTCAGATTGCCACCTTTGGCACCATGGCGGCCAAGGCAGCCTTGCGCGATGTGGGTCGTGTGTTGGGGATGGGCTATGGGCATGTGGATTCCCTCGCCAAACTCATCCCCGCACCTCCGGGAAAGTCGGTCACCTTGGCCCAAGTGCCTGAAGTGCCCGATCCCGGTCTGATCTATGCCCGCAAGGAATCACCCGAGCTCGAGCAACGCGAGGCCGCTGAAGAAGAGGTGGCCGAGCTTCTGAGCTTGGCCGCCCGCGTAGAAGGTTTGGTGCGCAATGTCGGCATGCATGCGGGGGGTGTGTTGATTGCGCCGGGCAAGATCACCGACTTCTGTCCCCTCTACCAACAGCCCGGGAGCGACGCGGCCGTCAGTCAGTTCTACAAGGACGATGTGGAGGCCATCGGCTTGGTGAAGTTCGACTTCCTGGGCCTGGCCACCTTGACCATTTTGGAATTGGCCAAAGAGTTCATTCGGTCGCGCAGGCCGGGTCAGGAGCAATTCACGTTCGAAGCGGTGCCCCTGGATGATGCCAAGGTCTATCAACTGTTTTCGGACGGACGCACCGAGGCGGTATTCCAGTTTGAATCGGCGGGCATGCAGCGGATGTTGCGCGATGCCAAACCCAGCCGCATTGAAGACCTCATCGCCCTGAATGCCATGTTCCGCCCGGGGCCGATGGAGAACATTCCGAGTTTTTGTGCGCGCAAGCACGGCCGCGAGCCCATCGACTATCCCCATCCGTTGCTGGAGTCGGTGTTGTCCGAGACCTACGGGATCATGGTGTACCAAGAGCAGGTGATGCAGGCGGCCCAGGTCATGGGGGGGTACTCACTGGGAGGTGCTGACCTGTTGCGTCGAGCCATGGGTAAGAAGAAGCCTGAGGAAATGGCCAAACAGCGCACCATTTTCCGCGAAGGAGCAGCGGCCAAAGGCATTGCCGAGCAGACGGCGGACGAAGTCTTCGACCTGATGGAGCGTTTTGCGGGCTACGGATTCAACAAGAGCCACGCCGCTGCGTATTCCGTGCTGGCCTATCACACCGCCTGGCTGAAAGTGCATGGTCCGGCCGAGTTCTACGCCGCCAACATGACGGTGGAAATGGACGATACCGACAAACTCAAGGCGTTGCTCAATGACGCCAAGACCTTTGGGGTGGCCTTCGAGCCGCCCGATGTCAACCGAGGGGTGTATCGATTCGAGCCGGTGGAAGATCGCCGGGTGCGATATGGCTTGGGAGCCGTGAAGGGCACAGGACAAGGCGCCATCGAAGCGATCGTGGCCGCCCGTGAGGGCGCTGGTGGTCAAGGTGGGGGTCCTTTCAGGAGCTTGTTCGATTTTTGTGCTCGGGTCGATCGGCAAAAGGTCAACAAGCGCGTGGTGGAGGCCTTGATCAAGGCCGGTGCCTTTGACAGCATTCACCTCGACCGGGCCGCTTTGTTGGCCAGCGTGAGCTTGGCCTTCGATTGGGCGGACACCCAGGAGGCGAACGCCTTGCAAGGCGGGTTGTTCGACTTTGGGCCGCAAGATCAAGAGGTTCACGGCTCTTCCACCCAAGAACCCAGTTTGGCCCAAGCGGAGTCCTGGACTTTGCGAGAGCGTTTGATGCTGGAGAAGTCGGCCCTGGGTTTGTACCTCTCGGGGCACTTGTTTGACGAGGCGCAGCACGAGGTGCGACAGTTCGCCAAACGCAAGATCGCCGACCTCTTGGACTCACGAGAGCCTCAATTGTTGGCCGGCATTGTCACCGAGATGCGGGTGGTCAACGGTCAAAGAGGTCGAGCATGCATTTTCAAACTGGACGATGCCACCGACGCCATTGAAGCTGTGGTGAATGAAGAATTGCTGGATGCAAATAAAGAGAGCTTGGTGGAAGACGCTTTGTTGATGGCGCAGGGGCGTGTTCAGCTCGATCGATTTTCGGGCGGCTTGCGTTTCAATGTGCAACAACTTTGGGATTTGCCTGCTGCGCGTGCTCGGTTTGGCAAGTACTTGGCCGTGTCAGTGAATGGCGCCATGCCTCCCGTGGCCGAGGTGGTTCGCACTTGGCCGGTCAAGCGTGTGCCCACCGAGCAGGGGGTGCTGACCCGTGGCCTGGGCGTGAGACTGTTAGTGGAGCGTCCCCAAGCTCAGGCCGAAATCGATTTGGGCGAAGACGGCCAGTTCTGGCCCTCTGATGAGGCCTTGGCCCGCTGGCGCCAGGTGGCCTATGGGGGCCAAGCCCAGGTGGTGTACGACACAGCGGCGTAACCCCCGGGCTTGGTGCCTTCAATCCGAGTCAGGATTGCGCCATGGAGGCTTTAGGCGCTTTGGTGGTGGAGGTTGTGGTGTCTGCCGGCTTCTTGGCCACGCCTTTGAACGATTTGCTCGTGGCGGAAGTCCGGGCGGTGTAAGCCGCCCCAGCCACCGTCAAGCCCGCTTGGGACAGCCGATTGGCGTTGCCATCGCCAATGCCACTGACCCGTTCCACCAAGTCATCCCAACTCTTGAAGTCTCCCTTTTTTCGAGCTTCAAGGATCTTGGCCGACATGGCGGGCCCAATACCTTTGACCGATTCGAGATCGGCTTGGCCGGCACGATTGATTTCGACAGCCGACCAAGCGGCGGAGCTGGCCAGCG
The DNA here is from genome assembly GCA_964498795.1 of uncultured Rubrivivax sp. GTDB lineage: Bacteria > Pseudomonadota > Gammaproteobacteria > Burkholderiales > Burkholderiaceae_C > Rubrivivax. Next base: position 1,867 of record CAZCJB010000104.1, on the reverse strand, counting down.
CGCAAAGTGCAACACACAGTGCAATGAACCAATGTCTTGCAGGTTTCATGGTGAATCTCCCTCAGGATGAAGATCTTGACGATCAGGTTGAAGTACCCACCCGCCGAATGACGGGCTGAAGGTGATTCTTCAAGTTCAGGGCACCGAATGAAACCCGCGGAAGGGTCACGCGAAAGGGTCACGCGAAAGGGTGAGGACCCACAATGATTCGGGCCCTCATAGGGGGGAGGTTGCTTCTCACCCGCCCGTCAACCGCCAGCGGAATTCAGGTGCTTCGGTCGAGCCAGCGCCGCAAGGGACGACCCAGCGCGGCGGCCAATTGTTCACCGCGCTTGCGCACATGACGCTGGACAAACACGCGGTGGAACCAGGGTGTGACCAGCAATTGAGGCGCTTGTTCTCGCAACAACGAGAGACAAAGCGCTTTCATGGCTTCACGCTCTTCACCCGCCGTGCAGCCATTGCGATACCGCTTTTGACCGCTGGTCACTTCTCGGCGGTGGCTGGCTGCCACGGCGTCGACCAGGGCTGTGCGGGTGCAGCCGGTCAGCTGCTGCATCGTGGGGATGAGGTACTTGTCGATGCCCCATGACGACACGTTGCCCTTGAAATGGGGCGCAGCCGCCATGAACACCTGATGGCGGTAAAAAGGCATCATCACCTCCACCCAGTCCATGTCGCGCAAGAGCCGATGGGGTTGCTGCAAGCTCCAGCGGTGGGTGTATCGACTGTCATGGGTGAGCACCGGAGAAAACACGTCCAGACCTTCCACGCGAGCCAGGTGCAACAGGCGGTTGAGATCGCTCACACCCAAGACGATGTCGTCATCGATCAACCCCACGTACTCGGGCGGCGCACTCTCACGGTTCTCGCCGGAGAGCAACCAATCCGCCAGCGCCTGGAAGATCTCCCCCTTGCATTCTGTGGCGCTCGACAACACCGACGCTGTGTGGCCGTCGCGGCTCAAACGGCTGACCTTGGAAGTTCCTGAATAGTCAAACAACACCCAGTCGAATTGGGCCGGCGCATCCAAATGCACTTTGGACCACGGTGTGCTGGCCCCATCCCAGCTGACCAAGACACAGGGTCTGCGGTGGGTGGAGACCGTGTGGTTCTCGCCAGGCTCAATCGACTTCATGATGGGGATCCATTGTGCACGCCCGTGCGGCGGTCTTGGATGCGGGCCGTGGTGTCATGGCAGGCTATCGTGAGACACGATGCCAGCGGTGCCAGGCGTTTTGCAGGCTGTACCGCCATTGATAGCGCCATTTGCGCATTCGCTCGGCAGCGCTGAGCTTTCTGGAAAAACCAATGGTCGTTTGCTGCGCCAGTTCGCTGTCATGGGCGGGGTAAGGGTCCACCGCCAAGATCCGCAGATCAAACTCCCAACAGTGGCGCAGCTCCACGTCGATCGGGCGAGAAAACGGCGCGGCTTGGCGGGCTAGCTTGGTCGCACCGGATCCTCGGATCACATAGGCCCCAGTGAGACTGGGCAGCCGCTTGCAGTCGACCAGCGAAAAGCCCTCCATCAGCGGCCAGGACTTGGCGACCTCGGCTCGGCGCATGCCAATGAGCTTGACCATGTCCCAATCGTTGGGACTGGCCTGCAGCGCTTGCAACAAGGCCGGCGTGCGAGGGTCCAGCGCCATGTCGTCTTCCAGCACCAAGGCCATGCGCACAGCCTGGTCCACCATGCGCTGCCACAACTGCAGGTGGCTGGCATAGCATCCAATTTCGCCCGCAGAGAGTGGGCGGTAAAACCGTTTGCGGTTGTCATCGGCGCTGTAAAGGCCCAACAAGGCATCGGCCGACAAGGCCCGTCCCCACACCGCCTCCACGCGTTCGTAAGGCAGTCCCAATTCGGTCA
>CAZCJB010000103.1:0-9643 GCA_964498795.1 uncultured Rubrivivax sp. | reverse complement strand
GGGACACGGACGACATGGACGCAAAGGACTGCGCAGCTTCTCGGTGTCAGGCCGCGTGCGCGTCCCAGGCGTCCATTTGGCGCCTGCGGGGATCACCGTCAAGGAATTGATTGACGAGTATTGCGGTGGCATGTTGCCAGGCCATACCTTCTACGGGTATCTGCCGGGAGGCGCTTCCGGGGGCATCTTGCCCGCATCCATGGGCGACGTGCCCTTGGACTTTGACACCTTGCAGCCTCATGGATGTTTCATCGGATCCGCTGCGGTCATCGTGCTGTCTGATCAAGACCGGGCGGCCGATGCAGCCCGCAACATGATGCACTTCTTCCGCCACGAGTCATGTGGGCAGTGCACGCCGTGTCGTACGGGTACGGCCAAGATGACCGAACTCATCGATGACGCGAAGACAGGACCCTGGGACGTGCCCTTGGTGCAGGAGTTGTCGCAGGTCATGGTGGATGCCTCCATCTGCGGGCTGGGACAAGCGGCGCCCAACCCCGTGTTGTGTGTGATCAAGTATTTCCCTCAAGAGCTGAAAGGGGTGTCTCCATGAGCCGTATTCACCCTCAAGAAGTTGCGGCGCCTTTGGTGTCTTTCAAGCTCAATGGGCAAGAGGTGCAGGCTCGTGCGGATGAGTCCTTGCTCGAGGCGGCACAGCGCTGTGGCCTCGAGGTGCCTCACCTTTGCTTCAAGTCGGGCCTCAGGGCCGACGGCAATTGCCGGGCCTGCGTCGTGGAAATCAAGGGCGAGCGCACGCTGGCGCCCTCTTGCTGCAGGGCTCCCACGGCGGGCATGGAAGTTTCCACCGACAGCGAACGGGCCGTTCGAGCTCAAAAAATGGTGCTTGAACTCTTGTTGTCGGACACGCCCAAAGGTGTGACCTCTGAAGGCCATCACGTCGCACCTACTGGCTTGCCCCATTCACCCTATCGTCGCGATTCCGAATTGGATCGGTGGGCCCAAAAGATGGGCGTGCAAGAGGTGCGATTCGCGCAGCGCGAGCAGCCCACAACCGATCTGTCACACCCCGCCATTGCAGTCAATTTGGATGCGTGCATCCAATGCAATCGGTGTGTGCGTGCTTGCCGCGAGGAGCAGGGCAATGATGTGATTGGCTACGCCTACCGAGGAGACGCTTCCAAGATCGTCTTCGACCTGGACGTGTCCATGGGGGATTCGTCGTGCGTGGCCTGTGGAGAGTGCGTGCAAGCGTGCCCCACGGGCGCTCTCATGCCCTCGCGGGGTGCGGGCTTGGTGGACACCGACAAGGCGGTTCACTCCGTGTGCCCCTACTGCGGTGTGGGATGTCAACTCACCTACCATGTCAAAGACAACCGCATCGTCCGTGTCGAAGGTCGGGACGGACCGGCCAACCACGGTCGACTGTGTGTCAAGGGGCGCTACGGCTTTGACTATGTCCATCACCGTCACCGTCTGACCCGACCACTGATTCGTCGAGAGGGTGTGCCCAAGCATGCAGACTTTTCGGTGGATCCTGACCGTTGGCAAGACGTCTTTCGTGAAGCCACCTGGGAGGAGGCGCTGGCCCTTGCAGCGCGCGGTTTGAAATCCTTGCGAGATGGCCATGGGCCGCGATCTTTGGCCGGTTTCGGATCAGCCAAGGGTTCGAACGAAGAGGCTTACCTGTTCCAAAAGTTGGTTCGAACAGGCTTCCGGAGCAACAACGTCGACCATTGCACGCGGCTGTGTCACGCCTCCAGTGTGGCGGCGCTGATGGAGGGTGTGAGCTCGGGCGCGGTCAGCAATCAAGTCAATGACGTCGCCCACGCAGAAGTCATCTTCGTGATTGGATCCAATCCCACGGTCAATCACCCGGTCGCGGCGACTTGGATGAAGAACGCGGTGCGCCGCGGTGCTAAGCTGATCGTGGCAGATCCTCGCCGAACCGATCTTGCGCGCCACGCGACCCATGTGCTGCAGTTCAATGCGGACACCGATGTGGCCATGCTCAATGCCATGTTGCATGTCATCGTCACCGAAGGGTTGGCCAACGAGGACTTCATCAACGAGCGCACCACCGGCTATGAGGCTTTGAAGGAAAACGTGCTGGCCTATTCGCCGGAGGCGATGGCCCCCATTTGTGGAATCCCTGCGCAAACGCTGCGTGAGGTGTCGCGCCTGTTTGCGACCAGCAAGGCGTCGATGATTTTGTGGGGCATGGGAATCAGCCAGCATATCCATGGAACGGACAACGCTCGCTGTCTCATCGCGCTGGCCATGGTGACCGGACAGATTGGTCGCCCCGGTTGCGGTCTGCATCCCTTGCGGGGGCAGAACAATGTCCAAGGGGCGTCCGACTCCGGCCTGATCCCAATGCTCTATCCGGACTACCAGCGCGTCGACAATCCTCAAGCCCAAGAAAGATTCGAAAAGCTCTGGGGCACCCAGCTCGACCCCCGGCCAGGTTTGACGGTGGTTGAGATCATGAACGCGGCAACGGCCGGGGAAATCAAGGGCATGTACATCATGGGCGAGAACCCGGCCATGAGTGACCCGGACGCCAACCATGCGCGTGAGGCCCTGGCAGGTTTGAGCCATTTGGTCGTGCAAGACATCTTCCTCACGGAGACCGCTTATCTGGCCGACGTCGTCCTTCCCGCCACGGCCTGGCCCGAGAAGGACGGCACGGTCACCAACACGGACCGCATGGTTCAAATGGGCCGCAAGGCCTTGGAGCCGCCGGGACAGGCGCGACCCGATCTTTGGATCATCAACGAAATCGCCCGTGGCATGGGTCTGGATTGGCGATATGACCATCCGCGTCAGATCTTTGACGAAATGCGTCGAGGCATGAACTCGATCGCGGGCATCACTTGGGAGCGCTTGGAACAAGAGAGTTCGGTCACTTATCCCTGCACCCGCGAAGGTGACCCCGGGCAACCGGTGATCTTCACGGACCGTTTCCCGACGCCCTCAGGACGTGCGAAGCTGGTGCCTGCTGACCTGATTCCCGCCAATGAGCGCCCAGACGAGGATTACCCCATGGTGCTCATCACGGGCCGCCAGTTGGAGCACTGGCACACCGGCTCCATGACGCGTCGTGCGGGTGTGCTCGACGTGATCGAGCCTGAACCCGTGGCCAGCATGCACCCCGACGACATCCGCCGCCTGGGACTCCAAGCGGGCGAAATTGTCACGGTGGCGTCGCGACGCGGAGAGATCAGCCTTTACACCCGAGCCGACGAAGGGACACCCTTGGGCGCGGTCTTCATCCCGTTTTGCTACTACGAAGCGGCCGCCAATCGCTTGACCAACCCCGCGCTGGACCCCTTCGGCAAGATCCCCGAATTCAAGTACTGCGCCGTCCGAGTTGACGCCGGGGGTGCCACGCCTGAGCGCGTGTCTTATGGCGGAGGCCAGTCCTATGCCCCCCAAGCTCTCGAAGCGATCAGCACTTGATCGCTTGATTGCCGATCAACCCCACCCCCCATTCACTGACATCTACACAAGCAGGAGACCTCATGCCGTCAGACATCGAAATCGCACAAAAAGCCAAGATGCTTCGCATCTCCAAGGTGGCCCAGGACCGGCTGGGCATCCCTGACGATCAGCTCGAGCCTTATGGCCACTACAAGGCCAAGGTGTCTCTTGAGTACCTCGAGAGCCTCAAGGACAGGAAGTCAGGCAAGTTGATCCTGGTGACGGCCATCAGCCCCACGCCAGCCGGAGAAGGCAAGACCACCACGACGGTGGGACTGGGCGATGCGCTCAATCACATCGGCAAGAAGGCGGTGATTTGTCTGCGCGAGCCTTCGCTGGGTCCGGTGTTCGGCGTGAAGGGTGGCGCCGCGGGTGGCGGCTATGCCCAGGTGGTCCCGATGGAGGACATCAATCTGCACTTCACCGGCGACTTCGGCGCGATTCAGCTGGCCAATAACTTGCTGGCGGCGATGATTGACAACCACATCCACCACGGCAATGAGCTGGGGATTGATGTGCGACGCATCACCTGGAAACGCGTGCTCGACATGAACGATCGGGCGCTGCGCGACATCACAGCCGGCCTGGGTGGCCCACCCAACGGCTATCCGAGACAAGACGGCTTTGACATCGTGGTGGCCTCCGAGGTCATGGCGATCTTCTGCCTGTCGACCTCCTTGGACGACCTCAAGCAGCGCTTGGGCAACATCGTGGTCGGCTACACCAAGGACCAAAAGCCGGTCACCGCTCGAGATCTGAACGCCCACGGGGCCATGACGGTGCTGCTCAAGGACGCCCTCAAGCCCAACCTCGTGCAGACGCTCGAGAACAGTCCAGCCTTTATCCATGGCGGCCCCTTCGCCAACATTGCCCACGGCTGCAATTCCGTCATCGCGACCCAAAGCGCCTTGAAGTTGGCCGATTACGTGGTCACCGAGGCGGGCTTTGGTGCTGACCTGGGGGCTGAGAAATTCTTGGACATCAAGTGTCGCAAGAGCGGTCTGCGCCCGAGTGCGGCCGTCATTGTGGCCACGGTGCGGGCCTTGAAGTACCACGGCGGACAAGACCTCAAGATCATCACCGAGGAAAACGTGGACGCCTTGGCCAAGGGGATCGTCAACCTCGAGCGCCACGTCGAAAACGTCAGCAAGAACTACGGCATCCCGTGTGTGGTGTCCATCAACAAGTTCACCTCCGACACTCAGGCCGAGGTCGACTTGATCAAGGCCCGCATGAGCAAGCTGGGCGTCCCTGTGGTGTTGGCCACGCATTGGGGCGACGGCGGCAAGGGAGCGGCCGAGGTGGCTCGCGTGGTAGTTGATCTTTGTGAAAAGCCCTCCAAAGTCACATTCGTCTACGAAGACAATGACACGTTGTGGGACAAGATCAACAAGGTCGCCAAGAAGATCTATCACGCAGGAGAGGTCACCGCCGATAGCAAAGTCAGAGCGCAGATCGCCAAGCTCCAGGCTGACGGTTATGGCCACTATCCGATTTGTGTGGCCAAGACGCAGTACAGCTTCTCCACCGACGCCTCCTTGCGCGGAGCCCCAGAGAACCACTCGGTCAACATCCGGGAGGTCCGTCTGGCGGCTGGCGCAGAGTTCATCGTCATGGTGTGCGGTGACATCATGACCATGCCGGGTCTGCCCAAAGTGCCCTCGGCCGTCAAGATTGACCTGGTCGACGGCAAGGTGGTGGGTCTGTTCTGAGGGGCACTGCCCCACCTCCATGCGTGCAAGAAGAGGGGGGGCGCAAGCCCCCCGGTCGTTTCATTCGAAACGCCTCTGTTTCCAAGAGAAACGTGTGCCGGGAGGCGCATTGCGCTCAACCCCTCGCCGCTAAAGGATATTTTCGATTCGACCCCCTTGCCAGGGACCTGGCACAGATACTGCTCCGATCGGTGCAGTCTTGAGCAACCCACGTTCTATTCCGGAGTCACATCCATGTCACGCAACTCTGCCCAATGGCACAAAAAGCCCGACTTTCCCAATACCCACTTTGTAGACACCCGTATTTACACGGATGACGCGCTCTTTCGCGAGGAGCAGGAAAAGATCTTCAACAAGACTTGGATCATCGCTTGCCACGAAAGCGAGATCCCCAATGCCAACGACTACCGAACCTTCAATCACCCCGGCGGCTCCAAGCTGATCGTGACCCGCGGCGAGGACATGAAGGTGCGTACCTTCTACAACATCTGCCCACACCGCGGCAACACCTTGCTGTATGACCCTGTGGGCAATGCCAAGCGCATCACTTGCATCTTCCACGCCTGGTCCTTTGACACCAAAGGCAACTGCACCGACATCTCGCGGGGCAAGGCGGGCTACCAAGACCGTTATGACTGTGACGATGCGGGCCTGCGCGAGGTCCGCACCGAGATCGGTTTTGGCGGCTTTGTGTGGGTGGCCACCGACGACAATGCTTGCACGCTCAGCGAGTACATTGGTCCGGCCATGGAGCTGCTCGACGAGCACCTCCAAGAGCCCATGGAGGTCTTCCACTACCACAAGGCTGTCGTCGAGACGAACTACAAGCTTTGGCACGACACCAACAGCGAGTTCTACCACGATTACATGCACTACTTCAATCGTGCCACCGGCATGATGCAGCCCGGCTACTTCGACCGCAAGTACACCGGTTACGCCAACGGCCACGCCTCGGTGGGGTCCATGGCGATCAAGTACGACGCCTATGAGGGCAGCAACAACCGCTCAGTGGGTTGGCCCGGCTTGGCCCCTGGGGGTTGGGTGCTGATCGACCTGTTCCCCGGCATGACCTACAACCTGCGCACCTCAGTCTTGCGCATGGACACGGCCATCCCCATCGCGCCGAACAAGGTCATCATCGAGTTCCGTGGTTTGGGTCTGAAGAGCGACACCCCTGAGCAGCGCGCTCAGCGAATTCGTGATCACAACACCATCTGGGGTCCTTTTGGTCGCAACCTGCATGAGGACTTGTTGGGGGTGTATGGGCAAGGTTTGGCCATGGCCACAGGCACCGACAGCAAGTGGGTGATCCATGGGCGCGAGGAAAACTCCACCATCCACGACGAGGTCGGCATGCGCCACTTCTACGCCGAATGGAGCAAGCGCATGGGACGTCCCGCCTACGACCCGTATGGCGACAACAAGATTGGTAAATTGGAAAGGGTGGCCTGAGATGTCTGGCAGCACCGACACCCGCACGGTCGTCGCCGAGGCGATTTACAAGGCCTCTCTGGCATTGGATGCGAAGGTCTTCGCAGATTTCTTCTCGTTGTGTGATGAGTCGTTCAACTACAAGATCACGGCCCACAGTCCTGAAATCCGCAAGGACATGATCTTCCTGGAGCATGACCGCAAGGGGCTTGAAACCCTTATTGCCAATCTGCCCAAACACAACAGCGACCACTCGCCCATCTCGCGCCACGTGACCGTCTACACCGTCGATGTGGCCGCCGATGGCAAGTCAGCGCAAGTCGTGTCAGGCCTTCAGGTCTACAAGACCACCATCGACGGCGGGTTTACAGAGTTGTTTGCCGTTGGCAAGATCTACGACACTGTGAAGCTGTCTTCAGGGGTCGCCAAACTCGCCGATCGGCGGATCCACCTGGATACGCGCATGCTCGGGATCGGTTATCACATTCCCTTCTGATTGAGGACTTGATCGACGCATGAAAATTCAGGTCAACGCGCGCAACCGGGGGCACCAATTCGATGCCACCGAGGTCTCTTGCGTCCTGTTCGCGGGCTTGTCCGGCGGCGTTGATCTGCCTTATGAATGCGGCAGCGGCACCTGTGGCACCTGCAAGGCCAAGTTGGTCAAGGGCGAGTTGGCAGACGCATGGCCTGAGGCGCCCGGGCGAAAGTACCTCAAGCAGCCCGATGAATTTCTCATGTGTCAATGTGCGCCGAAGTCAGATCTCGTGGTCGAGGTCGGAACTTTCGTGCACCCCACCGACCCGGCGGTCTGCATTCCCAAGACATTGAAGGGGCATATTGCGACCGCCAAGATGCTCACCCATGATGTGATGCTGCTCGACGTCGATCTCGAGCGTGCCATGCCCTTTGACGCAGGCCAGTATGCGCTGGTGCAGGCGCCAGGCATCCCCGGATTTCGCGGTTGGTCGATGGTCAATTTTGAAGCGCAGCCCAAACAATTGCGCTTCGTGGTGAAGAGAAAGCCTGGCGGTGCGGTTTCCGATTGGCTGTTCGCATCGAACGCCAGCCTGCAGGGCAGCGAGGTCCAGATCTTTGGACCACTTGGACATGCCACCTTTCACCCCAGTGTGGCCAAGAATCTCTTGTGCATTGCCGGCGGCAGCGGGATTGCCGGCATGGTGTCCATCGTCTCTCGGGCGGTCCAAGATCGGTAGTTTGAGAAATTTGATGGCGATGTCTTCTTTGGCGTGCGTACGATGCGAGACGCCTTTTTCCTCCAGGAATTTGCGGGGCTATGCCAAGCTGCGGGGTCGCGGCTGAAGGTGACCATGGCGTTCTCAGACGAAGACGTCAGCCCTGAGTTTGCGGCCTCGCATCCGCACATTCAATTTGATCGCGGCTTTGTCCATGAAGTCGCCAAGCGCCGCATGCAGGGGCGCTTTGAAAACTTACGTGCGTACATCGCAGGCCCGCCCCCTGCGGTGGATCAAAGCATTCGATTCCTGCTTCTGGAGGCCCGGGTACCGGCCGATCAGATCAAATACGACAAGTTCAGCTGACATTCAGCATTTTTCGAGGTCTCTCAAGCATGACGCTGGTTTGCAAGGTGGCGGATGTCCCAGTGAATGGGATGAAACGTGTGGATCTACCCAATGGCCAAAAGGTCTTGGTGGCCAATGCTGAAGGCACGCTGTATGCCTACGCGGGAATTTGTCCCCACCAAGATGTCGACCTCGGAGAAGGATTCTTCGATGGCAAGGTCCTCACGTGCCACCAGCACCTGTGGCAATGGGACATCCATACAGGCAATGCCGTCGGCCTTGCAGAAGCGCCGTTGGAACAGTACTCCGTGGTTATCTCTGGCGACGATGTGCTGTTGGGAGAAGACAGCACGCTCAAGGCCTGCGAGCTCTTCGCCGGCCTCCCGGACGCGCTATTGACCGATCTTGAGCAACTGGCCGTGAAGCAAGAATTCAAAGCGGGCCAAGATGTGTACCGAGTGGGTGATCCTGCCGAGAACTTTTACGTGTTGCAGTCGGGCCGCATCGAGTTTCTCATTGGCCGTGATGAGCGTACCAGTGCCGCCGGATTCATTTTAAAAAAGGGTGAACTCTTTGGTTGGGCAGCCCTGATCGACACCATGCCCACCCGAATAGCCCGTGCCACATGCCATGAAGATTCAGTGGTCCTGCGCCTGAACGGAGCACAGACCCTCAAAGTCTTGGAATCAGCACCCGCATCAGCTTACGCAGTCATTCGCAAGTTGTGCACGGTGATCACCCGCTACATGTCAACAGAAGGAGCCAAGTAAGCCGAGGCAAAAGCAGGGCCCCAACGGGTCCGTGATTTGAGAAAACCCCGCGCCTACCCAGCGCGACAGCCATAAATTGATCCCACACAGGAGGTAGACAATGAGCTTCAAGATTGTTGGACGCGTTGCGTCCCTGGCCGTGGCCCTGATTGCGGCCACCCTCTCGACGCCCACGCTTGCCCAGTCATTCGGCAAGCCCGGCGAACCCGTGAACCTCGTGGTGGGATATCAGCCCTACTACGCCCAAGCTTGGTCGGCCGTGGCCATGCGCGGCAAGGAGCTCTGGAAGAAGCACCTGCCTCCGGGCTCGACAGTGGAATTCCAAGTGGGCCTGCAAGGTGCGGTGATCGTGAACCAGATGCTGGCCGGAAAGCAGCAAATTGGCTACATGGGGGACATGCCCGCCATCGTGTCGACCACCAAACAAGAGGTGGCTGATGTGCGCATCGTGGCCACCCTGGGTCTGGGCAAGGACAACTGCAACATCTTTTTGACCCGCACGGATGCCCCTGGCTTCAAAGATGCCAAAGAAGCCATCGCCTGGCTCGATGGCAAACAGGTCGCTGTTCCCAAGGGAAGCTGCACAGACCGCTACGCGCAAACGGTGTTCAGGAAGGCCAATGTCAAGCCAGCAGCCTATCTGAACCAGAACATCGAAGTCATCACGAGCAACTTCAAGGCCGGCAAGATCGATGCGGCCGTGGTGTGGGAGCCTACGGCCTCCAAGTTGGTGGAAGAAGGCTTG
>CAZCJB010000102.1:0-9742 GCA_964498795.1 uncultured Rubrivivax sp. | reverse complement strand
CGGCCTGGGCGCACAGCGTGCATGTGCAGACGTCGGGCTTGGAGGCCGGGCGTGACTATTGGTACCGATTCCGCGCACTCGGCGATCAAAGCCGCACGGGCCGTACCCGCACGGCTCCTGTCCCGCAGGCTCAGGCCACCTTGCGATTTGCCATCGCCAGTTGCCAACGCTTTGACCATGGCCACTTTGCCGCGTGGCGCGACATCACCGCCTTTGACCCCGACGTGGTGATGTTTTTGGGCGACTACATCTACGAGTACCCCACGGCCGTGGGCGCCGTGCGGCCCACGAGAGGAGGGCGAGTCAACACGCTGCAGGATTACCGTGATCGATACGCGCTCTACAAGAGCGACCCCTTGTTGCAAGATGCCCATGCCGCATGTCCCTGGATGTTCGTCTGGGACGACCACGAGGTGGAAAACGACCATGCGGGGTTGCAAAGTGAACGCCTGAGCATCGACTTTGAGCAGCGACGGGCCGCCGCCTATCAGGCCTATTGGGAACACATGCCTTTGCCCAAGTCCGCGCGTCCGCAGGGTGCCCACATGCGGATCTATGGTCATTTGGATTGGGGGCGTCTGGCCCGCGTGTTGTTGCTGGATGACCGCCAGTACCGTGACCCACAGGTGTGCGCACGTCCCGGTCGAGGCGGCTCCAACACCGTGGCCTTGCGAGACTGTCCCGATCTGTTGAACCCCACACGCACACTATTGGGTCCTGCGCAAGAGCAATGGCTGGCACGCACCTGGAGCAGGGACCATGTCTGGAACCTTCTCGCACAACAAACCCTCATGGCGCGTCTGGCAGGCCGCAATCGTCAAGGGGACACCACCTATTGGACCGACGGATGGGACGGCTATGCACCCGCACGACAGCGCCTGTTGAACTCCGCCGTCGCGCAAGGTGTGAAGGGTCTGGTAGCGCTAGGGGGTGATGTGCACGCGCACTACGTGGCCCAACTCAAAACCGACTATGACGATCCACTCAGCCCGATCGTGGGGGCTGAGTTTTGCGGCACGTCCATCTCCAGTCGCGGGCCCGCCCAGTCCCGTTTGAACGCCGCTCGCGCTGACAATCCCCACCTGCTCTATGCCAACGGGACTCAGCGCGGCAGTGTGCACTTCATCATGGACGCCCACAGCCTGCAAGCCGACTTGCGCGCGGTAGATAACGTGCGTGACCCTCACAGCGCCGTACGCAGCGCAGGCCGCTATGTGGTGCAGGCCGGCCGGCCAGGGGTGCAAACTGCCTGAACATTCGGGCGTTCATGCAGCCCGCACTCACACTCCGGCGCTAAAGAAGTAACGCTTCAGCCCCGCCAAAATCATTTCCACCGCCACGGCTGACAAGACCAGCCCCATCAGTTTTTCGGCGGCCGTCACCACCGACGGCCCCACCCACTGGCGAATCCGATCAGCCGCCATCAAGACGCCGCCACACACCACCATGGCCAAGGACAGGGCCAAGATCCAACTGCCCACGCGTTCAGGTTGTCGCGAAGCCAGGAGCAACACGGTGGCCATGGCTGAAGGCCCCGCCAGCATGGGCACGGCCAGGGGAAATACCACCGGCTCTCGTCCAGGCGCCAAGTCATATGCCGACCCCTCCGGCGCAAAGATCATGCGAACGGCAATGATCAGCAAGATCACGCCACCGGCCACCTCCAGCGAACGCTCTGACAAGTGCATGAGCGACAAGAAACTGCCGCCGGCAAACATGAAGCCGCACAAAATGGCAGATGCGATCAAAGTCTCGCGCAGGGCCACGCGCACCCGTCGGTGGGGTGCCACATGCTGCAGCGTCGCCGCAAAGACCGGCAGGGATCCAAACGGATCCAACACCAACAAGAGCAGCACAAAGGCCGAAAGAAAGCTGTGGTCCACGGTCAAGAGCTCAAATGATGGAGTGCGCAGAAGGCTGCCGAGCGCTCAATGATGGCACCTGCTCGCAAAGCCAGGTCTTCTCGGAAGCGCCAGGTCACGACCTGCACGCCCGTGGGCAGACCGTTGACCATGCCCGTGGGCACTGACAGCCCAGGCAACCCCAAGATGGCGGTTCCCAGCAGCGGGCTTTGCGCCGCCATCAATTGCTCCACTCGCTCCACAGATATGCAATCGGCATCGATCGGAAACTGCCGCTGCCACGAGTTGGGCATCAAGAGCACCGGGTAGCGTTCCAGAAACAAAGCCCAGTCGCGTGCGATGGCCCAACGACGGGCCAGGCTCTCCAGATACTGGTCACGGGTCCAGTCAGGCAGGCCGTGCATATAGCCGCGCAGCGCCGCTTGGACCGCCGCATCACCCAAAGATTCGATGGCGGGCTCCCCTCCGCGGCGCATGTCCTGCATGAGTTGCTGTCTCCACATCTGCGCGCTTTCTTCAAAGTGGGGAGGCTCGGCCTCTTCGACCTCACACCCCGCTTCGGCCAGCCATCGCGCGGCCTGCTCCAAGGCGGTCACCACGGTGGGGTCTGCGTCATACGCCGCATGGTGTTTGAAGACGGCCACCCGCAACCGCTGGCCGCCATCGTCCTGGTCGATAGGAGCCGGAACCCAGTTGGGGTCTAAAGGGGAGCCTTGGGACATCACCTCCAGCGCCAAGCGCGCATCCCTCACCGTGCGAGTGAGCGGGCCTTGTACCGAGGCCATTTGGTTGCTGATGGTGCGGTAGGGGAAGCTGGCCTTGTAAGACGGGACCCTGCCCACCGTCGTGCGCAGACCCACCACCCCGCAAGCCCAAGCTGGGTAGCGAATGGAACCGCCGAAATCGTTGCCATGCGCGATCGCCCCCATGCCTGTGGCGACTGCGGCCGCAGCACCCCCACTGGATCCGCCCGGCGTCACCAAAGGGTCAAAGGGGTTGAGCGTACGGCCATGCAAGTCGTTGTCGGTGAACCAGCGCAAGGAAAACGCAGGCGTGTTGCTGCGACCGACGATCACCGCGCCGGCCCGACGCAGATGGGCCACCAAAGGCGAGTCCGTGGTCGCGACATTGTGGATGTTGGCCACCACCCCATCGGTGGTGGCATGTCCGGCCGTATCCACGTTGACCTTGATGGTCACGGGCACGCCATGCAACACGCCCAGGGCCTCGCCCCTGCGCTGCGCCTGATCGGCAGCGTCAGCCGCCGCCAGTGCCTCATCGGCCATGATCTCAGCCAGCGCGTTGATGCGCGGGTTGACCTGCGCGATGCGGTCAAGCACGCTGCGAGTGACCTCCATCGCGGTCAGTTCGCGGCGGCGGATGCGGTCTGCCACCTCGGTGGCAGAGAGCTTCCAAAGGGCGCGATCGGCTTTTGTGCTCGTGGTCATGGGCTTTCATTGACGATGGGCAGGAGCCTGAATGCTAGGACGATCAAGAGAAAGCTTGAAGACTATTGTGGGGTGTGACCTTGACCGACACTGGCCAGAGGCCGCTCAAGGATCCGGCGTGCACAAGCAGTGCACCACGGCCGTGAAAGGCTGGCGGCGCTGCAAGAGGCTGTGCAACCAGCTCAAGTCTTGAACCACTTCTTGCACCGCGTCTTGGGTCACCGCCCCCATCGGCATTGCGTACCAGGGCCAAGCTCCCCGTTGTACCGCATCTTCTGCCAAAGCCTTCACCACGGACGTCTTGAAATACCCCAGCAAGCGATCCAAACGGCCGGGCTCTCGCTCCATCCATTGCAGCCTGGGGGCATCGCCCAGCTTGGCGCGTTGGGCGGCTGATCGGACCGCGTCGTCCCAGGAGCCCGTGCGATCAATCAGCCCCCGCTCCTGCGCCTGGGCGCCAGACCACACACGCCCTTGGGCCACCGTGTCAATCTTTGCAGGCGTCGTCTTGCGCGCTTCGGCGGCCTTGGCGATGAAGTCCGTGTAAACACGCCCGATGGACGCCTCGACCACCCTCACAAATCGCGGGTCCACCGGCTTGCGGGGGTCGTAGGCGTGGGTGAGCCAAGTGGTGCCGGCACCGGCGGCGTGCACGGAAACCTTGTCCATCAAGCGTTCTGCCGTGGGCAACATGCCGAAGACGCCGATCGATCCTGTGATGGTGGCCACATCGGCCAGCACTTCGTCAGCCGCCATCGAAATCCAATAGCCGCCTGAGGCCGCTACATCACCCATGGACACCACCACGGGCTTGCCCGCTGCACGGGTGATTTCCAATTCGCGGCGAATGAGCTCCGAGCCCAGCGCGCTGCCCCCCGGAGAATTCACCCGCACCACCAGGGCTTTGACGTGCTCGTCCTCACGCGCCTTGCGCACCAACTCCGCCGTGGATCGCCCGCCAATGCGACCGGCGGGTGCCACGCCGTCTCCAATTTCCCCTTCAGCCACCACCACCGCGATGACCTCCTTGCCGCGCGTTGAGGGCGTAGACATCTGAGCCAGGTAGTCGTGAAACTTCACCTGTCGAAACGACTTGTGTTGCGCATCTTCAGCGCCCAGTTCGATGAGCCACTTGCGCATCTCATCGCGTGTCTTCAACCCATCGACCAGCTTGTGCTTGACACTCCACTGAGCCAAGTCTCCACCTTCAGCCTGCAACGAGGCGGGCAGGCCGGCAATCAAGGTGCCGAGTGCCCCTTCGCTCAGGTGCCGCGCCTTCTCCACGCCTTGGGTGTAGACGGACCACAATGCGCCGTAGAGGGCCGCCTCGGACTCCTCGGTTTCTTTCGACGGGCCACTGGCGAAGTAAGGCTCAGCGGCATTCTTGTATTTACCCACCCGCACCACGTTGGCACTGATGCCCACCCGGTCCAAGGCCTCGCGGTAGTAATTGCGCAAGCGCCCATAACCCTGAATCATCAAGCCACCCATGGGGTGCAAATACACCTCGTTGGCATGCGAGGCCAAGTAGTACTGTCTCTGGTCATAGCCGGTGGCCCAAGCCACCACGGGTTTGCCAGAGGCTTTGAAGCGTTCCAAGGCCGCGGCCACCTCGCGCTGGGCCTGCAAGCCGCCGCCTGACAGTTCTTCGAGCAGCAGCAGCACGCGCGAAATGCGTGCGTCTTTGGCTGCTTCATCCAACACCGCGATCACGTCGCGCAACCTCACTTGCTGACTTTCGTTGTCTTGCAGCTGACTCAGCAAGGCGTCCCGAGAACTGCCCGAAAACTGCTCCACCAAGGGGCCCGCCAGATCCAGGACCAACACCGTCTTGTCCTGCAGCGCAGGCGGTCCGCTCGTCAGCCACACCCCCAGCCCACCCAGCACCACGGCCAAGAATGCGAGATTCAAGACCACACGACGGCCTTGATCGGCCCACCGCCACACGCGCCGCACGATCGCCCCGACCAGGGAGGCCAAGATATTCAGTATCGTTCCCACCATAGGAGACTCTCCAAAGACATCGACGAATCAGTCATTGTGAACCCAGACCATCCTTGGCGACGTGCGAGGCCCTAAAACCCCACCTGCGATACTTCCATCCAGGAAGCCTTGCCATGTGGACCATCTTTTCGGTGACTGTGCCCTTTTTCGCGCTGGTGCTGTGCGGCTACTTGGCCGGGCGCCTGAAGTTCTTGCCCGACAGCGCCATCCCGGGGCTCAACGCTTACGTGCTCTATTTCGCCCTGCCTTGCATGTTGTTTCTTGCCGGTATGAACACGCCCGTGAAGCAGTTGCTGGACCTCACGGTGATTGGGATGTACATGGCGTGCGCCTGCGTGATCGTGGGCTTGACCATAGCCGTGACTTGGTCCAAGGCCACCCCCTTGCCCGATGCAGCGTTTGGTGCCTTGGTGGCGGCGTTTCCGAACAGTGGATTCATGGGGGTGCCGATGTTGCTGGCCTTGATGGGACCGGTGGCCGCAGGGCCCATTGCCTGCACGATGCTGACCGACATGATTTTCACCACCTCGGTGTGCATCGGCATTTCGCAAACGCAAGGGGGTGCAGGCCAAGGGGCACGCGTGGCCATGCTTCGCGCTCTGAAAGGCGTGGCCCGCAATCCCATGGCCTGGGCCATCACTGCCGGGGCGCTGGCCTCCTACATGCAGTGGATTCTGCTGCCCCCTTTGGCCCCTATTGTGAAAATGTTGGGAGAGTCGGCCACACCCGTGGCTTTGTTCACCATCGGTGCGGTGCTGTCTCGCGCCAGCCTGGATCCCAAAGCCCGCACGCCAGTGTCGCAGGTGTTGCCGGTGGTGTTGATCAAATTGCTCGTCCATCCGAGCCTGGTCTTCTTGGTGATGAGCGGTGCCGTCGCCTGGGGTGCGAGGCTAACGGCCTCGCAAATCACCACCCTCACACTGGTAGCAGCTCTGCCCAGTGCGAGCAATGTGGCCATGTTGACCGAGCGCTATGGCGCGAACACCGGGCGCATCGCGAGGATCATCTTGTGGAGCACCTCGGGTGCATTTGCCACATTTTCGGTCGTGGCTTGGTTTTTTGGTGTCCGCCCTGCGGGCTGACACATCGCCCTGATTCAAATGCTCAAGGGGTCGACGTCGATGGCCCAGCGCAGCACGCCTTTGTGAGCCGCACGCAGGCTGTGCAGGTGCACTTGCCAATCGGTCAGGAACCGTTGCAGGGCGCCACGTGAAGGCGACTCCAGCAGCATTTGCACCCGCTCCACATCTGCCACCCGGGCCACGGGAGGCGGCACTGGCGGGTAGACCTTGACCGCCGCCACCGCCCCGCAGACGTTGGCGCGCAAAGCGGCCTCTTGCAGGAAGGCGGTCGCAGTCGCTGCATCTCGGGCCTCCGCCCTCACCAAGGCCAAGTGCATGAACGGTGGCAAGCCGCTGGCACGGCGTTGATCCAATTGTTCTTCGGCAAACGCCTCAAAATCGTGCCGGCGCAGGGCCGCGAAGAGCGGATGTTGAGGATGCCAGGTCTGGACCCACATTTCGCTGTGCACCGCGGAGGCCGCATCGCGACCTGCCCTTCCCGCCGCCTGGAGCAGCAGGGCGAAGAGGCGTTCAGCGGCTCGAAAGTCACTGGCAAATAGAGCACCATCGGGATTGACGGCCGCCACCAGGGTGATGCGACGAAAGTCGTGTCCCTTGGCCACCATCTGGGTGCCGACCAACACGTCGACCTCCCCTTCATGCACGGCAGCCAGCTGGGCGTCGAGCGAACCTTTGAGGCGGGTCGTGTCGGCATCGATGCGCGCCACACGCGCACCGGGCATCAAGGCCGCCATTTGCTCCTCGAGCTTTTCGGTGCCACGCCCCACGGGAGCGATGTCCAAGTTGCCGCATTCGGGGCAGGCTTTGGGCACCCGGTCGGTATAGCCGCAATGATGACAGCGCAGCGTGCGATCCAGCTTGTGAAACACGCGCCATGCGGTGCAATGCGGGCACTGGCTCTTCCAGGCACACGCGCCGCAATGCAACACGGGTGCATAACCACGACGGTTCAACAGCAACAAGCTTTGTTCGCCCCGAGCCCGCCGATCCTCGATGGCGGCCAGGAGCGGCGCCGACAAGGCAGGCGCGCTTTGGCCTCGCACCTTGGGTTGACGGTTCATGTCCACCACCCGCAAGGCGGGCATCACGCCACCCCCGATGCGGTCGGCCAAGGTGAGTCGGCGATAGCGGCCCTCCAGCGCCCGCTGCCAGGTCTCCAGCGAAGGCGTGGCCGAACCCAGCACCACCGGCACGGCTTCAAGGTGCCCGCGATAGACCGCCAAATCACGTGCCGAATAGCGAGCGCCCTCTTGCTGCTTGAACGATGGGTCGTGTTCTTCGTCGACCACGATCAACCCCAGGCGGGGAAGCGGAGTGAACACGGCCAGCCGTGTGCCCAACACCAAGTCAGCCTGCCCCAAATGAGCCCGCAACCAGCCCTGCAGGCGCTGCGCTGGCGTCAAGGCACTGTGCAAGGACACCAGCGCATGGTGCGGAAAACGCTCCCGCAATCGGGCCTCGAATTGCGGGGTGAGATTGATCTCGGGCACCAGCATCAACACCTGCCGGCCCGCGGTCAACACCCGTTCGGCCTCGCGCAGATACACCTCGGTCTTGCCACTGCCCGTCACGCCAAACAGCAAGGCCGTTCGCGATTCCCCATGCGCGCCCTGGGGCGCCGTCGCCCCCATCACGGCCAAAGCTTCCAGCGCCGACTGCTGCGCGAGCGTGAGCGCCGGCCGTGGGGCTGAGGCGCGGCTGGGGGCATCGTCGGCTTCGCTCGAGGTGCCCGCGGGGCGTTTGTGCAAACGGGCCAGGCGACGCGACAGTTGCGCGCCGTCCAACTTGCGCAATTCGGGCGGTAACACCGACAAGGCCAACTCGCCCAAGCCACGCTGGTAATAAGACGCCGCAAAGGCCACCAAGTCTCGCCACGCCTGGGGCAAGGGCGGGAGGCCTTCGAACACTTCCGCCACGGGTTTAAGGGGGCGCGCCGGATCGGGTGGAGGATCGGCTGCCAGGTCCCACGCGATCCCCGTGACAGTACGGCGCCCCAACGGCACCCGCACCAAGGTGCCGGCCGACACTGGCTGCTCGCTGGCGTAGTCCAGACAACCCGACAACCCCGCGTGTTGCGGGGTGTCCACGGCGACTGCAGTGCGCTGACTCAGTGTCACGGTTGTTTCAGCTCAACTTGGCTGCATGAGTTCGGTCAAAGTTCAAAAAAAGTAGCCAAGTGCCTGATCCGCAAAGACTTTTCTGTTGTCCACGAAACTTGTGGATAACTTTGTGGGAAACCTGGCATCGTCGTCCACAAACCATTGATTTACCGCATTCCCGCTTCGATTGCTGAAATTTTAGGCATTCCACCAACCCATTAAAAATCAAGCACTTAGCGCCAATTCGTGGGCTCCACACACCCGCCTATGCCGGTGTGTGCCCACTTTCATCGAAGTCCCCAAAATGGGGATAAGTCAAGAGGCTGAGTGCTCACTCACCGCCTTCGGCCCGTCAATCAAGGAGTCTGGCGCAAGCGGCGCGAGTGCTGGTGCACGGCCTCCACCAAGGCCGACACATGGTCGGGTGGCGTGTACTGGCTGATGCCATGCCCGAGATTGAAAATATGCCCATCCCAAGTGCCGTCGGGACGTTGAGGTCGACCGAAACTGTCGAGCACGGCGCGTCCTTCGCGGGCCACCGCGTCGGGGGGCGCAAACAACACATTGGGGTCCAAATTGCCTTGCAACGCCACGCGGTGTCCCACCTGTGCGCGCGCATGTGCGAGGTTGACCGTCCAGTCCAAGCCCACCACGTCGGCCCCACACGCCGCGATCTCTTCCAGCCACAAACCGCCGCCCTTGGTGAAGACGATGCAGGGGATGCGCTGGCCCTCATGGGTGCGCTTTAAGGCCGCGACCACCTGTTGTGTGTAGCGCAAGCTGAAACGTTGAAAGGCCCCGTCGGCGAGCACCCCACCCCAGGAGTCAAACACCATGACCGCTTGAGCACCGGCCTCAATTTGCGCATTGAGATAGGCCGCCACGGCTCGGGCATTGACGTCTAGCAGACGTTCCATCAAGTCGGGGCGGCTGTAGAGCATCGACTTCACCCACCGGTAATCGTCCGATCCTTGCCCTTCCACCATGTAGCAGGCCAGCGTCCAAGGGCTGCCCGAAAACCCAATCAGCGGCACACGCCCTTGCAAGGCACGCCGAATCGAAGTGACGGCATCGAACACGTAGCGCAACTTGTTCAGGTCGGGCACGTCCAGCGCCGCCACGGCCGCCTCGTCGCGCACGGCGTGGGTAAAACGCGGCCCTTCGCCAGCCTCAAAACTCAGGCCAAGACCCATCGCATCGGGCACGGTCAAGATGTCACTGAACAAAATGGCCGCGTCGAGCGGATA
>CAZCJB010000101.1:4823-9753 GCA_964498795.1 uncultured Rubrivivax sp. | reverse complement strand
AGGACATGTAGGTGCTCACGCCCATCTTGGACATGATCTTGGACAGGCCCTTGCCGATGGCTTTGATGTAGTGGTAGATCGCCTTCTCGGCCGATAAATCTCCGGGGAGTTCGCGATGCAGATGTGTCAAGGTTTCCAGGGCCAGATAAGGGTGGACGGCCTCAGCCCCGTACCCCGCCAAGACCGCGAAGTGGTGCACCTCACGGGCCGACCCTGTTTCCACCACCAGGCCTGCCGTCGTGCGCATTCCTTCGCGCACCAGATGGTGGTGAATGGCCGACAAGGCCAACACCGCGGGGATCGCCACTTGGGTACGGCTCAATCGACGATCCGTGATGATCAGGATGTTGTGGCCGCTGCGAATGGCGTCCACGCTTTCGGCACACAAGGAGGCCAGCTTGGCCTCCACGCCTTCGTGCCCCCATTCCAGCGGATAGGTGATGTCCAACTCGTAGCTGCGGAACTTGGCCGCCGTGTGCTGTTCGATCGCCCGCAACCGCGCCATGTCCTCAAAGTCCAGCACAGGTTGGGTCACTTCCAGACGCATGGGCGGATTCACCGCATTGATGTCCAGCAAGTTGGGCTTGGGGCCGATGAAGCTGTTCAGCGACATCACGATGGCCTCGCGGATCGGATCAATAGGCGGATTCGTCACCTGCGCGAACAACTGCTTGAAGTAGTTGTACAGAGGCTTGTCTTTGTTGGACAGCACCGCAAGCGGCGAGTCGTTGCCCATAGAGCCAATGGCCTCTTCCCCTTGGGTGGCCATGGGGCTGAGCAGAAACTTCCAGTCTTCTTGGGTGTATCCAAAGGCCTGCTGCCGGTCGAGCAGCGACTCGCTGGATGCCGCCGGGGGGGTGGGCGTTGGCAGTTCAATGTCATCGAGCTTGACCCGAACGTTTTCAATCCATTGCCGGTAGGGCTTGGCAAACGCAAACTGGTTCTTCAACTCTTCGTCATCGACGATGCGCCCTTGCTCGAAGTCGATGAGGAACATCTTGCCGGGCTGCAGACGCCACTTCTTGAGAATGCGACTCTCGGGGATGGGCAGCACGCCGGTTTCAGACGCCATCACCACGAGGTCGTCATCGGTCACGAGGTAGCGGGCCGGGCGCAGTCCGTTGCGGTCCAGCGTGGCACCAATTTGCTTGCCATCGGTGAACACCATCGCCGCAGGACCATCCCAGGGCTCGATCATGGCGGCGTGATACTCATAGAACGCACGGCGCCTCGGGTCCATCTGCTCGTGCTGCTCCCAGGCCTCAGGGATCATCATCATGGCCGCATGCGCCAGAGGGTAGCCGGCCATGGTGAGCAACTCCAGCGCGTTATCAAAGGTCGCGGTGTCACTCTGGTGCTCGAAGCTGATGGGGTAGAGCTTTTTGAGATCATCGCCCAACACGGGCGACTTCATCACGCCCTCGCGCGCTCTCATCCAGTTGAAATTGCCCTTGACGGTATTGATTTCTCCGTTGTGGGCGACCATGCGATAGGGGTGAGCCAGGGGCCACTCGGGGAACGTGTTGGTAGAGAAGCGTTGGTGCACGAGTGCCAGGGCAGACACGGTGCGAGGGTCGGCGAGATCACGGTAGTACTGACCGACTTGATCAGCCAGCAGCAACCCTTTGTAGATCACCGTGCGGCAGCTCATGCTGGGCACGTAATACTCGCGGCTGTGCGTCAGTTTGAGCGCTTGAATGGCGGCGGATGCTGTCTTGCGAATCACGTAGAGCTTGCGCTCGAGTGCGTCAGGCACGATGACGTCCGGGCCCCGACCAATGAAGACCTGGCGGATCACCGGTTCCTTGGCGCGCACGGTGGGACTCATGGGCATGTCTCGGTCCACGGGGACATCACGCCAGCCCAACAGCACCTGACCCTCGGCACGGATGGCACGCTCCATCTCTTGCTCGCAGGCCAAGCGAGACGCGTGCTCTTTGGGCAAAAAGATCATGCCCACCCCGTACTCCCCTTGGGGCGGAAGGCTGATGCCCACTTTGGTCATTTCCTCGCGATAGAACTCGTCGGGAATTTGAATCAAGATACCGGCGCCGTCACCCATGAGCTTGTCCGCGCCAACCGCCCCTCGATGGTCGAGGTTTTCCAGGATCTTCAAGCCCTGTTCGACGATGGAATGGGCCTTTTGCCCTTTAATGTGTGCCACGAACCCCACGCCACAGGCATCGTGTTCGTTCGCCGGGTCATAAAGACCGATGGGTTGAGACGGATGTTCAGTGAATGGGCTCATGGAGAGACTCAGGCTATGGGCTGGCGGGGGGAGACAGCATACCCCTGGATAACCCTGATCAGCAAAATAAAATTGGGGTCAGGATGATTAAATATAGTTCGCCAACCTAAAGCGCCCCAAAATGGGGACATAGTCATACCCCAAGCCGCTGTGGACTTCCGCCAGGCCCCAAGATGGGGTCAGGGTTTTCGGGGCCGACCCCGAGGTCGGGGCGTGAGTTGGCGACCCTCTTGCACCTCCAGTGCCTCGATGAAAGCCGGGCTGCCCCAAGGCAGGCCTCGCCGGGCCGCTGATTCGATGTCAAGGGCCGTTGGGGCACTGGCGCCACCCTCCATCTGCGCCCGATAGGCGGCTTCTCGGTCAAAGGGCGTGTTGCCCAAATCCCAAAATGCCGGGGGCTCGGTGATCAGGCTGTCGCTCGGCCCCCCCAGGTGGTGCATCAAACTCGACCAGGGCCACTGCCGAGCATCTTCCACCATCATCGCGCGCACGGCAGCCGTTTCCACGGCACGCATCACCTGCAGCAAGCTCTCCCCGGGTTGGACCAACCCGGCGCGAAACCGACCGTTCCACAGCGTGCCGCTGCGGCCATGGCGTCGATTGAAATGCCCCACGTAGCGTCGGCCAAAGTCCTGCATGAAACGGCTCAAGCTGTCGAGGCGGGTGGGTGTGACCACCAGGTGGAAACGCTCATCGAGCAGCACCCAGGCATGAACGGCCATCTGATGTGACCGCGCCACTTCTGCCAACATCGAGCGCCACAACCGACGATCTTCGTCATCACGCACCAGCGCCTGGCCGTTGTGGCCATCTTGCAGGATCTGGTGCGGCACACCGGCGCGCACCAAGCGGGGCATGCGCGCCATGCAGGGTCAACCGTTCACGGCGCGCTCAATCACACCCGCCACCCATGCATCTGGCGCCGGCCTGACCCCCGAACGACCCCAGCCTTCAAGCACCACAAACCGGATTTCGCCAGCTTGCGCCTTCTTGTCGCGGCCCATGAGGGCCAAATAGGACTCAACACCCAGGTCGGGAGCACGTGTGGGCAGGCCACACCGAACAAGCAGTTGGCGCATGCGTTCCCGAACGCTTGCTTCCACCAGCCCCATCTGCACCGACAGGTCGGTGGCCATCAGCATGCCGCAGCCCACCGCCTCTCCATGGAGCCAAGTGCCGTAACCCAAAGCCGTCTCGATCGCGTGGCCAAAGGTGTGCCCAAAGTTGAGAATGGCGCGCAGCCCTCCCTCGCGTTCGTCCTGTCCCACGACTTCGGCCTTGATCTCACACGAACGGCGCACGGCATGCGCCAACGCATCCGCATCTCGCGCCAGCAACGCGTCCAAGTGGGCCTCGATCCAGTCAAAAAACGTGGGGTCCGCGATGGGTCCGTACTTGATCACCTCGGCCAAGCCGGCCACCAACTCTCGGTGGGGCAGGGTCGCGAGGGTGTCCAGGTCGCACACCACGCGGGCCGGCTGATTGAACAGTCCGATCATGTTCTTGCCCAAACGATGATTGATCGCGGTCTTGCCACCGACAGACGAGTCCACCTGCGCCAGCAAGGTGGTGGGCACCTGCACGAACGGGATGCCTCGCATGTAACAACCCGCGGCAAAGCCAGTCATGTCCCCCACCACCCCTCCTCCCAGGGCATACAGCACGGTCTTGCGGTCACAGCCGCGCTCGAGCAGATGGTCGAAGATGGCATTCAACGCGGGCCAGTCTTTGTGCGCCTCCCCATCGGGAAGCTCCAGCACCGACACCTGATCGTGGCGAGAGGCCAACACCTGCGTCAAGGCTCGAGCCCACAAAGGGGCGATCGTGACGTTGGTGACGATGACCGCATGCCGTGAGGCAGGCAACCCCTCCCAGACCACGGGATCACGAAGCACACCCGAGCCAATGCGGATGTCGTAGCGGGCAGATGGGGTGTCTACGGCAACAGTGACGGTCATGGGCGCGAACTTCAGGCTGGGGTGCGAGGGACTGGGGGCCGATCAACCGGAGATGGTACTTGGGCGGGATCCACCCACCCGGCCAACTCCAGTTGCATGAGGATCATGTGGACCAGCCCTGACACCGAAGGTCTGGGCGCTTCGACCACGTAATGCGCTGTCTGGCGGTACAGAGGATCCCGATCACGATACAGGTCGCGCAGGCGGCGCAAGGGGTCTGCCACCTGCAACAACGGCCGGTGCGTGTCATGGCGCAAGCGTCGGTGCAATTCGTCGGGGGAGGATCTCAGGTAGAACACGTGGCTCGTGGAGCGCAGACGCTCGCGATTTTCTGGCCTCAGCACTGCGCCGCCGCCCGTGGCCAGCACAAGGCCGACGCTGCCTTGGGTCAGGGCCTCAATCACTCGAGCTTCTTCGTCTCGAAACGAAGCCTCGCCATGCACGTCGAAATACTCGCGAATGGGAACCCCTAAGCGCCGCTCGAATTCGGCGTCGGAGTCCACAAAAGGCAGACCCAGTTGTCGGGCCAGTTGACGACCCACCGTGGACTTGCCCGAACCAGGCATGCCCACCAGCGTGACGCGCAGCGGTGCCTTGTGAGAGCCAGGCGGAGAGTCAGTCACGGCAACACTCCACCCGGCGGACTCAAGACCCGCGGCGTGAGGAATACCAGCAACTCCGTCTTGCTGACGTAGTGGGCCTTCAGGGCTGCCTCTTTGTCGAG
>CAZCJB010000101.1:0-4813 GCA_964498795.1 uncultured Rubrivivax sp. | reverse complement strand
AACCTGGCGTTGGCGGTTTTGAAAGAGTGGTCCGATGAAAGGCATATCAGCCAGCAAGGGTACCTGATTGGCACCGTCTTTTTCCGTCTGGGTGTAAATGCCGCCAATCACGACCGTCCCGCCATTTTCAACCAAGACCTCGGTACGGATATGTTTGGTGTCGATGGCAAATCCTGCCACCGTGGAGCGCCCCACGCTGTCTTTGTTCACGTCCACCTCGAGCATCACGTGACCCTCGGGGGTGATCATGGGAACCACCTCCAGCTTGAGATTGGCTTTGCGAAATTGCACGTTGGTGGCGCCGCTCGACGTGGCCGCCTGATAGGGCAGTTCCTCTCCTTGCTCAATGAGGGCCTTTTTTTGATCGGTGGTGATCAGCCGAGGGTGAGCCACGATGCGCCCCTTGCCCTGGGCTTCGAGGGCACTGAGCTCCACACTCAGCACCCGGCTGGCCGCGGCACCGAACAGCGAGAAGGCCGAGGTGGCGGCATTGGCGCCCCCGAGAGACCCCGTCTGCGCAGGCAAGTCCATGCCCAACAAGGGCCCCGAAGACACCGAATTGGCACTGGGCGCGGGGTTAAAGCCCAACTTCACCCCCAAGGCACGTCCAAATGTGTCGTCGGCTTCAACGATGCGGGCTTCGATGACCACTTGACGCACGGGCACATCGATCTTTGCGATCAAACGCGCCACGTCTTCCAGACGGGCCGGCACGTCGGTGACAAACAGCTGATTGGTCCGCGGATCGAACAAGACACTGCCCCGAGCCGAGATCCAACGCGCTGAGCCTCCCATGGCCGAACCTGAAGGAAGGCCCCCCAGGCTCCCACCCCCTGAGCCCGACCACGCATTGGGCATGGCGGGGGCGCTGCCTTGACCCAGGAGGCTTCGGCTGAGATCCTCGGCGCGCGCATAACGCAATTGGAACGCTCGGAATTGCAGAGGCTCGAGATCGGCCTGGCGCTTTGCGGCCTCTTGGTGCAATCGGTCGCGAGATTGCAGTTCCTCAGCCGTGCCGACCCACAACACCGAGCCCGAGCGACGCACCGCCAAACCTTTGATTTGCACCACCCAATCCAGCGCCTCCTGCCAGGCGACGGATTGCAGTCGCAACGTGAGATGCCCCTTCACTGCGTCGGTCACTACCAGGTTCAAGCTCGCATGGTCGGCAAGCAACTGCAAGGCCGTACGGACGTCGATGTCCTGGAAATTCAAAGACACCGCGGAGATGGGCGTCACGCTTTGCGTGGCCGCCACCGCGTGCAGCTCAGGGGCCAGGGTGACGGGCTCGCCCCATGCTGCACAAGGCCCTTGCATCCCCCAGAGCCCGAATAGCCAAAACAGCCCAAGTGGACCCGAGTGCAGGCGAGCCTGCCAGGTGCGTGCGGTGCGCCTTGCAGGTCCGGTGGTCATGGGGCGTCCTTCTGCGGGGTTAGCGAGTCCAGTGGCTGCAGGCCTGCAGCATCAAGGCGCCACCGAGTCTGAGCCCCTTTTTCAGGCGATCGATGGTCCGTAGGGCCAACCCAAGTCAAGTCGACACCGGAGACGCCTGCCTGCGCAATCTTCCACGGCCAGTGAGACAGCGCATCACCCTTCCGCATTTGACTCACACGCCCTCGCATGCGAACCAGCGCTGTGATCGCTTGCGACTGCTGCACAGATCCCACCCAAGCCAACTCGGCTTTGACCGCAGCTTCTTTCAGCCCATGAAGGTCTTGATCGAAGCGCGATTGAACACCGACGTGTGGACCGTGGATCTGACCAGCAGGCATGGATCGGGGCGATTCAGGGGCCGACTCCCGACCCCGCACAGACCCGGTTTGAAGGGGCTTTAAGCTTTCCAGGACAGTCATATCACGCACAGGATCCACCGCCCAATCCGAATCCGCACTAGAGGCCGCTCGACCCACCTGCCATCCACGCGTGACCGTGAGATCCAGGGTCCACTGGGGTGAACTTGCTGGCCCATGAGAGGCCGCCGCGGCAGGACCTCGAACCAATGCCATCGGCGTGAGCGAGATCACGCCCGCACGGCGGGAGGCCACCAACAGGAACTTGAACACCGAATCCAACGACCCTGAACCCCTTACAAGAATGGGGCAACGCGCCCAAGATCCTTGTGTGTCCACCGTGCCAGGCTTGATGCTCTGGACCGAAAGTCCCAAGTTCTCAAGCCCCGATTGAAGGTCCGCCACCATCGCCGGCATGCCCACATCGGCGCCGAAGACTTCGCCTCGCGAAGCCCATGCTTGTCTCAGGTCTTGGAGCCGAGGCTGCGCCCCTGAGGCGGAGGACGACATTTCTTGCGCTCCAGAGACAGATGCGAATAGGCTCCCGGGCACCCTCCATGGAAAGCGCAGGGCAGACTCCACAATCGCGCCAGATGCTTGCAGTTCGACGACCTCTGGAGCTCCAAGCATGGTGGCCTTGCCCGGCCGATTTTCCGCAGGAGCGTCCCCCCAACTGGCAAGCGCATGGGTCCGCGAAGAATGCACTCTGACGCGGACCTCGTGAGGTTGAACTTGGAGGCTGGAGAGTGCCCAGCCCTCGGGCCAACCTTGCGCCAATTGAGTCAGTACTTGCGGGAGTTGATGCCTGTGCGCCAGCCAAGTCTCGCTGTGCTGCACGGAATTCTGAAGACTTTGAACTTCTTGACGCTGGACCGCCGCCTCTGGGCTCTCGGCTGGCGCGTCGAGCCCATTCAACGGGCTCCATGGGCCAAGAAACGCACCCAGCATCGCAAGCGAGACGCCCCACAGAGTTAGGCCTGCAGCCCGATGGAGGCTGACAGAGTACCGCTGCCCGCCACGAGCTCGCTGAAGGACGCCTGGCAACGGCGCGGATCCAATCGCGCGCTGAGCCGAAGGCGACATGGCGCCATCGGCGCTCCAAAACTTCAATCGACGCATGTGAACTGGCCGACCGTCGACTCAGGTGACGTCAATGCAGCGTGCCGTTGATCGCCAAGCCAAATGCCCTGAGAAAGCCCGCGGCGGAGGTGCTCGCGTCACAGCTTGGCCGTGAATCGGCCCCCAGGGTCAACGCAAATGGATCGGCCTGCAACACCGGAAGCTGGCACTGCAAAGCCAGTTCCCTGGCCAGTTCAGGAAGCCACGCAGCAGAACCCGCAAGGACCACCGCTTGGGGTTGAGCCACCGCGTCGTGGAGATGATGGCTCGAGAGTTGGGATTGGACCCACAAAAGCAGCGATTGAATCCGGTCGCCTTCTTGCATCGTATCGGCTCTGGATGGACGTGTTGACCGAGGGAAGATGAAATTGGCGTCGCTGAGCAGCTCACCCGCTCGCAAGCATTGGAGGTGGGCACCCTCGGCCTCGACCTCAATCAACGCCAACATGGAGGCGTCTTTCCAATGTGGCCAGGTGTGAGCAAGAGCCGTGACCGCCAAACTCGAGGCCTGCGCCTCCAAGTCGACAGCCACAGCACGAAGACCCGCGGCCTCGGCGAGCCCGACTCGGTCTTGCACGGGATCGCGGCGCGAGATCGCCACAATCACCTCCAGCTCTGAGGGTGTGACGACCTTCCCGCGGCAGTGGTCCACGATGAGGTCAGCCGTGTCTTCAGGTGCCCATTGCGCAACCGCGGCGTGGACCGCACGGTGGATGTCCGCATCGGTAGATTGGGGGTGGACATGGATCTTGCGGGTCATGACGCAGGAAGTCGGCAATCCCAACACCACGTCGCGCGAGTGAGCGCCGCATTGTTGAACCAAGGTGCGCAGCCCTTGTGCGAGTTCATCGAAGGCGTGCACCTGACCTTGCACGAGCCACCCAGGCGGACAAGGCATGCTTGCACAGGTTTCCAGCCGAAAGTGGCCCTGTTTGGAGCGGGACAGTTCGACGAGTCGTATCTCCGACGATTGGAGATCCAACCCGATGACAGAGGGTGCCGGTCGACGCCACCAGGGCAAGAGTCGGGACATTCTGGACATGACGGTAGGGCCTGAAGCGAAAGAAGGCCAGATCGTAGGGAGGTCCAGCTTTAGAGAAAATCCCTCCGGTGGGGGAATTGCCTGGAGACCGACAGCCCGTTTCTATAATCCCCTTCTCAATGATCTGGAGTGACATGCCGAGCGCTTCGCCCCCACCCCACGCCCCCACATCTGTCCCGGCTTCAGTCCCTCCTCTGCGTAATCCCATGCCATGGTGGGCCAGGCTGGCGTTATGGCTGGCCGGCCTCGGAGCTGCGGCCGCCTTGTGCGTGGGCATCTTGGTGGGCTTGGCTTTGACCTTGGCCTATCCGCACCTGCCTGACACCACCAGCCTGGCCGACTACCGGCCCAAGCTGCCCCTGCGGGTGTTGGCCACCGATGGCTCCTTGATCGGCGAGTTTGGGGAGGAGCGCCGCACCTATGTGCCCATCGCGGAAATCCCCCAAGTGATGAAGCAAGCCGTCCTGGCCATTGAGGACGCCAACTTCTATAACCACGGAGGCGTCGACTTCAAAGGGGTACTGCGGGCCTCACTGGCGCAGTTTGCAGAAGCCAAGAGTCAAGGTGCATCCACCATCACGATGCAGTTGGCCCGCAACTTTTATCTGTCCTCGGAAAAGACCTTCACGCGAAAGATTTACGAAATCCTGCTCGCCTTCAAGATCGAGGCCTTGCTCACCAAGGATCAGATTCTGGAGGTCTACATGAACCAGATTTTTCTGGGGCATCGCGCCTACGGATTTGGAGCTGCCAGCGAGGTGTACTTTGGCAAGCCGCTGCGGGACATCTCGATCGCCGAAGCGGCCATGCTGGCGGGGTTGCCCAAGGCCCCTTCGGCGTATAACCCCTTGAACAATCCGAG
>CAZCJB010000100.1:8447-9838 GCA_964498795.1 uncultured Rubrivivax sp. | reverse complement strand
ATCCCTGGGGGCAGCCTCCTGGTCGGGTCGCCGCAGCCACTCCAACAGACGCCAACCTTTGAGCCGGTCGCGGGCCACCACCACCGCGGCCCCCACCATGGCACCGATGGCACCCAGCAGCCACGCTGCGCCTAACCAGTGACTCAGGCCGAAGCCCAACAAAGCACCCAGCAGCGTCCCAAAGGCCGTATTGACGAGCGTTGCGAACAACCAGTCCATCAGAGGGCTTCGTGGGTCATGGTGGCCGTCAGGCGATAACCCACGCCCCGAACTGTCTCGCGCAATGGACCACTGATAGTGCCTCTCGCAAGCGCTTGACATGCACATCGACTGTCCGTTCTTCGATGAAGACATGATCACCCCACACCCGGTCCAGCAGTTGGGTGCGACTGTGCACACGCTCCGGGTGACGCATCAAGTAGTTCAAGAGCCGGAACTCCGTGGGTCCGACCTTGACCTCGGCCAACCCTTCAGGACTCCGTCTCCCAATCCTTCGGGTGGAAGGATCGAGGACCAGGTCACCCACTTGGACCTGATCCTCCAGCGCTTGAGGGGCACGGCGCCGCAATACGGCACGGATTCGGGCGACCAACGACTTGGGAGACAGCGGTTTGGTGATGTAGTCATCGGCTCCAGCCTCCAACCCGTAGACCTGGTCTTCCTCTTCAGCGCGAGCCGTCAACATCACCACGGGCAGATCTCGCGTTCTTGGGTGAGCTCTCCAATGCCGACACAATGCGGGCCCACTTTGTCCGGGAAGCATCCAATCCAGAACCACGATAGTGGGCATCTCTTTGTCCACCTCAGCACGCGCCTGCTCAGCGGTTTGGACAGACCTGACCTCATACCCTGCGTGCCTCAGCACGATTTCCAACATTTCGGCAATGGCAGACTCATCTTCCACCACCAGGACTCGTCCTAAGCTCATGGCGACCCCTTGATCCGGCTATGCATCAGCTCCCAAAACCTCATTTAACGGCATTCTCCACTTGGTCCATCGGGGTGTGCCGAACATCCGTCCCCTTGACGATGTAGATGATGGCCTCCGCCAGGTTCTTGGCGTGATCTCCCACACGCTCAATGGCTTTGGCCACGAAGATGAGATCGATGCTCGAAGAGATCGTGCGGGGGTCTTCCATCATGTAGGTGATCAACTTGCGCATCAGGCCTTCGAACTCCTGGTCGATCTCATCGTCTTGCTTCAAGACCTCCAAGGCGCGAGCGGTGTCCAAACGGGCAAAGGCATCTAACGCTTTGCGCAACTGGGTGACTGCGAGCTCGGACTCAAATTGCAGATCGGACACCGGCAAGCGCAATCGGCCATGTAAGCCCACGGAGATCAGTCGCTGCACCATGCGGGCAATGCGTGCCGCCTCATCGCCAACGCGCTC
>CAZCJB010000100.1:0-8347 GCA_964498795.1 uncultured Rubrivivax sp. | reverse complement strand
TCCATCTCAACCCGAGGCAAAGACTCGAACAGGCGCACGCCAAAGGCAATGTTGTCGTAAATCGACATCGGGAACGGTGTGGGCTTTTGGAAGACCATCCCAATTTTGGCCCTCAGGAGGGCTACATCGATGTGACCGTCTAGGATGTTCTCACCGTCCAGGGCGATCGTACCTTCGGCGCGCTGCTCCGGATAGAGCTCAAACATTCGATTGAAGGTTCGCAGCAGCGTCGATTTTCCGCAGCCCGATGGCCCGATGAAGGCGGTGACTTTCTTCTCCGGGATGTCCAAGTTAACGTGCTTGAGCGCGTGAAACTTACCGTAATAAAAGTTGAGATCACGAACCGCCAACTTCGGCTTTTCGTTCACGGGAGTATCGAGCAATGCTTCCATGGCCAAGAACCTCAATGCTTTTCTCTGAAGAAGACGCGGGCGATGATGTTGAGGATCAAGACCCCGATGGTGATCAGAAATACGCCTGCCCACGCCAGCTTTTGCCAGTTCTCGTAGGGGCTCATCGCGAACTTGAAGATCGTCACAGGCAAGCTGGCCATAGGCTCTGCCAAATTCGCGCTGAAGAACTGATTCGACAATGCGGTAAACAGCAATGGCGCAGTCTCCCCCGCGATTCGCGCCAAGGCCAGTAGCACCCCAGTGACCACACCTGATCTAGCGGCCTTGAGCGTGATGGAAGCGATCACCCGCCACTTGGGTGTACCCAGCGCATAAGCCGCTTCACGCAATGCATTGGGGATGAGGGCCAACATGTTTTCGGTTTGTCGCACGACGATCGGAATGACAATGAGTGCCAACGCCAACACACCCGCATATCCCGAAAAAGTCTTGGTTCGGGCCACCACCAGGGAATACACGAACAGTCCAATGACGATCGATGGCGCCGACAGCAAGATGTCGTTGATGAAATTGGTCACCTTGCCCAACCAAGAGTCACGACCGTACTCCACCAGAAAGATACCCGCCAATACGCCCACAGGGGTTCCGATCAAGGTCGCTCCAATGACCATCATGAACGAACCGACGATGGCATTGGCCAAGCCTCCCGAGTCAGCCTGAGGCGGCGGTGTGGACTGCGTGAACACCGTCCAGGCCAAACCATCAAAGCCCAAGCGGATCGTTTCCCAGAGAATCCAAATGAGCCAAAAGACGCCAAAGGCCATCGCGGCCAGCGACAAGCCCAATGCAATGGCATTCGTACGCTTGCGGCGCCGAAACTGCTGCATTTGATGGGCCGGCAAGGTCTGCATGGTCATGATTTGCTTCCCTCACGGCTTTGCAAGTGACTCAACATCCATCTGGACAGTGCCAGCACCACAAAGGTGATGAAAAACAGGATCAAACCTAAGTAAATGAGTGAAGCCTGATGAAGGCCCTCACCAGCTTCTGCAAACTCATTGGCGAGCGCCGAGGTGATGCTGCTGGCGGCCTCGAAAAGCGACAATGAATTCAACTGGTTGAAATTACCAATCACAAAAGTGACGGCCATGGTTTCTCCCAGCGCACGGCCCAGGCCGAGCATGATGCCCCCCACCACCCCCGTTTTGGTATAAGGCAGCACCACCTTCCATAACACCTCCCAGGTAGTGGCCCCGAGCCCATAGGCAGACTCCTTGAGCATGGGAGGAGTGACCTCAAAAACATCGCGCATCACGGAGGCGATAAAGGGGATAACCATGATGGCCAGGATGATGCCCGCTGAAAGAATCCCGATTCCGACAGGCGCGCCAGACACCAATGAGCCCAGGATGGGTACGCCCTTGAACGCTTTCTGCAATGGCGACTGGACAAACTGTGCGAGCAGTGGGCCAAAGACCATCAGACCCCACATGCCATAAACGATCGACGGTACAGCGGCCAACAGTTCGATGGCCGTGCCCAGTGGCCGCCTGAGCCACTCAGGTGATAGCTCGGTTAAAAACAGCGCGATACCAAAACTGACGGGCACTGCAATCAACAGGGCAATGAAGGACGTCATCAACGTCCCGTAAATCATGACCAAGCCCCCGAACTTTTCTTGCACCGGGTCCCAATCAGCCGAGAGAAAAAACTTCAGTCCAAAAGCCTCAATGGCCGGAGCAGCGCCCACAAAGAGAGAGACCACAATGCCCAATAGCAAGCACAAGGTCAGCCAAGCAGCGCCGTGAGCAGCCCAAGAAAACAGGCGATCCCCTATAGCCCCATGACGTGCCGATCTGTGTGGGCCTGGGGGCGTGGCTGGACGAGCGGATTGGACAGGTTCCATGGAGGCCTCAAGGGATAGCTGGGCAGTCATGGTGACTCACACTTCGCAGGGACCGAATCGAACCCGGTCCTATCCGGGCAACCGAGCCGCACAAACCCAGCGAACGGCCGATGATCTCATGATCGAGACATCAGGCCGAGGCTGAGCAAACGAGCGAGGACGCTCAGATCACTTGAACGCGATAGGCTTGCCGGAGGCATCCTTCATTTGTGAGGACCATTGCTTGCGCACCAGGTCTTTGACCGATGTGGGTAGGGGGACAAACTCCAGCTCTTCAGCCGACTTGTCGCCGTTTTGGTAGGCCCACTCAAAGAACTTGAGGGCCGCACTACTGGCTTCGGGCTTGTCAGCTTGCTTGTACATGATGATGTAGGTGGCACCGGTGATCGGCCAGCTTTCCTTGCCCGGCTTGTCGGTCAGATCTTGGGAAAAGGTGCGATTCCAATCTGCACCCGCAGCTGCTGCTTTGAAGGTCAGATCATCCGGACTGACGAAACTTCCGGAGGCATTTCGAAGTTGCACATAGTTCATCTTGTTTTGCTTGGCATATGCGTATTCCACGTAGCCAATTGAATTGGGCAACCTCTGCACGAATGCCGAAACTCCCTCATTGCCCTTGCCACCGGCCCCCGTGGGCCAATTGACCGCCGTGCCGGCTCCAACCTTGGACTTCCAATCCGCATTGACCTTGGACAGGTACGTCGTGAACACAAAGCTGGTCCCCGATCCATCGGCGCGACGAACGACCGCAATATCAGCGTCGGGCAACTTCACGCCCGGGTTGAGGCCAGCAATGGCGGGGGCATTCCACTTGGCCACCTTGCCCAAAAAGATATCTGCCAACACTTCGCCGGTCAGCTTCAGTTGGCCCGGTGCCACACCAGCCACGTTGATCACGGGCACGATTCCGCCTATGACGGTCGGAAACTGCACCATCCCTTCTTTCTGAAGCTCCTCGTCGGACAAAGGTGCATCAGAGGCTCCAAAGTCAACAGTCTTGCCTTTGATTTGCTTGATACCTGCACCAGAGCCGACCGACTGGTAATTGATCTTGGCGCCTGTGGCCTTGCTGTAGGAGTCAGCCCACTTTGCGTAGATCGGCGCGGGAAAGGTTGCGCCGGCACCGGTGACGCTTTGGGCAAAAGCGGTGGAGGAAATCAGAAAAGCGGAGCTGAGCGCCGCCGCCAGGGTCATGATATTGCGCATGGAGCTGCCTTAAGAGTTAAGCGAATTCGCCCATCCTATGAGTCATTTATGACCGAAATGTGACAAGCCGCGTCCGGATCCTTCAGCCATTTCACACATCTGTCACAAGGCATCCCTAACTTCTCTCAAACGTCGCATCTTGACGAGTCCAGAGGTCCTCGCCTCTTCATTTTTGGACCGGTCCAGGATGTGCAAGGGGAATCCAGTGCTGATTGACCGCGAATCGTCCATTCTGGCCTTCAATCGCCGAGTTCTGGCTCAGGCTCAACGTGAGGATGTTCCTTTACTGGAGCGACTTCGGTACATCACCATCGTCTCTTCAAATTTGGACGAATTCTTCGAGGTCCGCTTGCCGGATTACCTGGAAGCCTTGCGCGAACAAGCGACTCCCGCAATCAAAGAAGCCTTTGTAGATCTCTCGACGCGAGCCAAGGGTCTTATTGACGAGCAATATCGAGTCCTGAATGACGAGGTGATGCCCGCGTTGTCCGGTTGGGGCATCGTGATTCTCAACCACGCCGAGCGCAATGAAGCACAGCGCCGCTGGGTAGAGCGGTTTTTCGAGGCTCAAGTTCGACCCCTCTTGGTGCCAGTGGCGTTGGATCCTGCACATCCCTTCCCGCTGGTCGCCAACAAAAGTCTCAATTTCATTTTGCGGACCTCGGCAGAAAATTCATCCAGCACACCGGGCACCATCGTCATTGTCAAAGTCCCCAGGTCTCTGCCGCGCGTCATCAGGCTGCCTGCGCGGTTAATGCCCAAGGGTCAACAAGGCTTCGTCCTGTTGACCAGCGTCATTCGAGCGCACTTGTCCAGCCTGATGCCTGGACGCGTGGTGGAAGCATTTTCACAATTCCGGGTGACCCGGGACTCGGATTTGGAAGTCGACGAAGACGACGTCACCAATTTGCGCCAAGCCCTGCGCTCTGGACTGACCACGCGCCACTTTGGCAGGGCCATCCGACTGGAAGTGGTCAAGAGTTGTCCCACCGAATTGTCCAACCTCTTGTTGCAGCAATTTGACCTGCCTCAGGAGGCCTTGTATGCCGTGAATGGCCCTGTCAATTTGGTTCGTCTCAGTCAATTGATCGACCAAGCAGATGTCAAGCTGGCGCGATTCCCCACTTTCGAGCCAGGATGGCCTCCAACTCTGCCTCGAGGGGGCAATATGTTCGAGGCGCTCAAGCAGCGGGACTTGTTGCTTCACCACCCTTTCGAAAGCTTCGAGCCTGTGGTGGAGTTTCTCAGACAAGCCGTGATGGACCCCGATGTCTTGGCGATCAAGCAAACCATCTACCGTACCGGAAGCGAGAGCATCTTGATGGACTTGTTGCTGGAAGCGGTCCGCCGAGGCAAAGAGGTCACTGTGGTGTTGGAGTTGAAGGCGCGCTTTGACGAGGAGGCCAATATCAACTGGGCTGAACGCTTGGAGGGCGTGGGAGCCCAGGTGGTATACGGCATGGTGGGGCTGAAAACCCATGCCAAGCTACTGCTGGTCACCCGGAGGGAAACGCCGCGCAAAGGCATGCCCGTTTTGAAGCGCTATGCACATCTGTCAACGGGCAATTACAACCCCAAAACCGCCAGGCTCTACACCGACCTGGGGTTCCTGAGCGCCGATCCAGAATTGACCGACGATGTGGATGCTGTGTTCTTGAGGCTTTCGAGCTTGGTACCTACCCGGGAGCTTCGCCAGGTACTGACCGCTCCCAACCGAATGCACAGCAGGATGCTAGAGCTGCTGACACGGAGCAGTGAGGCCGCGTTGAAGGGACACGAGGCCCGCGTCGTGCTGAAGGTCAACGCCCTCACCGACCCAGATCTCGTCGAGGCGCTCACCCAGGCCAGTATCTGCGGCGTTCAGATTGACCTGCTCGTACGCGGCGCTTGCACGCTCCGCCCCGGAGTGCCAGGGCAAACGGACCGAATCCGCGTGAGATCCATCATCGGTCGCTTTTTGGAACACTCCCGTGTGTTTTATTTTCGTTGGGGTGGGCCAGCCGCACAAGAGCTCATGTTTTTAAGCAGCGCTGATTGGATGAGCCGCAATATGCTGCGTCGAGTTGAGGTGGCATGGCCCTTAAGAGATCCACAACTGCGCCAACGCGTCATCGATGAGTGCCTGGTGCCGTACCTGCTGGACAGTCTAGACGCCTGGGAACTGGAGGCGAGTGGGCAGTACCAACGCCGCGCGGATGGTGGCATCGGAGCCCAGGCGGCGTTGATGCTTCGCCACGGCACATAGCGGATACCCCTCTTCCTTATGGACCTGATCTTGTGGCGGCATGCCGAGGCCAAAGAAGCTCGCTCAGGCGTTGCGGATTCAGATCGTCCTTTGACACCCAAAGGCGAGCGTCAAGCCCGGCGCATGGCCCATTGGCTAAATCAGCATCTCCCAGACACCACTCGCGTGTTGGTCAGCCCCACTTTGCGCACTCGGCAGACTGCAGAACATCTTGAGCGCAAGCA
Source organism: uncultured Rubrivivax sp. (assembly GCA_964498795.1). Lineage (GTDB taxonomy): Bacteria > Pseudomonadota > Gammaproteobacteria > Burkholderiales > Burkholderiaceae_C > Rubrivivax. Next base: position 2,413 of record CAZCJB010000100.1, on the reverse strand, counting down.
ACGCGTGGTTCCAACATTGGGGGCAGACGGCACCATGGACACGCTCTTGCAGGTCTGCCGATGGCCAGAGGCCAAAGAACCGGTGTTGGTAGTGGGCCATCAAACCACCTTGGGTCTTACAGTCGCCTATTTGTTGGCCGGACAGACCGTACCTTGGTCTTTCCGAAAAGGGTCCGTCTGGTGGCTGCGTCATCGCGAGCGCCGAGGAAAAGCCGAGACCGTTTTGCATCTGGTCGCATCGCCTGAATATCTTTGAGCGTCAGGGTTGACGGCAATTCGTCTCGAGGCACGTTGTCACTGAAGTGTCAACGCAGGTTCATGACGATGTCATGGCTGCCATTCAACATGGTGACACCTCGACTTGTTTTACTGCGACGATGGAAATTCAGATCTTTGATTCACCTCGATCACTGCAGGCTGATGCTTCACCTTCCCAAGTCGTCAGCCAGACAGAGCCCTCCAGGCTCATCGCTTCATGGGCACGGCATGAAGACGAGGTTCGACAGGCCCAAAGGCTGCGATACCAAGTCTTCGCTCAGGAAATGGGGGCGTCTCTGGCGCCTCCATCCGAGGGCTTGGAAGGCTTGGACATCGATCGCTTTGATGCGTTCTGTGAACACTTGATCATCCGCACGGTTGAAACTCAGATCCAACCTTCGCAAGTGGTGGGAACATACCGCGTCTTGACCCCCGCTGCCGCCATGCAAGCCGGAGCGCTTTACAGCGACGGTGAGTTTGATTTGCATGCGTTGGATCCCTATCGGAGCGAAATTGCCGAGCTCGGTCGCTCTTGCATAGACGCTCAATGGCGCACGGGTGGCGTGATCCTGATGTTGTGGTCACAATTGGTGCAGTTTATGGAGCGCAATCAACTCAAGAAGATGGTGGGGTGCGCCAGCATTGGGATGCGCGATGGCGGTCATGTAGCCGCAAGCTTGTGGCAACAACTTCGACGCACCCATTTGAGTGCTGAGGAGTTGCGCGTCACGCCTCGAGTCTGCCTGCCCGTGGCCGAATTAAGGTCAGACCTGAACGTGGAACCGCCTCCCTTGATCAAGGGCTATTTGAAGTGCGGCGCCGTGGTCCTAGGTGCCCCCGCCTGGGACCCAGACTTTGGCACGGCCGATTTGCCGATGATGCTCGACTTGCAAGACCTGACACCCGCTTATCGCCGCAGATTCGGCCTGCAAACATCAGGGTGATCAGAGAACAGAACGCCTCAGTCGTCAGCAATTTCAAGCGCAATGGGACCCACACGGTCCCACGCCTGCACCTCCTCGCGCAGGAGGTAGTGAGTTCGAGGACCCAACGCCAGGCGTGCCGGGTGCCAACCCACCAATGCCGATTGCACGTTGCGCCGCGTCAAGGTAATTTTTGGCTGCAAGTCGACCTCGCGGGCATGACAACGGATCACGGCCAATCGAAGACACAAAATCATCCAAGCCAGGTGCATGTCGTGCAAGTGATCGTCCACCTTTCGCAGGCCACCGCGCTGCGCCAGCACCAACAGTCCTAAGCGCCTTTGCTGGCTCTGGGAAAAACCTGGCGCGTCAATGTGGGATACCAAGTAGGCACTGTGACGATGATGGTCGTGATGAGACACGGCCATGCCAATCTCGTGCAGATCGCAGGCCCACCCCAGTTCCTTTCTTGCTTGATCGTCATCCTCAAGCGAGACTGCGTCGAACAAGGCCAAAGCCACTTGCTTCACCTGCTGCGCGTGGGCCAAGTCGACGCCAAAGCGCTTTTGCAGCGCGCAAACCGTTTCTTCTCGCGGATCGCTGCCTCGCTTGCCGCGCGTCGGGTTCAATCGCTCGTGCAAATCAACGATGACACCTTGCCGCAAAGCCCCCTTGGCAGGCTTCATGCTTGACACACCGAAGTGGGTGAGCAAGGTGTACAAAATACAAAGCCCACCCGGCATGACCGCTCGGCGGTCATCTTTCAACCCCGGGAGTGTCAGTCGATCAATGTGGCCGGCTTGCAAGCAATGATTCATCAGCCACACCAGGCTGTCTGGTGTGATCTCGCCTTGCGTCACGCCTGATTCCTGAAGAATTTGTGAGACGGCACTCACCGTACCCGAAGATCCCAGGGCTTCCACCCACTTGGTAGGCGAAAATTCAGTCAAGGCCTCCTCGAATTCAGCCCCTGCCGCGATTTGTGCAGCGCGAAACGCTGCGGGTGTGAGATCGCCCTGAGCAAAAAAACGCAGCGACAGGCCTACGGAACCCACCGGGAAAGATTCTGCAGCCGTCGGGGTTCTGCCTTGTCCGAGGATCAGCTCCGTCGAGCGTCCGCCTATGTCAATGACCAACCGGGGTTGTTCTGAGGGCTGAAGATGCGCCACGCCCGCATAGATCAGTCGAGCCTCTTCGCGTCCAGAGATCACCTCGATAGGATGGCCAAGCAC
>CAZCJB010000099.1:4471-9870 GCA_964498795.1 uncultured Rubrivivax sp. | reverse complement strand
GCTCGCTGATTACAAAGTGCCTGAGCAGGTGGCGTTGACCGAAGGTCCGTTGCCCCGCAATGCCAATGGAAAATTACTCAAGCGCGCGCTGCGCTTCAAGTCGAGCGACGTGTCCAAGCTCTTGCGGATGCCGGTCACGATGACCGATTCCACGGGTTGGGCGTCTTCTTTCTTGGTCTCTTGTGCCTGAACCGACACGGATCCCAGCAAGACGCCGCATGCGGCCATCAGCGGATTCAGTCGGAATAAATGGGCACGTGGACGTGCAGTTGATCGCATGCAAGTTCTCCAAAAAAACGTCGTGGCGGGAGCGTAGCGTATTTGAAAGCGCTTTCACATTAGTGTAAACCACCGGCTTGAAACCGCTTTCAAAGCTGAGGATAGAAGATTTGAGCGGGCTCCACAAGCGTCTGTCTCATCAGGAAAACCCTGATTCAGCCATTCTTTACACACCCAATCGGCCCTTCAACATCCAGGCCTCCATCTTCCACACGCCCCGCTGGTTCGGGCCAGGATCGCGCCTCACGTTGGCGCGCTTTTGCCTCTACACTCCCACGCACTCAGCTGCGACCCACTTCCCCACGATGCCTGCCCGCCGGACCACCTCGCCTGCCCCTTCCACCACCTCCGGCGACGGGGCCGTCACCCTGATGATGGTGGCGCAAGCCGCTGGGGTGTCGGCCAGCACAGTGTCGCGAATTCTCAACGGCACGGCGGTGGTCAGCCAGGCCAAGAAGCTGGCGGTGGATGAAGCCATCGCGCGATTGGGTTTCGTCCCCAATCCTGTGGCAAGAGGCCTGGCAGGGGGTCGTACCATGAGCGTGGGCGTGGTCACACAAACGATCGACAGTCCGTTTTATGGTGTGGCCTTGCGTGGCATTGAAGATGAACTTGATCGCGCCGGCTACAGCCCACTTTTTGTGAGCGGCCACTGGAACGCCAGTGAGGAAGCGCGAGGTATTGACATGCTGCGCGCGCGCCGGGTCGACGGCATCATCGTGCTTACTGGGCGATTGAGCGATGCCGCCCTGAAAAGAACGGCCAAGGCACTTCCGGTGGTGGTGACGGGGCGTCGCCTCAAAGCACCACATCTCTTCAGCTTGGACTTCGACAACTTCGAAGGGGCACGCCTGGCCACTGAATATCTCGTTTCGCTAGGGCACCAGCGCATTGCCTTTATCACCGGCAATGCCGAACATCCCGACGCGAATGAGCGACTGAGGGGTTACCGAACAGGGCTGGAAACCGCGGGCATCTCCTTCGATGCCAATTTGGTCGCCCCGGGCCTCTTTCACGAGGAGAGCGGCATGTTAGCCACCGAACGCTTGCTGGACACCCGGCAACGCTTCACGGCCCTGTTCGCTGCCAACGATCAGATGGCACTGGGCGCTTGCCTAGCCCTGCAGCGTCGTGGTCTCAGGGTGCCGCAAGACGTCTCCGTGATGGGCTTTGACAACCTGTCAGCGTCGCGCTACAGCATTCCTCCACTGAGTTCCGTCCACCACCCCGCCTACGAATTGGGCCAAGGCGCTGCTGCGGCCATGTTGTGCTTGCTGCGCGGGGACAAGCCCGACTTCAAACTCCCCGAACCCAAGCTGGTGAAGCGCGAATCCACGGCTCCTCTGCGCAACGCGTCATTGCGCGCTTGAGCGATTTCATCCGCACAAACCCTGATTTGACACCGCTCAGCGCGTTCACGATAATTTGAAAGCGCTTTCAAAATTTGTCCCTACGTTTTGGACAGCCCTGCGGGCTGTCTGATCTTCCGATCAATTTGGGCCTTGGCCCTCGGCCCTTCCTGTACACCGTGATGAAACCCTTTGCGGCTGGTCAGCGACATGAGAGTGATGCTGTCCGACCTGCATCGTTGCTCGCGCACGCCTCAGGTCCGAACCGGCGACAGGTGCTGGCTGGCCTGGCCGCTTCTTGTGGATGGGCTGGCCCGCTGAGCGCCGCACCGGGCATCACCCTGACGGTGGCCGCCTTTCCGCTGGTCGACGAAATCATCAAGGCCGCATTGCCCAAGTGGCAAGCTCGCCACCCGGACGTTGCGGTGAACTTGATCAGCAGGCAATACCGCGATCACCACACGGCCATGACCACAGCCTTGTCCACCAGCGTGTACCTGCCGGATGTGATGGCGCTCGAGTCCAGTTACGTCGGTCGGTTTTCACAAGGTGCAGGGCTTGAAGACTTGTCACAAGCGCCCTTCTCGTTGAATCAATGGGCCGATCGCTTTGTCCCTTACGCCTTCGACGAAACCCTCAATCGACGGCGGGAGCGCGTGGCCGTGCCCACCGACATTGGACCTGGCACCCTGTTGTATCGGCAAGACCTGCTGGCCAAGGCGGGTTTGTCTGCGAGCGATCTCACCACCTCTTGGGAAGCCTACGTGGCCGCGGGGCAGCGCATCAAGGCCGCCACCGGTGCCTACCTGATCGGCAATGCGCAGTCGGTCAAAGACATCGTCATTCGCTCCGGATTGAAAGCGGGCGAAGGCCTCTACTTCGACCAAGACTCGCGCGTGTTGGTGAACTCGCCACGTTTTCGTCGCGCCTTCACCTTGGCACGTGAGGTCAGGCGCCTGAAGCTCGATGCCAAAGTGAATGCCTGGTCCAACGAATGGGCTGAAGGCTTCCGACGAGGCACCATCGCCACTGACCTGACTGGCGCTTGGATGGTCGGTCAAATGGCCAACTGGGTGGCCCCCACCACGCGCGGACTGTGGCGCGTGACCCAACTGCCCGAGAACACCTTCGTGGGTTACGGTGGCTCCTTTTACGCCATCCCCCGGCGATCTGACCCATCGCGCAAACGTCTGGCATGGGAATTGATTCAGCTGCTCACCTTGGATCCGCAACTGCAGTTGCAGGCCTTCAAATCACAAGATGCCTTCCCCGCGTTGATACAAACGCACCAGGATGCGTTCTTCGAGGAACCCGTGGCGTTCTTGGGAGGGCAACCCGCGCGCTTGCTGTGGCGAGAGGCCGCACGACGCATCACCACCACCCAGGTCCATAAGCAAACCAACTTCGCCGACGAAGTGGTGGGCACTGAACTCGACAATGTGCTCGACCACCAAAAAGACATTGGGCAAGCGCTGGCCGATGCTCATCGTCTGTTGGAGCGGCGCGCGCGCCGGTGACCATGAGCCTGCTTAAACCTCCTCGCCTGTCACCGCGTTGGGCACCTTATGTGTTCATCAGCCCGTTCTTGGTGCTGTTTGCCGTGTTTGGGGTCTTTCCCTTGCTGTTTTCCTTGCACCTGGCGTTTCAGTCGTGGGAACCCACCAGTGGACTCCAGTCGATGGAGTTTGTGGGTCTGGACAACTTCGCCTTCGCATTGCAAGACGAGTGGTTTTGGAAGTCCTTGAAAAACACCGCCTGGTTGGCCGTGGTGTCTGGTGCGCCTCAGCACGTGGTCGCAATTCCGCTGGCGGTGTTCATCCACACCTCCTTCAAACGGTTGCGCGACGGTGTGATGGGGGCTTATTTTTTACCGTACATCACGTCGACGGTGGCCATTGCCATCATGTTCAGCTCGCTGTTTTCCACCGACTTTGGCCTGATCAATGCCGTGCTGAAAGCGGTGTTCAATGTGGAGCCCATCGATTGGTTGGGCAACCCTGACACCATCAAGCCTGCCGTCGCGTTCATCGTCTTCTGGCGCTACGTGGGCTTCAATGTGGTGTTGTATTTGGCCGCGTTGCAAACCATCCCCAAAGACTTGTACGAGGCAGCCACCATGGATGGTGCCAACCGCTGGCACCAGTTTTGGAGCATCACGCTACCCAGTTTGCGGCCCATGATTTTCTTTGGCGTGACACTGAGCGTCATCGGCGGTCTGCAGTTGTTTGAGGAGCCCTTCATCTTGACCGGCGGTCGCGGCGGCGTCGATCAATCCGGCATGACCTCGGCCGTGTACCTGTACCGCATGGCCTTTGATTTCAATGACTTCGGAGGCGCCAGCGCCATGTCCTGGCTCTTGTTCGTGGTGGTGGCTTTGTTGACTTGGTTGACCAACCGAGCGTTTCGCCCTCAAGAGGCCTCGACCACTGAGGAGGCGCACACATGAACACCGATCGCATGAGCCGCTGGGGCGCTTATCTGCTGGTGATGGTGGGTGCGCTCATCATGTTGGCGCCCTTTTACTTCATGTTTGTGTTTGCCACGCATTCGCGCAGCGCGATTTTCAATCTGCCGCCGCCTCTTTGGTTTGGCTCGGATCTGCTCGACAACCTTCAAATCCTCACCACCCGCTTGCCGTTTTGGCGCAATTTGGGCTGGAGCGTGTATGTAGCTTTGGCCTCCACAGCCCTGACCTTGTTGTTTTGTTCGATGGGGGGATATGCCTTTGCGCTCATGGAGTTTCGAGGCAAAAAGGCACTGTTTGGCCTGGTCATGGGCACCATGCTCTTGCCGTCGTTCATGAACATGATCCCCACCTTCATGATCATGGACGCCTTGGGTTGGATCGATGAACATCGTGCCTTGTACATCCCGGGCGCGGCCAGTGCCTTCGGCATCTTCTTGATGCGGCAGTTTGCAGCCTCGGCAGTACCGCGCGAGCTGATCGAGGCCGCGCGCATGGATGGCTGCGGTGAGTTCTCAATTTATTGGCGCATTGTGCTGCCCTTGCTCAAGCCTGCGCTGGGCACGCTCGGGCTGATCACCTTCATCGCCTCATGGAACAACTTCATCGGGCCCTTGATTGTCATGCGCAGCGCCGACCACTACACCTTGCCACTGGCCTTGCGCAGCCTGCAGTCTCCTGTCAACACCGAATGGGGCGCCCTGATGGCCGGCTCGGCCATTGCCACCATTCCTTTGCTGATTCTTTTTGCTTTCTCCTCTCGTCAACTCATTGCGGGCCTGACCTCGGGCGCCGTGAAGTAATTTTTCTCCTTGTACTGAAGTCACCATGACCACTGACATCTCATTAGCCCGCCGATTTCCTCACGATTTCATCTGGGGAGTCGCCACCAGCTCCTTCCAGATCGAGGGAGCTGCTCACGAAGATGGCAAGGGCGAATCCATTTGGGATCATTTCTGCCGCCAGCCCGGAGCGATTGCAGACCACAGCCATGGAGACGTGGCGTGCGACCACTACCACCGCTTGGACAGTGACTTGGACCTCATCGCCTCATTGGGCGTGACGGCGTATCGCTTCTCGGTGTCATGGCCTCGCGTGCAACCTCTGGGAACGGGCGCATGGAACGAGGCTGGGCTGGCTTTTTACGAGCGTTTGGTGGACGGCTTGCTTGCCCGCGGCATTGAACCCCACCTCACGCTAAACCACTGGGATCTGCCGCAACACCTGCAAACTCGGGGCGGCTGGAACTCTCGAGAGACCATCGACTGCTTTGTCGAGTACGCCTTGGGCATGTACAAGCGCTTGGG
>CAZCJB010000099.1:2737-4461 GCA_964498795.1 uncultured Rubrivivax sp. | reverse complement strand
AGCTGCCATCACCACACACAACGAACCCTGGGTGATCGCGGTGTTGGGTCACGAAAATGGCACTTTTGCGCCTGGCATCAAAGACCGCCGCGTGGCATTTCAAGTGGCCCATCACCTGTTGGTGAGCCACGGCAAAGCCGTGAGAGCCTTGCGGGAAGCAGGATGCAAAGTGCCCTTGGGCATTGTCCTCAACCTCTCGCCGATTGAGCCAGCCACTGATTCAGAGGCTGACCGAGCCTGCGCGCGCAAAGGCGATGCAGGCGGCCGTCGCTGGTATGCCGACCCCCTGTTCAAAGGCAGCTATCCGCAAGAGGTATGGGATGACCTGGGCAGCGATGCGCCGACTGTCTTGCCAGGCGACATGGACATCATTGCCACACCGATCGACTATCTTGGCGTGAATTACTACACCCGCCAGGTGGTGAGTGCGGCGGGTCCGGTAGACCTCAAAACCTTGGGTCTGCCACTCACCGAGATGGGCTGGGAGGTTTACGCGAAAGGCCTGACCGACCTTTTGCTGCTGTTGCATCGCGACTATCACTTGCCTCCAGTGCTGATCACCGAAAACGGCGGGGCCTTCAAGGATCTGGTGGTCCAGGGGCAAGTGCATGATCAGGACCGCGTGGATTACCTGCGCACGCACATCGCAGCAGTGGCCGATGCCATGGATCAAGGTGTGCCCATGGCAGGCTACATGGTGTGGAGCCTTATGGACAATTTTGAATGGGCCAGCGGGTATGCCAAGCGTTTCGGCATCGTGCACGTCGACTACAAAACCTTGCAACGCACTCCCAAAGACAGCGCACACTGGTATCGCGCCTTTTTAGAAGGCGTGCGGTCGCTGCAGACCACCAAACGTCGGGCCTGACATCATGGGTCAACTCAGCATCCGACAGCTCGTCAAGAGTTACGGGGCCCAGGACATCATCAAGGGGATCGACCTCGACATCCACGAGGGAGAGTTCTTGGTCTTGGTTGGTCCGTCTGGCTGTGGCAAGTCCACCTTGCTGCGCATGATTGCGGGCCTGGAAGACATCACGGCCGGCGAGCTGCGCATTGACGGCAGAAGGGTCAACGAGGTGCATCCCGCCGAACGCGGCGCGGCGATGGTGTTTCAGAGTTACGCCCTCTACCCGCACATGACGGTGGCCGAGAACATGGGCTTTGCCTTGCGCATGGCAGGCGTGGATCGCTCCTCTCGCGATGCGCAAGTGCGACATGCCGCGGAGGTGCTTCGCATCACCGACCTGCTGGGGCGCTACCCCAAGCAACTGTCGGGAGGACAGCGCCAGCGCGTGGCCATCGGCCGAGCGATCGTGCGCAAGCCCACTGTCTTCTTGTTCGATGAGCCCTTGTCCAACTTAGACGCCGCTCTGCGCATGGACATGCGCATCGAGTTGGCACGGCTGCACAAACAATTGCAAACCACGATGGTCTATGTCACGCACGACCAGGTGGAAGCCATGACCATGGGAGACCGCATCGCCGTCTTGAATCAAGGTCGGATCGAACAGATCGGTCGCCCGCTGGATCTCTACCATCGGCCGGACAACCTCTTTGTGGCCGGTTTTCTAGGCACGCCCAAGATCAACGTGATTGAACGGCCGACCGACGCATCTTCTGCCGAGCATCGAAAACTTTGGGAGCTCTTGCTGCCACAAGGTTCGTCTGAAGTCACGCGATCCGTCGGTTTGCGTTGCGAACATCTTCAACTCACTGCAGCT
>CAZCJB010000099.1:0-2727 GCA_964498795.1 uncultured Rubrivivax sp. | reverse complement strand
CGCAGCCACTGTGGTGTTGTCAGAGCACTTGGGGGACTCGTGTGTAGTACACCTGCGCGTGCAAGGTCTGGATGCGCTGCTCCATGCTCGGGTGTCGGGCGACACTCCCAGGCTCGAGCCGGGGGCGACGGTGCATGTACAGCCCGACGCTCAACACACGTTGCGGTTTGATGCCAAAGGTGGCCGACATGATGGACCTTGATTTTTGGAAAACGTGCACTCGAGCTCTGTGGTGTCCAGTTGGCATGGCACTGAGCTTGATCTTGGCAGGCGGCAACGTGTGGGCGGAGTCATTCAAGATTCCCGACCACTACCGCTTGGTTTGGGCTGACGAATTCGACACCGCAGGTTTGCCCGACGCCAACAAATGGGTCTACGACACCGAGCGCAATGCGGTCGGTTGGCACAATCATGAGTTGCAGTACTACTCGGGTCCGAGGTTGGCCAACGCCAGGATCACTGATGGACGACTCATCATCCAAGCACACAAGGAATCTCTGACCACGGCCTCCGATTGGGGCGGCCAGCGCTACACCTCCACACGCTTGATCACGCGCGGCAAGGCTCAGTGGACTTACGGCTTCTTTGAAATCCGCGCCAAGATGCCCTGTGGCCGAGGCACCTGGCCTGCCATCTGGACGCTTGGATCGGGGGGTCGCTGGCCCGATGACGGCGAACTGGACATTTTGGAACACTTGGGGCAAGACCCCGGCCGCACCACCAGCGCCGTGCATGTGGCGGCCGGGCATGGCGGGCAGGCCTTCAGTGGAGCCACCTTGGTACCCGATGCCTGCCAGGCTTTCCATCGCTATCAAATGCACTGGACACCGGATGGCGTCTCGTTTGGCGTGGATGGTCACGCGCACATGCGCTACCCAAAGACAGACATGGGTCGACGGGCATGGCCGTTCGATGCGCCCCAATACATGATCCTCAACCTGGCCATTGGGGGCGACCTGGGTGGACCGGTGGACGACAGAATTTTCCCGGTGGCCATGGAGGTGGATTACGTGCGGGTTTACCAAGCGCCCAAGCCCTGATTCTCCTGGATGAACCGTTGACAGCGCTTTGCCGCAAGCTGCAAAGCTTCTTTACATCCACTTCATCGCGCAGACACTCCAACCCGTGAAGCTTGGGGCCATGGCAGATCGAAGGCCCCTTCTCAGAGCGCTGACTGTCGCAGGATTCAGCGCGGTGCTGGCTTTGTGGGTCGGATGTGGTGGCGGGGGGTCTGGTGGAGGTGGTTCAACCCCCGCGCCGGTTCCCACATCTGCGGCCTTCAATGGCAGCATCTTGTTGGGCGCACCCTCCGCCAACAGCATCAAGCTCAAGTTGTTATCCGCCGATCAGAGGGGCTCCGTCTCTATCAGCTACGGCCCGACGTCAAGCACAGGTGTGCAAAGGACCGCGACGTATTCCTTGCTGCCCGGAGAGCCTTTGGAATTGACGCTGGTGGGTTTGGAGGCCGACACGCCTTATGCCTACAAATTGCAATTTGCCGCCGATGGCGCCTCGGCGACCGAGAGTGGCCCCTACACCTTTGTGACCGCCAGAAGCTCGGACCGGTCGTTCACCTTCACGGTGCAAGCGGACTCTCATCTGGATGAGAACTCCGACCTCGATCAATACCGTCGCACCTTGTCCAATGTTCTGGCTGACAAGCCAGACTTTCATCTGGACCTGGGCGACACCTTCATGACCGAAAAGCACAGCGACCCATTCACCGCCTTGGTGCAAATGGCTGCGGACCTTTTGACGGTGAAGCGTCGCTATGCCTATGAACGGGCCAACTTTGGTGCGATCAGCCACTCCGTACCCCTGTACTTGGTGAACGGCAATCACGATGGCGAGTTGGGGTGGCTGCTCAATGGCACAGCCCAAAACTTGGCCATTTGGGCCACGCAAGCTCGACAGCAATACTTCTTGAATCCCTCACCGGGAAGCTTTTATTCGGGCGACAGTGTGGCCGATGGCTGGACCGGCTCACGGGCCTCCTGGTACGCCTGGACCTGGGGTCCTGCGCAATTCATCGTGCTCGATCCCTACTGGAACAGCAACGCTCAAGCCAGCAAAGACGGCTGGAACCTCACGCTGGGTGAGCGCCAATATCGATGGCTGGCCTCGACATTGGCCAACAGTTCTGCGCCCTTCAAGTTTGTGTTCATTCATAACCTGGTGGGCGGCTTGGACGGTCAGATGCGAGGGGGTATCGAAGCTGCACCGTTTTTTGAGTGGGGAGGCAAGAACCTCGACGGCACCGACGGATTTGCCAAGAACCGGCCCGGGTGGGGTCTGCCTATTCACTCCCTGCTCGTGCAATATGGCGTCACTGCCGTTTTCCACGGACACGATCACCTGTATGCCCACCAACTGCTCGATGGTGTCGTGTATCAAGAAGTGCCGCAACCCAGCGCAGTGAACAACGGCAGCGGTGCGAGCCTGGCGAGCGCCTATCACTACAACAGCGGCACCCTATTGAGCAGCTCGGGCCACTTGAGGATATCGGTCACACCGACCAGTGCGACGGGCGAGTACGTCAGGTCTTGGTTGCCCAAAGACGAGAGCTCCTCACGCAAGAATGCCCAAGTGGATCACCGATGGACCGTGACCCGCAAAGCCCCTTGAGGCCAAGTGATATGCAGACCTGGTTGCGCACGTTTGGTGCGACTTTCGCCGCGCTCACGGTGCTGGCGGCCGCGTCATGCGGTGGAGGATCCACCTCCAGCC
>CAZCJB010000098.1:0-9965 GCA_964498795.1 uncultured Rubrivivax sp. | reverse complement strand
AGTCCGTCACCGGCACCTAGCCCATCGCCATCGCCATCGCCATCGCCACCGCGCGCACCTGCTCCGTCGCCCGCTCCGAGTCCTGCTCCTGCTCCAGCGCGAGCGCCGTCACCTTCACCTAGCCCAGCACCAGCACCCGCTCAAAAGACCAGCGAATCAAGTGAGAAGGACAAGAGCAAGAGCAAGAGCGATGGGAAAGGTGACGATAAAAGCGGCGAAAAGGGCGACGAAAAGGGTGACGGAAAGGGCGATGACAAAGACTAGGATGACGGCAAGGACAAGTAATCCGTGGAGGTCCCTGACGCCCCGTCAGTCGGGGAACCTATGATGTGGATGTCATGAAAGTCCTCAGCCTCACCACCGCCCAGTACCTGATCGAAACCATGGCCACATTGGCATTCGCGTTGTCGGGTGTGATCGAAGCATCGCGTCGAAGACTGGATGCGGTTGGGGTGGTTGTCGTGGCGGGATTGGCGGCTTTTGGAGGGGGCACGCTACGAGATGTGCTCTTGGAGCGACGCCCATTATTTTGGGTCACTCATACTGAACTGCTGTGGGCCGTGTTACTGCTGTGTGTAGGTGCCATGCAATTCATGCGCGGCCGCCATCTTGAACCGACCGAGCGGGCTATGCAGTGGCCCGACGCCGTGGGCATGGGCCTGTTTTCTGCAGGCGGCACCCAATTGAGCTTGTCGATGGGACAACCCGCATTGGTCGCTGTCATTTTGGGAGTGGTGACGGCCGTATTTGGAGGCGTCTTGCGTGACATTGTCTGCAATGACATTCCGAAAGTATTTCGAGATCACCGGCCCTACGCCCTCTGCGCATTTGCAGGGGGATGGGTGTTGGTCGCCTGTGAGGCGATGGAAGCACCTTCCTGGCTGGGACTTGTGGTAGCGGCTTCATGTGCCACGCTGCTACGGATCGTGGCGATGCTGCTGGATTGGAAGATTCCCGTGTGGCGAAACCAAAATTGACCGCCATCCCGTCAATCAGGCACAACGCCACCCGAAAGTGAGGAGCTCACATTTGAGTCCCAACCACCTGCACGATTCGAATCCGGGAGGCTGAGCCGTATGAGTAAAGTCGTGGTCGTCGACCATCCACTGGTCCAACACAAGTTGACTCTCATGCGACGCAAGGACGCCAGCACCAGCAGCTTCCGTCGTCTGCTTCACGAGTTGTCGGCACTCATGGCCTACGAGGTCACGCGTGATATGCCAACTCACGAGGTCGACATCGAAACGCCCTTGGAGCCCATGCGCGCAAAAGCCATTGACGGCAAGAAGCTCGTGTTGGTGTCGATTTTGCGTGCAGGTACTGGCATTCTGGATGGCATGTTGGACGTGGTGCCAGGCGCTCGCGTGGGCCATATCGGTCTGTACCGCGACCCGAAGTCCCTGCAAGCGGTGGAGTACTACTTCAAGATGCCCCATGGCATGGAAGAGCGCGATGTGGTGGTGGTCGACCCGATGCTGGCCACAGGGAATTCAGCCATCGCCGCTGTGGATCGGATCAAGCGATTGAATCCACGGTCCATCAAGTTCGTGTGTTTGCTGACATGCCCGGAGGGCATTGCAGCGTTTCGTTCGGCACACCCCGAAGTGCCCATTTACACCGCGGCGATCGATCGTCAACTCAACGACCATGGATACATCTTGCCTGGTTTGGGGGATGCGGGCGATCGGATATTTGGGACCAAGTGAGGTTTGGGTGACCATGCCACCGCGACCCATGAATTTGACTTTGGTTTGCGTCAACCTTCATTGACACTCAGGGGTTGATTGAGGTAATTTCGGTCAACTTGCGGCAAGGGCGGCATCGCGACATCTTCAAGGAGATCCATGGCTCAAGACGATTCACGAGTCCTGCCCCCCGACGACCCGATGCGCCGCGTTCTGCATGACGAAATTCATGCCAGACCTCCGGCCATGGTCAAGCTGCCAGCCTTGGTGACCTACATCGCGGTTCTGAACTCGGGCATCGAGCGGGAACAAGAGTGCGCTCATCTGCGGAGGCTCCCAGGCCAGATGAACTTGTCCTTGGATCAACTGCAGGGGAATTTTCTACGTTTGAACTGTGAGGGATACACGGTCAAATGGGAGCGCCACACCGAGTTCACACGCTATTCGGTCGTCCAGCCATTGCCAGCGCACGCAGGGTGGGGGAGTGAGCTGCCCGAACTGGCGCATCACGTGGCCACCGGCACACCATGGATGCGCGACATCCCTGGCCAGTCCGTGGCGGCCATCCAACTGGCCATGTTGCCTGAAGGACTGAACGACCCACACATGATGGCCAAGGCACAGCGGTGGCTAGGGCCAGGGATGGTGGTGGGCTCCCACATGGGTGGGTCTGCGCAGGGTCAGCCGCACTCCTGCTTGTTGACGCATTTTCGAATCGGCGACGATGGCATCGAACGCATGCTGGTCTTGGCTGCGTCTGACACCACGGAGACGCGTGCAGGCCGAATATCGCAACGGGTGCTGGAGCTAGAGACCTACCGTCTGATGGCACTGCGCGGCTTGCCGGTGGTCAAACGGCTGGCTCCCGAATTGGCGCAAGCAGAGTCTCGGTTGGCGGACATTGCGCTTCGCCTCGAAGCCAAGCAAGACGGCGATCAAATCCTGTTGGATGATTTGGTGGGCTTGGCCTCTAAAGTCGAGCGGGCGACTGCCGAACATGGCTACCGGTTTTCTGCAACGCGAGCCTACGATGCCTTGGTGCGTGAGCGAATTACGGAGCTGCGCGAACGGCCTTTGGTGGGCACACAGACGGTGGGCGAATTTATGCAGCGCCGGCTTGCACCGGCTATCGCCACCGTGGCGGCCACACACCAACGCCTTTCAGCCCTGTCGGAGCGCGTAGCGCGCGCCAGTGCCCTGTTACGCACCCGAGTCGACATTGCCACAGAGGCTCAGAATCAACAGTTGCTGGAAAAGCTCACGCGTGGTCAGGCCCTGCAACTGCGGCTGCAATCCACCGTGGAGGGGCTGTCTATCGCCGCGATCAGTTACTACGTGGTGAGTTTGTTGCTCTACGGCGCCAAGGCGCTCAAACTCGCCGGGCTGCCCATACACCCCGAACTGGTGTCGGGCGCTTTGATACCCGTGGTGCTGTGGGCAGTATGGAAGATCACGCGCCGGGTTTACAACAGGATCCACCTGCCATGAGGGATGGTCTGCTCACGTAGATCGGCGAACCGACTGCAGGGCCAATTCGGCCAAGAGACGTCGCGCCGAACTGTCTGGCAGCAGGGCCAAGCAGGCGCGGGCTTGTTCGGCCTGCGCCAGGGCCGCTTCTCGAGTGGCCTCAATGGCGCCTGAGCTGCGCACAATCTCCACAATTTGGGCCAATTTGTCCACCTCGCCGAGCTCAATGGCTTGCCGAACCACGGCCTTTTGCTCGGGTGTTCCCCGCGCCATGGCGATCAGCAAGGGCAGGGTGGCCTTGCCTTCTCGCAAGTCATCGCCCACGTTCTTGCCCAAGTCTTGGCTGTTGCCTTCATAGTCCAACAAGTCGTCCACGAGTTGAAAACAGGTGCCCAAAGAGCGACCATAGTCCGCGCAAGCCTCTTCCACAGCGGCACTGGCGCCTCCCAAGATGGCGCCCAACCTGGCGCTGGCCTCGAACAGCTTGGCGGTTTTGAAGCGAATCACCCGCAGATAGTCATCCACCGCCAGATCGGGATCGTGCATGTTCAACAGCTGCAACACTTCCCCTTCAGCGATGACGTTGGTGGCATCTGCCAGTACATCGAGCACCCGCATCTGGTTGATCGACACCATCATCTGGAATGAGCGGGAGTACAAGAAGTCCCCCACCAACACGCTGGCCGCATTGCCAAACATGGCGTTGGCCGTCGCCCGGCCGCGGCGCAGCGACGACTCGTCCACCACGTCGTCGTGCAAGAGAGTGGCGGTATGGATGAATTCCACGACCGCCGCCATTTCGTAGTGATCGGTTCCACAGTAGCCGTTGGCCTGCGCAAACAGCAGCACCAATCGTGGCCGTATGCGCTTACCACCCGCGCCAATGATGTAATTGGAGATTTGGTTGATCAGCGCCACCTTCGACGACAGGCGCTCGCGGATGACCTGATCCACCCGTTGCATCTCGGCATCCAGGGCTAGGGTCGGCACGACCAGTGAGGCGGGGGTCTCGATCACGTGGGGTGGGGCGAATGTTCAGTGGGATTATAGGAAGCTCGCCCAGCCTCGATCACCCTGCTATAATGGAAGGCTTCGCTTTTTGGCGAGGACTTTACAGAGAGGTCACACATGTACGCGGTCATAAAAACCGGCGGCAAACAATACAAGGTTGCTGCTGGCGAGAAGATCAAAGTAGAACAGATTGCTGCGGACGTGGGCCAGGAAATCACCATTGATCAAGTGTTGGCTGTGGGCAACGGCTCGGACTTGAAGGTGGGGACCCCCTGGGTCGCGGGTGCCAGCGTGAAAGCCACGGTCGTGGCCCACGGCAAGCACGACAAGGTGCGCATTTTCAAGATGCGTCGCCGCAAGCATTATCAGCGTCATGGCGGTCATCGCCAGACGTACACCGAGCTGCAAATCGGCGCGGTCAACGCCTAACCGACTCAGGAGCCAACAACCATGGCACAGAAAAAAGGCGGCGGTTCCACCCGGAACGGCCGCGATTCAAAACCCAAAATGCTGGGCGTCAAGGTCTTCGGTGGTCAAGCCGTGTCGGCCGGGTCCATCATCGTTCGCCAGCGCGGCACCAAATTCCACGCGGGCACCAACGTAGGCATGGGCAAGGATCACACCTTGTTCGCGCTCGTCGATGGGCAGGTCTCGTTCGCCGTCAAGGGTGAGCTCAACCGTCACGTGGTGTCGGTCGCTCCGCTCTGAGGGCCACTTGCTCCGATGCGCGAAGCCCCGGCATCGTCCGGGGCTTCTTGCTTGGTGAAGGTCACTGCATCCTCCACGCGCCATGAAATTCGTTGACGAAGCCACCATCGACGTCGCCGCCGGTCACGGCGGTGCAGGCTGTGTCAGCTTCCGTCGTGAGAAGTTCATCCCTTTCGGTGGGCCCAACGGAGGCGACGGCGGGCGCGGTGGCAGTATTTACGCGGTCGCCGACGTCAACCTGAACACGCTGATTGATTTCCGCTACAACCGCCGCTTCGAGGCACGTAACGGGGAGCCTGGGCGGGGATCCGACCAGTTCGGCGCGGCAGGCGAAGACATCGTCTTGCGTATGCCGGTGGGCACCATCTTGCAAGACGCCGACACTGGTGAGAAGCTTTTCGAGCTCATGACCCCGGGCGAGCAGGTGTTGGTATGCAAGGGCGGCGACGGCGGATTTGGCAATCTGCACTTCAAGTCCAGCACCAACCGCGCGCCTCGGCAAAAAACCCCGGGGTGGCCCGGCGAGGCGCGAAAGCTCAAGCTCGAGCTGCGTGTGTTGGCCGATGTGGGGTTGCTGGGCATGCCCAATGCGGGCAAGTCGACGCTCATTGCCGCCATTTCCAACGCCCGCCCGAAGATCGCCGATTACCCTTTCACCACCTTGCATCCCAACCTGGGTGTGGTGCGCGTGGGGCCGGAGCAAAGCTTTGTGGTGGCCGACGTCCCGGGCTTGATCGAAGGGGCCTCTGAAGGCGCGGGTCTGGGCCATCAATTTCTACGCCATCTTCAGCGCACCGAGCTGTTGCTTCACCTGGTCGACATGGCTCCATTCGACGACACGGTCGACCCGGTGGCACAAGCACGCGCCATCATCCAAGAGCTGAAGACCTACGACCCCAAGCTGCATGCCAAGCCCCGTTGGCTGGTCCTCAACAAAATCGACATGCTCCCGATCGAGGAGCGCGACGCCAAGGTCAAGGACTTTGTGCGCCGACTGCGCTGGAAGGGTCCCGTCTTCGCGATTTCGGCCTTGGCCCATGAAGGCCTCGAGGCCTTGACCCGGGCCGCCTACCAGCATGTAGCGACCACGCGCCACCCAAACGTGACCCCCGATGTGAGATTTGAGGCCGACTTGCCCGACGCCACGCCACCCAAGCGCAGGCGTGGAGACGCCAATGCCTGAGGTGCTCAAGTCGGCCCGGCGCATTGTGGTCAAGGTCGGTTCGAGCCTGGTCACCAATGAAGGTCGAGGGGTGGATGCCGCTGCCATCGGCAACTGGTCCCGGCAACTCGCGGCCTTGGCTCGTTCGGGTCGCGAAGTGGTGATGGTGTCCAGCGGCGCCATTGCCGAGGGCATGAAGCGTCTGGGCTGGGCCCATCGGCCCAAAGAGGTTCATGAGTTGCAGGCCGCCGCCGCCGTGGGGCAAATGGGGCTCGCGCAAATGTACGAAACTCAATTGCGTCAGCACGGTATGGCCAGCGCACAGGTCTTGCTCACGCATGCTGACCTGGCCGACCGAGAGCGCTATCTGAACGCGCGCACCACCTTGCTCACCTTGTTGCAATTGCAAGTCATTCCAGTCATCAACGAAAACGACACGGTGGTGACCGACGAAATCAAGTTTGGTGACAACGACACGTTGGGGGCCTTGGTGGCCAATTTGGTCGATGCCGATGCGCTCATCATCCTCACCGATCAAAAAGGGCTGTACGAGGCCGATCCTCGCAAAGATCCTGCAGCGCGTTTCGTCCATGAGGCTGTGGCCGGGGATCCGGCGCTGGAACTCATGGCGGGCGGCACCGGTTCGTCTTTGGGGCGTGGCGGCATGATCACCAAGATATTGGCGGCCCGCCGCGCAGCGGGCAGCGGCGCCAGCACGGTCATCGCCTGGGGGCGCGAGCCGGATGTTCTGTTGCGCCTGTGCGAGGGCGAATCCATTGGCACCTTTCTGGCGGCCAGCACCGCCAAGGTAGCGGCCCGCAAGCAGTGGATGGCCGATCACTTGCAGCTCAAAGGCGCGGTCACGGTGGATGAGGGCGCGGTGAAAAAGCTGACGGCCGAGGGCAAGAGTCTGTTGCCCATCGGCGTGGTCGAGGTCTCTGGAGACTTCCTGCGAGGCGACGTGATCGCCGTGAGGTCCTCCCAAGGGGTCGAAATTGCTCGAGGCCTGGCCAACTATTCAGCCGCAGAATCCCGGCTGATTGCCCGCAAACCCTCCAGTCAGATTGAAGCGATGCTGGGTTACACCAATGAGCCTGAGCTCATTCACCGGGATAATTTGGTGCTCGACGATCGCTAAGCGGCACGGGTTGGGGCAAGTGGCGTGACAACTCCGTCAAGGCCATTTCATAGACGCCCCGCTTGAACTCAATCACCATTTCCAGCGGTACCCAGTAGTCGTTCCAGCGCCAGGCGTCGAACTCTGGATGATCGGTGGCGCGCAGGTTCATGTCGCTGTCGCGTCCGGTCAAGCGCAACAAGAACCAGATCTGCTTTTGCCCCTTGTAGTGGCCGCGAGCCTCTTTACGGATGAAATGGTCGGGCACCTCATAGCGCAGCCAGTCTCGTGTCCGGGCCACGATCTGTACGTGGTGCCGATGCAAACCGACTTCTTCGTGCAGTTCGCGGTACATCGCCTCTTCGGGAGACTCTCCGTGCTTGATGCCCCCTTGCGGGAACTGCCAGGAGTGCGTGCGCAGCCGCTTGCCCCAAAAGACCTGATTGTGTGCGTTCAGCAAGATGATGCCGACGTTGGGCCTGAACCCTTCACGGTCGAGCATAATCGCCCCTCGAATTCTTGACTGATTTCATTATTGCACCGCAAGCCGGTCGTACGCGATTCCTCGCTTTCCCTCATGTCGGGCGGGGCGGTGCGCGGCACCGCTTGCTCAGCACGGACCTTTGCCATGAAAGCCAGCTCCTTTTTCATCGCCACCCTCAAAGAAGCTCCTGCCGACGCGGAGGTGGTGAGCCATCAATTGATGGTGCGCGCCGGCATGATCAAACGGTTGTCGGCCGGCATTTACAACTACATGCCCATGGGTTTGAGGGTCATTCGCAAGGTCGAAGCCATCATCCGTGAAGAGATGAACCAAGCGGGTGCGGTCGAGCTGCTCATGCCGGTGGTCCAGCCCGCAGAGCTGTGGGAAGAGACCGGGCGCTTTGGCAAGATGGGTCCGGAGCTTCTGCGCGTCAAGGACCGTCACGAGCGTGACTTCGTCATCCAGCCTACCAGCGAAGAGGTCATCACCGACATCGCACGGCAGGAGCTGCGCAGTTACAAACAGTTGCCCAAGAATTTCTATCACATCCAGACCAAATTCCGGGATGAGCGCCGCCCCCGTTTCGGCTTGATGCGGGGCCGCGAGTTCACGATGAAGGACGCCTATTCGTTTGACCGAGATGCGGCAAGCGCCGCGCGCAGCTACGAGCTCATGTCTCGCGCGTACTGCGCGATCTTTGATCGCCTGGGCTTGCGCTACCGCGCCGTCGCTGCTGACAGTGGTGCGATCGGGGGCGACCTCTCGCAAGAGTTTCAGGTGATTGCGGACACTGGGGAGGACGCCATCGCCTACTGCCCGACCTCATCCTACGCCGCCAATATCGAAATGGCCGAGGCCCTGCCCTTGTTGGCCCAACGCGCTCAGCCCAGCCAGGTCATGACGCTCACGCCCACGCCGTCCAAGAGCACTTGCGAGGACGTGGCCGAGTTCCTGGGGGTGCCGCTTTCGGCCACGCTGAAGTCCTTGGTGCTCGCCACCGACCAACTCGATGAGCAAGGCCAAGTGGTGGCTACCACGGTGTGGCTCTTGTTGATTCGTGGTGACCACAGCCTCAACGAAGTCAAAGCCGGCAAGGTGCCAGGTTTGAAAGACGGATTCCGCTTTGCTACCGTGGCCGAAATTGAAACGCACTTCGGCTGCAAGCCTGGCTATTTGGGACCCGTGAAGATGCGTGCGCCAGTCAAAGTGGTGGCCGATCGCACCGTGGCCTACATGAGCGACTTTATCTGTGGAGCCAACCAACTCGATCACCACCTCACCGGCGTGAACTGGGGACGAGACCTGCCCGAGCCCGATCTGGTGTGCGACTTGCGCAATGTGGTTGACGGCGATCCTTCGCCCGATGGGCAAGGGGTGCTGGCGCTTCAGCGAGGTATCGAAGTGGGGCACGTGTTCTATCTCGGCACCAAGTACAGCGCTGCCATGAACGCCACTTTTCTCGACGAAACCGGCAAACCGCAGCTCATGGAGATGGGTTGTTATGGCATCGGGGTCACCCGATTGCTCGGTGCCGCCATTGAACAGAACCATGACGAACGCG
Organism: uncultured Rubrivivax sp.; assembly: GCA_964498795.1. Taxonomy (GTDB): domain Bacteria; phylum Pseudomonadota; class Gammaproteobacteria; order Burkholderiales; family Burkholderiaceae_C; genus Rubrivivax. The sequence goes on along the minus strand of CAZCJB010000098.1, from coordinate 770 downwards.
GCATCATTTGGCCGGTGGCCATGGCGCCTTTCGAGGTGGTGATTTGCCCCATCGGTATGGATCGCAGCGATTCGGTGCGAGCGGCCGCCGAAAAGCTCCACGACCAACTCCAGGCGCTGGGTGTGGATGTGATGTGGGATGACCGCGGCGAGCGGCCAGGCGCCATGTTTGCGGACTGGGAGCTCATCGGCGTGCCGGTGCGTGTGGTGGTCTCCGAGCGGGGGCTCAAAGAGGGCCAACTCGAACTCCAGGGTCGGCGCGATGCGCAGGCCGAACGTGTGGCGCTTGACTCGGTCGTGGCACGTGTGCGCGAGCGGCTGAGTCAACCCGTCTGATCAAGGCATCCAGGCCCGGGCCATGCGAGGCCGCCGCCGCTTACTTGGGGATTGGTCTTCGGGTGCTCTGGCCCTGTGGATCGGTGCCTGGGCGCCAGGCGCTGATGCAGGCTCACAAGTGGAGGAGCCCCTGAGTGCGGCTGTGCGCACCGCGCTGTCGGCGGCAGTGGCCGATGAGGCGCCCCCCACCCCCAGCTTTGACACTGCGCAAGATCGACGCCACTACGAGCAATGGCTGCAGCGGATGAGTCAACGGTTGAAGCGTGTGAAATCTGAACGGCAGACCCGCGAGGAGTTCTTGCAAACCGTGTGGTACGAAAGCCAGCGCTCGGCACTGGAGACCGCTTTGGTGATGGGCTTGATCGAGGTGGAAAGCGGTTTTCGCAAGTACGCCATCAGTCCTGCTGGCGCTCGGGGCTATATGCAGGTCATGCC
>CAZCJB010000097.1:3555-10023 GCA_964498795.1 uncultured Rubrivivax sp. | reverse complement strand
TGAACAGCACCCAACTGTTGTACGACTGACCCTGCGCCGTGCCCGCGCACGCCAGCACGGCCCCGAGCGCAGCAATGCCTTGGTGGGAAGCCAAGGCCACAAACGCCGAGAACGGGTTGGCCGCCCTCCAATGAAACTCACGGCGTCGGTCGATGGGCAATGACTCTGGCAAGACGCGGTATCCATAGGCCAAATTGATCAAGGCCATACAACCTGCCACCACGAAGGGCAGCCGCAAATCGATGTTGCCCAGCAAGCCGCCCAGAGCGGGGCCCAAGATAAAGCCCAAGCCGAACATGGCCCCCAGCATGCCAAACCGCTTGGCACGGTTGTCCTTGTCGGTGATGTCGGCCACGTACGCTTGAGCCACGGCCGCATTGGACTGCATCGCCCCACCGAATAAACGCACCGCAATCAACATCCACATGGCAGTCGCCGCCGCGGTGGCGAAGAAGGTGACCGCCAAGCCCAGGAACCCCAACAGCAGGATGGGTCGCCGACCGTATTGGTCCGACAGGGCACCCAGAACCGGCGCCCCAAAAAAGCTGGCAAATCCAAACGTGAAGCTCACGACCCCCAGCCAAAAGGCCTGCTCCGCCGGAGAGGAGGTGAAGCTGCCCACCCACATGGGCAAGACGGGGATGATGATGCCGATGGAGATCATGTCGATCAAGACCGCCACCAAGATGAACGGCATCGCCGCCTGGCGACGGTCATTCGTTTCAGGCTGTGATGACCCCTCAGCGCTCACTTCAGAAGAGATCAACGGCAGGTCCTCATTCCATCCGGTAGTTGGGGGCTTCCTTGGTGATTTGCACGTCGTGCACGTGGCTTTCACGAATACCCGCCGAAGTGATCTCCACAAACTCTGCTTTGGTTCGCATCTCTTCGATGGTGGCGCACCCGCAATAGCCCATGGAGGCTCGCAATCCGCCGGCAAACTGGAAGATGATGCTCACCACCGAACCCTTGTAAGGGACCCGTCCTTCAATGCCTTCGGGCACCAACTTGTCGGCATTGGGGTTGGCGCTTTCATCATTTTCTTGAAAATAGCGATCGGCAGAACCGGCCTTCATCGCGCCGATGGAACCCATACCCCGATAGGACTTGTAGCTGCGCCCCTGATAAAGGATGACTTCGCCAGGCGCCTCTTCGGTCCCCGCAAAGGCGCCCCCCATCATGACCGTGCTGGCCCCCGCAGCAATCGCTTTGGCAATGTCGCCCGAGTAGCGAATGCCTCCATCGGCAATCAGGGGCACCCCCGTGCCTCGAAGGGCCGTGGACACATTGTCGATGGCGGTGATCTGCGGCACCCCCACGCCAGCGACGATGCGTGTGGTGCAAATGGATCCAGGGCCGATGCCCACCTTGACAGCATCGGCACCCGCATCCACCAGAGCCAGCGCCGCAGCCCCAGTTGCGATATTGCCGCCGACGACATCCACATGTGGAAAGTTTTGCTTGACCCAGCGCACCCGCTCGATCACCCCTTGGCTGTGCCCATGGGCCGTGTCCACGATGACGGCATCCACCCCGGCTTTGACCAAGAGTTCCACACGCTCCTCGGTGCCTGGACCCACACCCACGGCCGCCCCGACACGCAGCTGACCCTGCGCGTCACGGGCTGCATTGGGAAAGTCGGTTTGCTTGGTGATGTCCTTGACCGTCATCAACCCGCGCAATTCGAAGGCATCGCTCACCACCAATACGCGCTCCAAACGGTGGCGGTGCATCAAGGCTTTGCCTTCTTCTATGGTGGCGCCTTCTTTGACGAACACCAAACGTTCACGCGGCGTCATGATGTCGCGCACAGGAATGTCCAGACGGGTCTCAAAACGCAAGTCACGGTTCGTGACAATGCCCACCACCCGATGACCCTCGACCACCGGGAATCCAGACACACCGTGTTGGCGCGATAACTCCATCACCACGCGCACCGACATGTCGGGCGACACCGTGATGGGGTCCCTCAGCACGCCGGATTCATACCGCTTGACCCGCGCCACCTCGGCCGCCTGTTGTTTGGCTGTGAGGTTTTTGTGGACGATGCCCACCCCACCCTCTTGCGCAATGGCGATGGCCAAGCGGGCTTCGGTCACCGTGTCCATGGCAGCGGACACAAGGGGCAGGTTCAGACCAATGTGACGGGTCAGTTGGGTCGACAACTGGGTGTCGCGGGGCAACACCTGGGAATACGCAGGCACCAACAGAACATCGTCGAAGGTGTGCGCTTTGCCTTGAAGGCGCATGGGAAAAGCTCCAGACGCAAAAGCGGATTATAAAGAGGTCGCTTTGCCCCGCTTGCGAAACCTCAGGCGCCTGGCTTCCTTGGGGTCGCATTGCAGCCCACGGTAGATCTCCACCCGGTCGCTCTCTCGCAAGGGCGTGCTCAAAGCTTGCTTTCGCCCCCAAATGCCGACGCAGAGCTCGGCCAACTCCCAGCCATATTGGTTTGCCCAACCCGTGGCCTCCAACGCCTGGCTGAGCAACGCCCCGTCGGGCAAGTCCAATTCGACGCGGTCCACTTGGCCTGCCGCGGGACTGAAGACCACCTCCACCCGAATCATCGCGGTCCGTAAACCACTTCGGCCCGCGCCACAAAGGCATCGATGAGCGTGTGGGCCACCCGGTCGAAGACGGGGCTGAGGACAGCATCGAGCGCTCGTCCTGCAAAGGCATAGCGCAGGTCCAAGATGATTTTGCAGGCTTGACGTCCGCCCTCTCCCACCGGCTCCCCCAAAGGCATGAACTGCCACGTACCTTCTAATGTGGAAAAAGGACCTTCCACCAACTGCATCTGCACCGTGTGGTTCAATACATGCCGGTTTCGAGTGGTGAATGCGTGACGCAATCCCGCAAAGGACAATCCCAATCGTGCTGTCACGCCGTCGTCATGCGTGGCCAATATCTCCGCACGGTCACACCAGGGCAAAAATTGAGGGTAGCGCGGCACATCGGTGACGAGGTCATACATCTCGCGAGGCGAGTACCACAGCAACACCGACTTGTTGACCTGCTTCATACAATGCCGCTATTGTAGGCATCACCCATATGGCCCATATTGCAGAAAATCGGCGCGCCAGGTTCGAATACCACATCGACGAACAGTTCGAGGCGGGCATCGTCCTCGAGGGTTGGGAGGTGAAAGCCGTCCGCTCGGGCCAGGTGCAACTCACCGATGGCTATGTGTTGATTCGCCAGGGCGAACTTTTTTTGATCGGCTGCCGCATCGATCCCTTGCGGGCAGCGTCCACCCACGTCAACCCCCAGGCCGACCGAACCCGCAAGCTCCTGATGCACCGAGACCAGATCCGCCGACTCATTGGCAAGGTGGAACAAAAGGGATTCACCTTGGTGCCTTTGAACCTGCACTACAAAGGCGGACGCGTGAAGGTCGAAGTGGCTTTGGCCAAGGGCAAAGCCCAGCATGACAAACGCCATGCCGAAAAGGAGCGCGATTGGAATCGGGAAAAACAGCGCCTCATGCGCCACAAGGTGTCATCGGCGCAGTGACCGACGCCATCAGGGTCTAAAGACCGCCCTCAATCCGGTCTCTATATCCTGTCGCAAGGCCTCCAACGACTCCAGGCCGATGGAAAACCGTACCAGGTGGCCAGGCAGGCGCGCCCGCCCACTGCGCATGGCATCCAAATCGTAGGGGACAGCCAAGCTCATGGGCCCGCCCCAGGAAAAGCCAATCTTGAAGATTTTCAACGCGTCCACAAAGGCATGCACCTGGGCTGCCGAAAATCGAGGGTCAAACATCACCGAAAACAAGCCTGCGGCCGCCGTGCAGTGGCGCTTCCAGTGGTCATGACCAGGCGAACCTGGCACTGCGGGGTGCAGCACCTGGGTGACTTCGGGTTGGTCTTTCAACCAGGTGGCCAAGGCACGGGCCGTCTGATCGTGCGCATCGTATCGAATGCGCAGCGAGGGCAGCGCGCGCAAGACAAACTCAATGTCGTTGGCCGCCACGCCAATGCCCAACGCACCATGGACCCGATGAAGAAGGTGGTAGAGGTGCTCATCGCGCGTGACCACGGAACCCATCAAGACGTCGGCCCCACCGGAGGGGTATTTGGTAAGCGCGTGCATGCTGATGTCCACGCCCATGTCGAACGCTGAAAAAGCCAGTCCAGCGCCCCAGGTATTGTCCAACGCACATAACACCCCAGCGGCTTTCGCCACCTGCACGAGGGCCCGAAGGTCGGGAAATTCCATGGTCACCGAACCCGGAGCCTCGACCCATACCAGCCGGGTCTTGGGGCCAATAGTCGCCTTGAGCGAGGCCACATCCATGGGGTCGTACAGCTGATGTGTGATGCCCCAGTCGGCCAACATGGCCTTGGCCTGTTCTTTGGAGGGACCGTACACGTTTTGTGGCAACAGCACTTCGTCGCCAGCCTTCAAAATCCCCAAATTCACGATGGTGATGGCCGCCAGCCCACTGGGAGCCAGCACGCAGTAGGTACCGCCTTCCAAGCTGGCGATGCGCTCTTCCAAGGTGTACGACGTGGGCGTACCGTGCAATCCGTAGGTATAGCCACCCCGATTCAAGGGAGAGCGTCTGCGCAACGCAGCCGTATCTTTGAACATGACCGTGGAAGCTTTGTAGACAGCCGGAGGGAAAGCCTCAAAACCTTCGGGCGGTTGATACGGGTGGTGAATCAGGTCAGTCATCAAATCTTTCACAACCATCACTCCTGCTTCAAAATTCCCACCGGGTCGGGTTCATATCGGCGCGGCGACGAGGTCGTGTCCCTCGACACCGACCACACGCGCAAAGGAAAACTCTCCAGCCTTCACGGAAATCGAAATTTTTTGCGGCGGCAACAGGCGCACCACACCGTCAATTTCTGGCGCATCCGCATAACTGCGACCCACCCCCCCTTTTCGGCCGAGCGCCGGGGCAGAATCCACCAGCACCTGCAGTCGCGCACCCACCCGCCTCGATAACTTGGCCACCGACACCTCTTCGGCCACCGCCATGAAGCGCGCCTGACGCTCGTGCCGGACGGCATCAGGCAAGGCCCCCGAAAGTTCATCGGCAGCCGAGCTCGACACAGGCGAGTAGGCGAAGCAGCCTGCACGGTCGATCTGGGCCAGGCGCATGAAGTCGAGCAGGGATTCGAACTCGTCTTCGGTCTCACCGGGGAACCCCGCAATGAAGGTCGAGCGCACGACCAACTCAGGGCATCGGGCTCGCCAAGTCTGCAAACGCTCAAGGTTGCGCTCCGCACTGGCGGGGCGTTTCATGCGTCGCAAAACGTCCGGGTGCGCGTGCTGAAACGGCACATCCAAATAGGGCAACACCAGTCCTTCGGCCATCAAGGGGAGCACGTCGTCCACATGAGGATACGGGTAGACGTAATGCAATCGAACCCAAGCCCCATAGGGTTGCGCCAACTGCCCCAAGTGCTCGCACAAATCAGCAAAGCGAGTCTTGACAGGTTTCCCATCCCAAAAGCCGGTGCGGTACTTCACATCGACGCCATAAGCGCTGGTGTCTTGGCTGATGATCAACAGTTCCTTGACGCCCGACTCCAACAACGCCCTCGCCTCGTTGAGCACCTCCCCCACCGGGCGGGACACCAAATCACCGCGCAGGCTGGGGATGATGCAAAAGGTGCATCGGTGGTTGCAGCCTTCGCTGATCTTCAAATAGGCATAGTGCTTGGGCGTGAGCTTGATGCCGGCAGAACCACGGAACTGATCGCGCACCTCCGGCACCAAATCGACGAAAGGATCATGGGGCTTGGGCAGGTACTCATGAACCGCCTGCATCACTTCTTGAGTGGCGTGAGGACCCGTGACTGCCAGCACCTTGGGATGCACTGAACGCACGACCGACTCCCCATCAGCGCCCGTCTTGGCGCCCAGGCACCCGGTGACGATGACCTTACCGTTCTCGGCCAATGCCTGCCCGATGGTGTCCAAGCTCTCTTGAACGGCGTCATCGATGAAGCCGCAGGTGTTCACGATGACCAGGTCGGCACCTGCATAGCTCTTAGAGGTCTTGTAACCTTCCGCACTCAGCTGCGTCAGGATGAGCTCGGAGTCCGTCAACGCCTTGGGACAACCCAAGGATACAAACCCCACCGTGGGAACCGCCTGCTTGGACTCTGCGGTCGTGACCCCCTCACCGACCATCAAGACTTACCTGCTGCGGGAAATCCAGGCATCCCTGGGAACAAGGCGTTGGCATTCTTGGCCATTTGTTCCTGCATCTGAGCCACCAACGCGCTGGACTGCTCCAAATAACCGGACATGAAATTCTGGGTGAATGGCGATTGACCTCCGAGAAACTGCGTCCAGGCCTCCGGAGAAAATTTGGCAGGATCGTAGAGCCCCTGAGCGCCGCCCGTTTGCGCCAAACGCGTTTGCAACTCGATAAAGTTTTGGAGGTTCTTCTCCAAGAAACTGCCCATCAAGCCTTGCATCGCATGCCCGTAGAAGCGGATCAATTGG
>CAZCJB010000097.1:0-3545 GCA_964498795.1 uncultured Rubrivivax sp. | reverse complement strand
CATGGGGGTGGAAAAAATGGGAACGCCTCCCGTCTCCTCTTCCAAGATGATTTGCAAGAGGATGCTGCGCGTGAGATCTTCGCCTGTTCGGGCATCACGCACTTCGAAGGCCTCGTTGGCCAGCACCATCTGCTTGACATCCGTCAAAGTGATGTAGCTGCTAGATTGCGTGTCATACAGACGGCGATTGGGGTACTTCTTGAGGACCCGAACACCTGCCTCCGTGGCCTCGTCCACCTTCGTGGACGCAGCGTCGTTGCTACGGCGCGATCTGGGCATGGCGTCTCCTCCATCGGGAAGCAATGCGCAGATTCTAAAAGCTCTGACATTGCCTGTACCGCCGACAAGGACGGCGACGAATTGGTAGGCGCGATTGGACTCGAACCAACGACCCCCACCATGTCAAGGTGGTGCTCTAACCAGCTGAGCTACGCGCCTAAGGTCAAGCCTCAGATTATAGCCCAGGCATTCCAATCTCACCCGAACCGGACCCGAAGCGCTAACGCCGCTTGGCTCGGTGGACGCCAGCGACCTGCGCCACCTGGCGCAGCACCGCACTCAGCCGTGCGGCGTCGGTGACTTCGACCGTGAATGTCATTTTCGCCACCGCGGAGCCCGCCACTTTCACGCTTTGCGTGTTCACACCCGTGACATTGACCCGCTCCTTGGCGAACACTTCGGAAATATCACGCAGCAGCCCTTGGCGGTCTGAGGCCTCGATGAGAACGTCCACCGGGTAGACCGCTTCGCGCCCCGCGGTCTGCCCCCAGGCCACCGGAATCACGCGGTTCACCGATTGCGCCACCATGTGCCGGAAATTGGTGCAATCGAGGCGATGAATGGCCACACCACGGCCCCGAGTGACGAAGCCCCCAATCGCGTCAGGAGGCGCTGGGCGGCAGCAACGGGACAAATGGGTCATGAGGGACTCCACCCCCACCACCAACACGCCGCTGTCACCCGCTTTGGACCGGTGCAAAGCCAGTCCCGCATGGTCCGCAGGACCGGATGCCTCCGGCCGCAACAGCTGCTCAATGTTGCGAAGGGAATATTCGTCCTTGCCCACGACCTCGAAGAGCGCCTGAGCCTCCTTGAATCCCAAGCGCCCAGCCAGGTCATCCAGGTTGAGCGCTGTCTTTCCTTCACGCTGCAGTAGCCGCTCCACCAGCTCTCGACCTCGAGCGATCGTGTGCTGTTGTGATTGGGCGTTGAACCAAGCTCTCACCTTGGTGCGAGCACGTGAACTTTGTAGATAGCCCAGCTCCGGATTGAGCCAATCCAGCGACGGTCCGCCCTCTTTGGCGGCCACCACCTCCACGGTCTGACCATTCTTGAGAGGCGTGTGCAAAGGCACCATCACGCCATCCACCCTGGCGCCCCGGCAGCGATGGCCAAGCTCGGTGTGCAAGCTATAGGCAAAGTCCACGGCGGTGGCACCCGCGGGCAGTTCCACCACGGTGGACTGCGGGGTCAACACATAAATGCAGTCATCGGCGCTGCGGTCGCGACCGGCCTCATTGCGTTGAGACAAGTCGCTTTCCCAGGCCAGCAGCTGGCGCATCACCGCCTTGCGGGCCTGGGCCAGTCGAGCGGCGGCTTGGGCGTCGGCTGTCATGCCGGCATAGCCGCGAGAGCCAGCCTCCTTGTAGGCCCAGTGCGCGGCGACACCATGTTCGGCGTGCTCATGCATCGCGGTGGTCCGGATTTGAATCTCGACGGGTCGACCATCGGGTGTGCGCACCACCGTGTGCAAGGACTGGTATCCGTTGGGTTTAGGTCGGGCAATGTAGTCGTCAAACTCTTCGACGATGGGCGGGTAATGGCTGTGCACCACTGACAGTGCCGTGTAACAAGCAGGGACGTCGTTGACGATGACGCGAAGGGCGCGCATATCGAAAATGCGCGACAACTCCAAAGACTTGCCTTGCATCTTCTTCCAGATGCTGTAGAGGTGCTTGGGACGTCCCTGCACAAGCGCCTGGATGCCACTTGCATGGAGTGCTTGCGACACTTGCGTTTCCACCAGCCGAACCGATTGTTCGCGCTCGATGCGGGTCTCATCCAACTGTTGGGCCAAGCCCCGATAGGCTTGCGGCTGCAGAAAACGAAAGGCCAGGTCTTCCAATTCCCACTTGATCTGCCAAATCCCCAAGCGGTTGGCCAGGGGTGCAAAAACATCCAAGGTCTCGCGGGCCAAGGTCACCGGGCACTCGACTTTGGCGGCCGCATGCCACCTCAAGGTCTGCAACCGAGACGCCAATCTCAACAACACCACCCGCAGGTCGCGAGAAAACGCCAACAGCATCTTGCGCACGCGTTCGGTTTGGTGGCGCCGAACCTGCTGTTCAACATCTGCCTCTCGGGCGGCCCGCTGCACCTGCACCAGCTTGCGAGTGAGGGCCACCAACTCGGCGTCCTCATCGCCAAAGGAGCGTGCAATGGTCTCTTGCGGGCGTTGCAGAAAATCTCCCGAATACACCAAAAAACTTGCGGCTTGCGTGGCCGGCCCCGCACCAATGCGCCGAAGAATATCGGCCACACCACAAGCGTGCTCCCAGGCGTTCTCGCCTGTATCGAGCATATTCGCACGCAGCAACGGCTCCGAAAATGCGCGTGCTTGTGCCAATTTGGAGGCACCGGGATCCTCCGTGGCCGACTCCTGCGCCTGGGACAATCCCGTGGCCGCCACAATGGCCGGATTGATACCCGAGGGCGCGACCTGCTCGTGAAAGGCCGACTTCATGGTGAGCGCAAGAACTCCTGCACCACCGTGCGTTGGTCGCTCTGAACCAGCATGGGGGCATGCCCCACCCCCGCAAACTCCACCAGCCGAGCCTTGGGTCCGAGCTGTGTCATGGCTTGCGCCGTCTCCCGGGTCAGCAGGTCTGACTCTGCACCGCGCAGCAGCAAGGTGGGCAGGCGCAAGGCATCGTAGGTGTGCCATAGCATGGCTTCACCGGCCTTGACGAGGTCGGTGGTGATCGCGCGAAATGGCACGGCAATCGCAGGGTCGTAGTGCGGGATCCACGCGCCATGTCCATCGGGCTTGATCTGCGGTCGGGTCAGTGCGAGCCATTGCTCCCGGGTGTGCGGACCAAAGCCCTGCGAGATGGCCCACAGGGCATCGGCCGCCTGATCCAATGAGGCATAAGTCACGGGCTGGCCCAGGTAGGTGCCGATCCGAGCCAGGGCGACTGGCTGCAAGGTGGGTCCGACATCGTTCAGGATCAAACGGCGCAAGGGAGAACGCATGAGCCCCGCCACACCCAATCCAATCAGACCGCCCATGGACGTGCCCACCCAGTCGACTTGTTGAGCATTCAAGCGTGCCAGCAGGGTCACCATGTCAGCCACGTAGTTGGGAACGGCGTAACCCATCGGGTCTTCGAGCCAATCTGACTGACCTCGCCCCACCACGTCTGGGCAGACCACCCGAAAGTCGCCGCAAAGATCCTGGGCCAGGGCGTCAAAATCGCGTCCTTGACGGCTCAAACCGTGCACGCACACCACCACCCGCGGGTTGGAAGGATCTCCCCACTCCCAGT
>CAZCJB010000096.1:1833-10136 GCA_964498795.1 uncultured Rubrivivax sp. | reverse complement strand
ATTGTCACGAGACATCAGGGGAGTTCCTGGGGCCCATTCCAGCATCGCGGCTTGCAGACGACCCATCGCCCGCGGCAGCGGCACGACGGGTCGCGCGCAGCCGCGCGCAGCGCCAGCCAAGCGCATCAATTGGGCGAGGTTGCGAACGTCTGGCCCTGCACACTCATAGGTCTGACCGATGGTACGGGGTCGCAGCAAGCATTGCACGATGGCGGCAGCCACATCCTCTACCCACACAGGTTGGAACTTGGCATCAGCGCCGGCCAGCGCGATCAGAGGAAGCAGCTCCTGCATCCGGGCGAACAGATTGAGAAACTGGTCCTGCGCACCGAAGATGACGCTCGGCCGAAGCACGCTCACATCGAGTCCGCTTTGATGCAGCACCTCCTCCCCTTGGTGCTTTGTGCGCAGGTAATTCGAGGGCGCCTGGGGCCCAACGCCCAGCGCGCTGACATGCACCACGCGGCGCACGCCTTGTCGCTGACAGGCCTGGACCAGCTGCCTCACCAGATCGACATGCACCCGTTCAAACTCACTGGGCGATCCGTGCAAGATGGCCACGAGGTGCACCACTGCATCGGCACCGGCCAAACAACGCTCCAATGCCTCGGCTTGGAAAATGTTGGCCTGCACGCAGCGCACACGAGGCAGGGTGAGCAAGGCTTGAGCCTGACTCAGCCGACGGGTGGGCACGATGATCGTGGGTGCGCCGGGAAGCTTGGAGAGCTGTGCGCACACCGATCGGCCCACAAACCCGGAGCCTCCGAGGATGACAATTTGACGTGGTTCGCTCATGGCAGATCTTGTTGGATGGGAGGCGCCTTGCTGTCGCGTGGACCAATGGAAGCGCCCAAACGCTGCCGCAGTGAAGGCATGCCTTCTTGCTTCAACAAGGCCGCGTACACCGTCGCGTTGGACAACACCTTCTTCACGTAGTCGCGCGTTTCGTTGAACGGGATGTTTTCGGCCCAGATGGCAGCGTCCATCTCCGGGCCTTCGCGCCATTTTCGTGGCCGTCCTGGGCCCGCGTTGTAAGCGGCGGCTGCCATGGCGACCGATCCACCAAAATCTTCCAACACCCACTTCAAATACGTGGCGCCGATTTTCAAATTGGTCTCTCGGTCCCCGATCATCTCAGGCTTCCAGGCCAAGCCGATTTTTCGCGCGGTCCAGCGTGCGGTGGCTGGCATGACTTGCATCAGCCCTGCCGCCCCGACATGGGAGCGTGCGTCGACGACAAAACGAGACTCTTGCCGGATCAGCCCATACAAGGTGGCCGGATCCAGCCCCGCTTCTTGGGCCACCCGCTGCACCTCCTCGCGATAAGGCATGGGGAAGCGCTGGTTCAAGTCCACCTCGTGCCGGGTGCGATCGCTGGAATTGATGCATCGATCCCAAACTTGCCGGTCACAAGCCAGTTGCGCTGCGGCCAGCAGCTCGCGATCGCTCATGCCACGCAGGGAGAAGTTCCACTCTCGCACTCCCTCTTGGCGCAAACCCAGGGACACCAGCAGCAACGCCCGTGACAGCCCCGGGTGTTCCTGGGCCGCTTGTCGCTCGGCCGCGGACAATGGCGCAGGAGCTGAAGGCCACACGATTCGCGAGCCCAATTCTTCAATGGCCAGTTTGCCGTAGAACGACAAGGGCGAAGATATGCTTTGCAGCAGATGACGCGCCATGCCGCGCGTGGCTTCTCCCGGGGGGCCATCGGCGGCCCGTGCCAGCAAGGCGCGCGCCTTCCAGTACATCCAAGTGGCGTCTTTCTGCTCATTGGCCGACATGGCGTCGATCGATTGCAAGACGACGCCCCATCGCTCTGCGCCCAAGGCTTCGTTGCGCAGTGCCGCGCGGGCCTGCCAGGCCAGGGTGTCATCGGTCCAGGCCCAAGGCGGGGTGGCCTGGAGCTGCAAGGACCAGGCCTTTTGGTAGGCCTGCGATGCCTCCGGCAGCAGTTTGAGCGCGGATTGTTTGGCCACGGCAGCCCAGGCACCTGCCTTGAGCGCGGCTGGCCACGAAGTGAACGTGGGCTGTGTCAGCCGCTGCGCGGCGGCCTGCGGGTCAGTGGCGGCCAGACGCGTCAGCGCGACGAGCGTGACCTGTCTTGCGGTCTCTACAGACAGGGCGGATTTGCGGCCGAGCACCTGCAGCGGCTTGTCCCAGGCCAGGGCCACGGCCTTTTCTTCCTGGGACCCTAAAAGGCTGGCCGCTGCCCGTGCGGCACGAGGGCGGTTCCATTCCGTACTCAGGTGCACTTTGCGCCAGACCTCGGAGGCCGTGAGCCGCTTGGCCCCAAAAAGGGCGAGCGCCATCTGGTGGCAGCCTTCATCGCTGTCGCGTTGCGCCCACCAGGCCTCTCGCGCGACCTCGCGGACATCCTGCCCGGCCAGGTGCTGGGCCCACAGGCCGTAGCACGTGACCTCGCGGTCGTCTCTCATCTTGAAGCGGGGCAGGTCCTTATTGAAGGCTGTCCAGTCCCGACGCCGACCAAGCTCCAGCAGCCAATCATTGCGCAGACGGTCTTCGACGTAGCTGCGCGGCCACCGCTCGTAAAACGCTTCGACCTCTGGGCCCTGAGCGGTGCCCAAGCGGTTGCTGAGCTCCCAGTAATCCACCCAAGATGCCAACGGGTGCGCGCTGGCCAGGACGCTTTGGCGAAGGGCAGCCAATTTCAATTTGTCGCCCAGTCGCAGCGCTTCGCGGGCCTCCACGATGGGGTCTTGAGATTTGGTGCTCGCCGCTGGGGCCGCACCCACAGGGCCACTGGCCCCATGCAAAGCCAGCCCCAGACCCACCGCAACCATGCCTCTTATGAGACCGAAAAAGCGCTTGCACGACGTCATGACATGGAATTTAGCGCATGCGCCAGATTGCGGCATGATGTGAGGCGTCATGACCACTCCCTCTTCAAGGCCCTCATGGACACCATCGCTCGACAAGGCGTCGCTGCGGCGACAACTCTTGGCCGAACGGCAAACCCTGTTGGACCGACACGAGAGGGCCATGCAGCTGCAGGAAGTCTTGCGGGTCTGGTTGGCGCCGCGTCGAGACACGCACGTGGGCACCTATTGGGCCATCAAGGGTGAGTTCGACACCTTGCCGGCCTTGTATCGATGGAGCGAGGCCGATGACAAACGCCAGATCGGCCTGCCCGTGGTCCATCGCGATTCCCATCAGCTGCGATTTCACGTCTGGCATCCGGGATGCGAAATGGAGGCCGACGCCTACGGCATTCCCAAACCCAAGGACACCACCACCTTGGAGCCTACGCTGCTGCTCGTGCCGTGTGTCGGGTATGGAGACCGGGGCGTGCGCCTGGGGTATGGAGGCGGCTTTTTCGACCGCACCTTGGCGCAGTTGCAGCCCCGACCTTTCACGGTCGGATTGGCCTACAGTCACGGCTACGTGCCCTGGCTGCAAGCCGACCCCACCGACATCCCTTTGGATGTCATCTTGACCGAAGACGGCGTGGTATGGCCGCTCGAGCCACGTTAAGGGGCGTGGCTCAGGCGGCTGTCGCCCCCAGCCGGCGACAAATCTCCAAAGACAAGGTCGACTGATTCAGCGTGTAGAAGTGCAGGCCCGGCACCCCCCAAGCGATCAGACGCTCACACATCTTGGTCACCACATCCAGACCGAAAGCGCGAATGGACTCGGCGTCATCCAAATAGCCTTCCATCTTCAGAGCGATCCAACGAGGGATGTCGATGCCGTCTCTGAGTGCGAAGTTGGCAATGCGCGAGAAGTTATGGATCGGCATGATCCCGGGCACGACGGGCCCTGTCACGCCCAAGGCACGGGCCTGCTCTACGAAGTGAAAGTAGGCGTCGGGGTTGAAGAAGAACTGCGTGATGGCCGAATTGGCGCCGGCCTTCATCTTGGCCGCAAAGTGCTGGATGTCACGACTGGCATAACGCTGCTGAGGGTGGTACTCGGGGTAAGCCGCCACCTCGATGTGCCAATCCGAGCCTTGTTCGCGACGGATGAAGGACACCAGTTCGCTGGCATACCGGAAGTCTCCGTGCGTGGCGGTGCCACTGGGCAAGTCGCCCCGCAGCGCCACCAGGCGACGGATCCCTTGTGACCGGTAAGTGGCCAAAATCTCTCGAACAACATCGGCCGTTGAGCCCACACACGACAAGTGAGGGGCGGCTTCGAAGCCCAGGCCCGCGATGTCCTTGACGGTGCTCAGCGTCTTTTCACGCGTAGAACCCCCTGCGCCATAGGTGACGCTGAAAAATTGCGGGCCGACCGCTGCGAGATCTTTCACCACGGCCAGCAGCTTGTCGCTGCCGGCCGGCGTGTTCGGCGGAAAGAACTCGAAGCTGACCGGCACCGCCTGGGAGACGGCGCTCATGGCTTGCTCCTTGCTGCGTGACAGGTCAATACCGGTAGGTGTCAGGCTTGTAGGGCCCTTGCTGGGGCACGCCGATGTAGGCGGCTTGCTCCTCGGTCAACTCACTCAGCATGGCGCCCACCTTCTTCAGGTGCAGACGAGCCACTTTTTCGTCCAAGTGCTTGGGCAGCACATAGACCTTGCCCACTTCGTAGAAGTCGCTGTGGGTGAAGAGCTCAATTTGTGCAATGGTCTGATTGGCGAAGCTGGAGCTCATCACAAAGCTGGGGTGTCCCGTGGCGCAGCCCAGATTCACCAAGCGGCCCTTGGCCAGCAAGATGATCTTCTTTCCATTGGGGAAGACCACGTGGTCGACCTGGGGCTTGATCTCGTCCCACTGACACTTTTCGAGTGAGGCAACGTCGATCTCGTTGTCGAAGTGGCCGATATTGCAGACGATGGCCTGATCCTTCATGGCGGCCATATGTGCGTAGTTGATGACGTTCTTGTTGCCCGTGGCGGTGACAAAGATGTCGGCCTTGTCGGCCGCGTATTCCATGGTCACGACTTTGTAGCCTTCCATCGCAGCTTGCAGGGCGTTGATGGGATCGATCTCGGTCACCCAGACCTGGGCTGACAGCGCGCGCAGCGCCTGGGCACTGCCCTTGCCCACATCACCGTAGCCGGCCACCACGGCCACCTTGCCTGCCACCATCACATCGGTGGCGCGCTTGATGGCGTCCACCAGGCTCTCGCGGCAACCATACAGATTGTCGAACTTGCTCTTGGTGACCGAGTCGTTCACGTTGATGGCCCGGAACATCAAGGTCCCCTTGGCCGACATTTCTTTCAGGCGGTGCACGCCCGTGGTGGTTTCCTCGGTCACGCCGATGATCTGTGCGCTCTTGCGGCTGTACCAGGTGGGGTCTTGCGCCAGCTTGGCCTTGATGGCCGCGTACAGGCAGGTCTCTTCCTCGCTGGTGGGGTTGTTGAGGACGGAGGGGTCCTTCTCGGCCTTCTTGCCCAGGTGCATCAGCAGCGTCGCATCGCCACCGTCGTCCAGGATCATGTTGGGGCCTTCACCCTCGGTGCCTGCAGGACCGAAGTCGAAAATGCGGTGGGTGTAATCCCAATAGTCGGTGAGCGTTTCACCTTTGTAGGCGAACACGGGCGTACCCTTGACCACCAGGGCCGCTGCCGCATGATCTTGGGTGCTGAAGATGTTGCAAGAGGCCCAGCGCACTTGAGCGCCCAGGGCCTGCAAGGTCTCAATGAGCACGCCGGTCTGGATGGTCATGTGCAGGCTGCCCGTGATGCGGGCGCCTTTCAGGGGCTGCTTGGGCGCAAACTCTTCGCGGATGGCCATGAGACCGGGCATCTCGGTCTCGGCAATCTTGAGTTCCTTGCGACCCCAGTCGGCGAGCGACAGGTCGGCCACGGCGTAATCGTCGGTGTGCAGGGGTTTGAGGATGGCGTTCATACAAAAGGCTCCTTAAAAACAAGGGAACCCGCACGCCATGCAACGAGGAGGCTTTACTCACCCTGGCCGAATATCGTGCGGGTGAGCGCGGTTGCATCAAAGTCCGAGCCTGGCTCTGCGCACCGGAATGCCAGAGTTGCAACGCTCCTCGGAACTGCGAATTGTACCTGGTTCTCAGGGTTTGCCCAGGGACCAGGCCGGCTTGTGACAGACTTCGGGGCATGAACACGCCACCTCTCCCCGCGCAAGTGTTGCCCTGGAACCACGCCTCTTTGCAGGCGCTTTCACAAGTGGTTGGCGTGATGACCGACATCGATGACACCCTCACGGCCCAAGGGCAGATCGAAGCGTCGGCGCTGGCTGCGTTGGCGCAATTGGCCCAGGCAGGCGTGCCCGTGATCGCCATCACCGGACGTCCTCAGGGCTGGAGCGAGCCGTTCGCGCGGGACTGGCCGCTCACGGCCATCGTCGCTGAAAACGGTGCGGTCTCCTTGCGCAGGTACGGAGGCGGGGCGTCGCCCCAGCTGCACATTGACTATGTCCAAGACGCGCTCACCCGTGAGCGCAACGCCCAGCGACTGCGCGCGGTGGCCCAGAAAATCCTGCGAGAAGTGCCCGGTGCCACCTTGGCCCGGGACAGCGCAGGCCGTGTCACCGACATCGCGGTGGATCACAGCGAGTTCGCTCACCTGGATGAACGGGCGATCGAGCAGGTGGTGGCCCTCATGCAGTCCGAAGGCATGAATGCCACGGTCAGCTCCATTCACATCAACGGCTGGTTTGGCGACCACACCAAACTCAGCGGTGCACGCTGGATCGTTCAGGCGGTGTTGGGGGTATCGCTGGACTCACAGCGCGAGCGTTGGATCTACGTGGGCGACTCCACCAACGATCAACTCATGTTTGGGCATTTTGCGTGGAGCGTGGGGGTGGCCAACCTGATGGACTTCGCCGGCCCCTTGCACACCTGGCCGCGATACATCACTTCGTTGGCGCGTGGACGCGGATTTGCGCAGGTGGCTGAACGACTGCTGCAAGCGCGACGCGCTTGAGGCGCAATCCCCCCCCGTCACGCAGGCTGCAAGAACTCGCGAAGGCGCTCCAGCTCCGCGTCCAGTCCGCGGCGGAACGCGGCGCTTCGAGGTCGATGTCCTGCCACGTAACCGAGGTCGGCTTCGAGGTGGCCCTGTCGGGTGCTGACATTGCCCCAGCCGATCACCTGATCGCGCCACAGCAGTGGCAATGCGTAATACCCACGCACGCGCTTCAGTGGTGGCGTGTAGGCCTCGAATCGGTAGGCCCAGCCCCAGAAGTGCTCAAAACGGCGGCGGTCCCATACCACCGGATCGAACGGGGCCAGCAGGCGGACTTGGTCGTCGTCCGCCTCCTGCGCCCGAGCGGGATTTTCGTGTGCCGGCCACCACCACACCGTGCCCGACACCGAGGCTCTGGCCAATCGTCCGTAGGCCCGTTGGAGCGCTGCTTTGCGATCGTGCGCCCATTGAGGGGCGGCATATTGCAGTCGCATTACCAGCTGTGACAAGGTGGGCTGAGGCAAAGGCGCATATTTGCGCACCACCACGTCCACCAACGTATCCAGGGCTTGCGCGGGCTCCACGGGGCAGGGATCGGGGTCGAAGGCGGCGTAAAGCCGAATCCCACCTCGGCGGCCCGCAATGCGCAGCAGTCCTCGGTAATGCATGCCGTCGAGCAATTGCGTGCTGGCATTGGACGTGCCTCCAAACCAGTTGCGCGATTTGCCGTGTTGGAATTGCGCCTCCACATCCTTGGGATGCACCACCCCTCGCTCCCGGACAAAGGCCAGCACTTCCTGGGCTTGAACCCATCGCGACTGCGGCCAAGGACGTGTGCCGGAGCGTGGGTGCATCAGCGCGTGGATGTGCCGAGGCAGGAAACCGTAATTGACGAAAAAATCTTCCTCAATGCGCAAGCGGGGATAGCGGCGCTCCAGATCGCCTGCTCGGTAGTTCTTGACCCGATGCCGCAAGGTGAGGTCTTGAGCGCGCGCGGGGGCTCGGATGGGATCGGCCTGCACAAAGCCGAGCCGATCCATTGCACGGGCCAGCGTCGTCGGGGTGAACAGCGATCGCGACACCGCGTAGGTTCGCAAAGTCTCCAAGGTGCAGGTCATGGACACGATGTTGCCATGCGATCGGCCCCCATGGAGGGATGTTTTGCTGACCTTGAACGACAATGCGGCTGCGATGAACGGTGACTCCGCCCTCCTCACCCACCCGGCGCTGCATGGCCTGACCGTGCTGGAGCGCGGTTGGCTGTCATCCAACAACATCCTCATACACCCCGCGCCGGGGGAGGACGGTGCGGTGTTGGTCGATACCGGCCATGTCAACCACGCGGAACAAACCGTGGCGTTGGTGCACCGCGCCCTGCAAGGGCAACGTCTGTCTCGGGTGGTGAACACCCATTTGCACTCTGACCATTGCGGCGGCAATCGACGCCTGCAGGAAG
>CAZCJB010000096.1:0-1733 GCA_964498795.1 uncultured Rubrivivax sp. | reverse complement strand
GTGAAGGTGGTGGTGCCGGGTCACGGCGCCCCCTTCGTCGATGTGGAGGGCGCCTTGGCGCGAGCGCGGTCTCGTCTCTCGGGTTTTCAACAGAACCCGGAGCGCCACGCCCGCCACGCGGTGAAGGTATTGATCAAGTACCACGTCATGGAAGTGCAGGCACAACGGTTTGACGACTTGATCGAGTGGGCGGCGACCACACCCTTCTTGACCCTGCTGTGGGAGCGATACGGGCAGACTCGGGGGCACCGTGTCCAGGCCTGGTGCGCCGGCTTTGTGGAGGAGCTGGTCGCTTCGGGCGTGTTGATGCGCCGCGAGGATCTCGTCACGGACGCTTGATCTCGCCGGCAAACCAACGGCCGGCCGCTGCGCGACCCATGGCGAAGCCATCGTGGCCGACCTGGTGCACCGGCACCAACGACCAATGGCAGGGCACACCGAGCTTCGTGGCCTGAGTCTGTGCGAATTCGAAGAAGTAATGTGCTCGCGCAAAGCGGGTGGGGCCTTGAGCCTGAGCCGCAGGCTCCCTCGGCAGGCTGGGATCCGAGGGGTCGGTGTCGCGGTCTCCGGCGAGGATGCACATCGGCACTGCCAACCAGCGGTGAACGTCGGCCTCGCTCAATCCCAAGCCACCCAGGCCTTCGGGAAAGGGTCGATCCAGGGTGGGCAGCGTGTACCAGCCCGGGTTGCCGACCGACACCCGTTCCCACGCATCCGACCCTTGCGTGGCCACCAGCCGATGGGCAAATTGACCGCCTGCGGAGTGGCCGAACAAATATGCCGATTTACGCTGCGTGACGCCATGCTTGCGAAGTGTCTGCAGCACTCTTGAGGGGATCGCATACAGCCACTGTTCACGAGGCGTGACCGATCCATCCGCAGCCAAGACTTTGCCGTTGTTGTAGTTCTCGGGTTCGGGGAACGCGTCAGCGCCAAATGTGGGTGCCACGATGAGCAAGCGGTGGGCTTCAGCGGCTTCGATCCAAGAGTCGCGGTACTCGTCACCATTGCGCATCATGCCGTGGTGGACCACCACGACCCGGTCATGAGGCTGGTAGGCCGCAGGCCGGTAGGTGTAGACCGTCAACGGCGTGTGTGGGTGTGCCGGGTCGGTGTAGAGAAGTGTGTCGGGGCCGGTGCGGGGGATCATGGATGCACTGTACTCGCGCCCGCACTCACATCGCTGTCGCGATATGAGTGCAGCGACGCCTACGTCTCTGGTCCGCACTCACATCGCTGTCGCGATATGAGTGCAGCGACGCCTACGTCTCTGGTCCGCACTCACATCGCTGTCGCGATATGAGTGCAGCCCGAGAACGGACAAACCGGGCTACGCCCGAGGCCTTACAGGCCTGCAGCCGCGCGCAGCGCAGCTGCTTTGTCCGTTCTCTCCCACGTGAACTCGGGTTCTTCTCGGCCGAAGTGGCCGTAAGCCGCCGTCTTGGAGTAAATGGGGCGCAACAGGTCCAGCATTTGGATGATGCCCTTGGGACGCAGATCGAAGTGCTGATTGATGAGGGCTGCAATCTTGTCGTCAGGGATGACGCCCGTGCCCTCGGTGTAGACCGTGACGTTCATGGGGCGAGCCACCCCAATGGCGTAGGCCACCTGAATTTGGCACTGCTTGGCCAGACCCGCAGCGACCACGTTCTTGGCGACGTAGCGCGCGGCATACGCGGCCGAGCGGTCTACCTTGGAGGGGTCCTTGCCCGAGAACGCGCCACCGCCGTGCG
>CAZCJB010000095.1:8722-10220 GCA_964498795.1 uncultured Rubrivivax sp. | reverse complement strand
ACACGGGCACTTTGCACCGTGCCAATTTGCATGATGGTGCGCGCGAGCTCTTGCTCCATCGCGGCGTTGACCTTCACCTGTTCCATGAACTGGCTGGTGGTCATGGACGATTGATCTTTCAATGCATCCAGGCCCGTGACACCCGCCTTGGGCAAACCTTGCGACGCCAAAAAGATTCGCGCCTCGTGATAGCGGGCACTGGGCACGGTGAGTTGACCGGTTTGTGCATCGATCTTGGGCTTGAAATCAGCGCCACGCAGGGCCTCATAGGCCGCCTGTTGATCGGCCTCTTGCAAGCCCGGCATCACTGGGCGATAAGGCGTGGCCTCCATCCAGGCATAGACCATGGCAAAGATGATCAGCGTGATCGCCACGGCCACATAGGGCAAAGAGCGCCGGACGGTGGGTTGAATGAGCACATTGCGCAGTGTTTCGGGCACGCTGAACGTGCGCAAGCCCACGAGGGCGGTGGAGGTGGACGCGGCAGGAGGCGCCTCCGCACCGGTAGCGGCCCCGGTGGTGGCCAGCGCGGTGCTGGTGGAAGCCGGTGCGGCGCCCGTGCCGGGAGCTGCGGTGCCTGCAGCAGCGCCTGAATTCATGGTGGCGGTGGCCATATCAGCGATCTCCGATCATTGGTCCTGCACGATGCGTGATGTGCCTCATGGTCACACCGGCATGTTCAGGATGTCCTCATAAGCCTTGAGCACTTTGTTGCGCACCTGCAAGGTGGCCTCGAAGGCAAGGGACGATTTCTGCATGCCCATGACCACCTCGGTCAAGGCAATGGGTTCACCGCGGTCATAGGCGTCTTGCATGCCGCGAGCTTGCAATTGCAGGTCATTGACCTGACCGATCGCGGCGCTCACCAGCTGACCAAAGCCGCCGGCTTTACCGACGGGTGCCGTCTGGTCGGCGGCGCCGGGCAAGCCTGTCGCACCACCGATGCCGGCCGGTGTTTCTAAATTGTGGGAGGCTTCAGCCTGATAGGCCCGAAGCGTTTGCAGCATGGCCTGAATGGACGCAGGCGAGGTGGCTCGTTCAATCATCTTGAATGTCCTCTTTGCGTCAGGCGGCCTGGGCGATGACGCCCATGGATTCGGCAGCGCTCATGGGCAAGCCCATTTCGCGCATTTGTGCGAGCTTGTATCTCAAGGTGCGCGGGCTGATGCCCAGGCGCTTGGCCGCCTCTTGCCGGCTGGGTGATGCGGCGATGGTGGCCATGATCAGTTGATGTTCGTTCATGCGGACGGCGCGGTGTAGATCAGTAGGCGCCGGGGTTTCCGCCAGGGGACCTTGCATGACGGGCATGACGGGCATGGCGGGCAACGGGGCCATTGGGGCCATTGCGGCCATCGTGGGCATCGTAGGTATCGAAGGGGCCACCGCCGTCGGGCTCACTGTTTGAGGCAGCGCAGGCTGAGACATCACCGTGGTGTCGGTGGGAGGCTGCGCATGACTCAGATCATCAACGAGGTGCTGCCCGGTCACCCCGCGGCGG
>CAZCJB010000095.1:6649-8712 GCA_964498795.1 uncultured Rubrivivax sp. | reverse complement strand
ATGACTCAGATCAGCCACAGCGGCCCAGTCATCAAACATCAAATGTTGGGGCATCACCAACCCGTCAACGCACAGCACCATCGCGCGCCGCATGACGTTTTCCAGCTCGCGAACATTGCCGGGCCAGGGGTATTGCAAGAGCATCGCTTGGGTATGCGGATGCAATTGCCAATAGATGCCTTTGGGGCCGTGCTGCGACAAACATTGCAAGGCCAAGGGAATGATGTCGCCGGGGCGCTTTTCAAGTGGCAGCAACTGCATCTTGAAGGTGGCGATGCGGTAGTAGAGGTCTTCGCGAAACTCTTTGGCCGCAATCGCCAGGCGCAGGTCTTTGTTGGTGGCGGCCACCACACGCACATTGAGTGCAATGGTGCCCTGCCCGCCCAGACGGGTCAGTTGGCGCTCTTGCAACACGCGCAGCAACTTGGCTTGCAAGTGCATGGGCATTTCGCCAATCTCATCTAGAAAGAGCGTGCCGCCTTGGGCTTGTTCAAACAGACCCTTGTGGTCGCGATGTGCGCCCGTGAAGGCACCTTTTTCGTGACCAAACAGCAAGTCTTCAATCAGGTGATCAGGCATGGCCGCACAGTTGAGCGCCACAAATGGGGCTCGCGAACGGGCGGAGGATTCGTGCAACACGCGAGCCAGAACCTCTTTGCCGGAGCCCGTGGGCCCCACCAAGAGTGCGGTCACATCGGCTTGCGCGACCCGCTGTGCCAGGGCCAACAGGTGCTGGCTGGCCGGGTCGACGAAGACGACGTTGCGGGGTTGGACGAGAGGCGCTTGGTCTTCAGGGGTTGCTGCCTGCATCGGCTGCACGTGGGCGACTGGAGGCTGACTGGGATTGGGGGCGGCTGGATTGCTCAAGGACTGCAATGGCGACTTGAGGACTTCAGCCAACCGGGTCCAGCTTTGGGGCTTCCAGTCCTGAGCAGAGATGACACCTGCCGCGCCATGACGGGAAGCATCGACGGCCAACTCCAACTCGTCTCGATCCACCCGACAAAACACAGGCAGTGGCTGATCGACTTCTTGCAGCGCCCGCTGTACTTCGATCAGGCGCTCGCAGTTGTGCGACAGGCGCACCACCACGGCCGCGGCGGTGGAGGCCTGATCAGCCAAATCATCAAAGGTACGCACAGGCATCACGCCCCAACCGACTTGAGCCAACATGAGGCGCTCGAGATCGGACAGGGCCGCTTGAGGATCCAGCCACAAGATGGGCATGGGAGAGACGGAAGGCGTCATCACAAATGTCTTTCTTCGAAACGAAGGTTTGACACCCTGTGTGCAACGCCCGTGCCAACCTTTGCCGCCCGGCAAACCATCATTTGCCCCACCGGCCGGGGATTGCCATGGCGGAAATTCGACAGCGGGTCTTTTGCCGTCATTGCGAAGGACCAAGGGTCCTGAAGCAATCTTTAGCGAGGAAAGGGATTGCCGCGCGGCTTTGCCGCTCGCAATGACAGTGTTCAGGCGCGACCCGGCTTAGCCTTGAAAGCTCGGCACGGCACCCCATCGGCCCTCAGCACCTCAAGAGCCGGCAAGATCTGTGTGCGAAAGCCCATGTAGTGGCACGTATACGGCGTGCTCGGCATGTAAGTGATGCCAAAGTGCGCGCACTGCCAACAATTAGGGCCAGACCCTTCCGGGCTGGCCCTTTGTGTAGCGGCTTCTTTCGAAGCGTCCATAGGGAGTTAGAGCGTGATCAACCCTGCAGCAGCTTCAGCACCGACTGCTGGTCGACGTTGGCTTGCGCCAGGACGGCCGTGCCGGCCTGCTGGATGATTTGGGTGCGGGACAGTTCTGAGGATTCTTGAGCGTAATTGGTATCAAGAATGCGACTGCGAGACTCAGACGTGTTGATTGACACGTTAGTGAGGTTATCGACCGTGTACTCCAAACGGTTCATCTTGGAACCCAAATCAGCTCGGAAGGAGTCGATTTCGGCGATCGCGCGGTCGAGATCGCCGATGGCAGTCGATGTTGATGCCGAAAGGGCCGTGGCCACCGCGCTCTGAACGGCAGACATGGACGCGCCATCCAAATCCTTGAACGTCACC
>CAZCJB010000095.1:1692-6596 GCA_964498795.1 uncultured Rubrivivax sp. | reverse complement strand
GCCAGAGTTGGCGCCAATTTGATAGTTGTAGGTACCGGCTGATGCACCGATCACCTTCATACCGTTCCACTCAGTGTTGTCCGAGATGCGAGAAATTTCTGCCTGCAGCTGCGAAAACTCTGCCTGCAACGCACTGGTGTTCACGGTGGAGTTCGTGCCGTTGGCAGCCTGCACCGCGAGCTCACGCATACGCTGTAGCATGTTGGTGACTTCAATGGTGGCACCTTCAGCCGTCTGCATCATGGAGATGGCATCGTTGGCATTGCGCACCGCCTGGTCAAGGCCCTTGATCTGGGAAGTCATTTTGTTAGAGATGGCCAGACCGGCTGCGTCGTCGGCCGCAGTGTTAATTCGTTTGCCGGTCGACAAGCGATGCATTGCCACACCCAGATCTCGAGCATTGCGCTCCAAGGCGGCTTGGGTGATCAGCGATTTGACGTTGGTATTGATAACGCTCACGGTGAACTCCTTGTTTCAGGCGGCAAGCTCTTGCCGCTAGGCGTTGATTCGGCCTGCTTCTTTCAGGCGTTGGTGGTGGATTCCGCCCGCAGCGCGAGCAAAGTGTCTCGTTCGACGGCGACTAGCGCGTCGGAAGAAAAGCAATTCAGGATGTGATCTATGACCAAGGCCATGTCTTCGGTCTTGTTCTGGCACTTCAGCGTACGGACTAAATGCAACCAGCTTTCAGCCGGAGCGTCTGCGCCCTGAACCGTCAAAAGCTGAATCAGCAACTGCTCAGCTCTGGGCCAGTCGCTTCTGACCTCAGCCAAGAGAGAGCTGATGACCAATACATCTTGGCTGTCGGGGAAGAGAGCCAGCGCGGACTCGGAGGCCGCAACCGCCAAATCCATCTTGTTTTCTTTGACCAACTCGGCAATTGCGATCCGGATCTCCCAAGGAGCCATGCTGGAAAGCTCACGGGGGAAGACCGCCATCGCCTTGACTTGCGGGCTGATGCGTTCTTCTACTGCGATTGACATTTTTCCAAGTCCTTTCAGATGTCGGATCGGTGGCGGAAATTTGCCGCCGGGGTCTTTGGACTTCGAATGTCTGCAATCAGCGTGCCAGCTTTGCAGAGCCGAAATTCCGACGGCCCGTTGGCCGCTCGCTTGCTTGTTTGCAAGAGGCAAGCCGACTGACTTCAACCACCCATTCCAAGTCACTTCAGATGGCATCCGAATTGCTTTCAACCACTCCGGACGTCAATAAATAAGGGTTATTACTTACTTTTGACCTCCAAATGTCTGTAATCCGACAGAACTGACGGGCAAAAGCACGTGATGAGGAACCTTGAAATGCTGTCCAAAGACCGATCCATCCTGATCACTGGGGGCACCGGCTCCTTTGGCCGGGCGTTTGTCAAGACCATCTTGAATCAACAGCCCGACATCAAGCGTCTGGTGATCTTTAGCCGCGATGAGCTCAAGCAGTTCGAGATGGCACAAGAGTTTCCGGAGCACAAATACCCGGGCTTGCGCTATTTCATCGGCGACGTTCGCGATGAAAACCGCCTGCGTCGAGCCCTACAAGGTATTGATACTGTCATTCACGGCGCCGCTCTTAAACAAGTACCGGCTGCTGAATACAACCCGTTTGAAGCCATCAAGACCAATGTCATCGGTGCGCAAAACGTGATCGAGGCGAGTTTGGATGCCGGCGTGAAGCGTGTGGTGGCACTGTCCACCGACAAAGCTGCCGCGCCAGTGAATTTGTATGGCGCCACCAAACTCTGTTCCGACAAGTTGTTTGCCGCCGCCAACAACATCAAAGGCTGGCAAGACATCCGTTTCAGCGTGGTCCGCTACGGCAATGTCATGGGCAGCCGCGGGTCAGTCATTCCATTCTTCTTGTCCAAGCGGCACACGGGCGTACTGCCCATCACTGACCCGGACATGACCCGCTTCAACATCACGCTGAGTCAAGGCGTGCAGATGGTGTTGTGGGCGCTAGAACACGCACAAGGCGGAGAAATCTTTGTGCCCAAGATTCCCAGCTATCGCATCACCGACGTGGCGACCGCGATCGCACCCGAGTGCGAGCAAAAGATCGTCGGGCTGCGTCCCGGCGAAAAGATTCACGAAGAAATGATCACGGCCAGTGACAGCTATAACACCGTGGAACTGGGCCGTTACTACGCCATTTTGCATTCCGCATGCGAGCACTCCATCGAGTCGTATTGCAAGAAGATGAAAGGTGCTCCAGTGGCCAAGGGCTTCGCTTACAACAGCGGCACCAACCCAGACTTTTTGACAGTGGAAGAGCTGCGCCAATTGATTGGAATGCAGATGGGCCCGCTGGCCAAGGCCACGGTGCGGCAATTGGTGGCCGCTTGACGTTGTCAGACGATTGTCATGATTGCCTACGGCCGCCAAGACATCTCGCAAGCCGACATTGACGCGGTCGTGTCGGTGTTGCGGTCAGATTTTCTGACGCAAGGGCCACAAGTGCCCGCCTTTGAGCAGGCAGTGGCCAATCATTGTCATGTCCCTCATGCGGTGGCCGTCAACAGCGCCACCTCGGGCTTGCACATCGCCTGCTTGGCCTTGGGCTTGGAGCCGGGCGACTGGTTGTGGACCTCGCCCATCACCTTTGTGGCCTCTGCCAATTGCGCACTGTATTGCGGTGCTCAGGTGGACTTTGTCGACATTGACCCGCGCACCGGCAATATGTGTGCTGCTGACTTGGCTGCACGATTGGCCGATGCCGAGCGTGATGGTCGCCTGCCCAAGATTGTGGTGCCCGTCCACTTCGGCGGCCAGCCCTGTGACATGGCGCAAATTCACCAGCTGTCCCAACGCTACGGGTTCAAGATCATTGAGGACGCGTCACACGCCATTGGTGCCACTTACATGGGTGAGCCCGTGGGCAATTGCCGCTACAGCGATTGCACCGTCTTCAGCTTTCACCCCGTCAAGATTGTCACGACGGCCGAAGGTGGCGTGGTCACGACCCGATCGCAAGAGGTCTTCAACAAACTGGAGCGCTTGCGCAGCCATGGCATCACCCGGGACCCGTCGCAGTTTGTCCAGGTTCCCCATGGTCCTTGGTACTACGAGCAAGTCGACCTCGGCTTCAACTACCGCATGACTGAATTGCAAGCGGCGTTGGGTGTGAGTCAAATGGGTCGCTTGCGTGATTACATTCGCGTGCGTACACGCTTGGCGCAGCTGTACCAAGCCGAACTGTCAGACCTGCCTTTGACGCCCTTGCGTCTTTTGCCGGGCAGGACTTCAGCCTGGCACCTTTATGTGGTTCGCCTCACCGAACAGTCCCCCGTGAGTCGACAAGCGCTCTTCAACCAGCTCAGACAAGCCGGCATTGGGGCGAATGTGCACTACATCCCTGTGCACCTGCAACCCTACTACCGCAAGCAGGGGTTTCAAGAAGGCGATTTCCCTCTGGCAGAGGCTTTCTACCAGCAGGCCATCACCTTGCCGCTGCATCCCGGACTGAGTGGGGCCGATGTGGCCCACGTGACTCAAACGCTGCACCATCAGTTGCAAGTCTTGGAGGTCGCCGCATGAAAGTTTTGGTCACGGGATGCGCAGGCTTCATTGGTATGCACGTGTGCCAACTCTTATTGGCGCGGGGTGACGAGGTTTTGGGCCTGGACAACCTGAACGCTTACTATGATCCACGGCTCAAACGTGCTCGGCTCGAGCGCCTTCAAGGGCATGAGCGATTCAGCTTTTTAAAAGCGGACATTTCTGATGCCGCAGCCGTCAATCGTGCGTTCACACGCTTTGCGCCGCAACGGGTGATCAACCTGGCGGCCCAGGCCGGCGTGAGATATTCGCTCAAAAACCCGTCTGCCTACATTAGCAGCAACGTCGCTGGTTTTTGCAACGTCTTGGAGGCATGCAGACACCACCAGGTCGAACATTTGGTTTACGCCAGCAGCTCCAGTGTGTATGGTGCCAACGCGCAAGTGCCGTTTTCGACACAACACGCAGTGGACCATCCGGTGAGCCTGTACGCCGCGACCAAGCGCGCCAATGAGCTCATGGCTCACACCTACAGCCACCTCTATGAGCTGCCCACCACCGGGCTTCGCTACTTCACGGTATATGGCCCCTGGGGTCGACCCGATATGTCGCCGTGGCTGTTCAGCAGTGCCATCCTTGAGGGCCGACCGATTGATGTGTTCAATTTTGGGCAGATGCAGCGAGACTTCACCTACGTCGACGACATCGCGCTGGGAACTCTCAAAGTGCTGGACCATGTCCCGGGTCGTACGGGCCCCGCCGGCACACCCCGACCCGATCGCAGCACCGGCCCCTTCAAGGTTTTCAACATCGGCAACCACCAGCCCGTGGAGCTGATGGACTTTATTGCCACCCTTGAAGACTGCCTGGGCAAAAAGGCCACCAAGCGTTTGTTGCCGATGCAAGCGGGTGATGTCCACGCAACCTATGCCGACACCGAAGACCTGCAGCTGGAAACGGGGTTCGCCCCGTCCACGCCTTTGGAAACGGGCTTGCGTCGCTGGAGTGAGTGGTACCTGAACTGGTGTCAGCAACCCGCTCGACATGCTCGCACCGAAAAGGTCGCCGCATGAAGCTTGCGTTGGGCACGGTGCAGTTTGGTCTGCCCTATGGCATTACCAACCGGCACGGCCAAGTGCCGCTGCCGGAGGTCGGTCGCATGATGCAAGCTGCGACAACGGCGGGTATAGACACCTTGGACACTGCCAGCACCTACGGCAGCAGCGAGGCTGCCCTGGGTCAACATGACTTGAGCCGCTTCAGGGTCGTCACGAAATTGGCAGCCGTGCCCGATGAGGTGAGCGGCCCGCTCGCCGTGCAAGCCTGGGTGTTCGCCCAAGTAGAGCAATCACTGTCGCGCTTGAAAGTGCCGCACGTGGATGGATTGTTGCTTCATCGTCCTCAGCAACTCTTGGCGGG
>CAZCJB010000095.1:0-1682 GCA_964498795.1 uncultured Rubrivivax sp. | reverse complement strand
CTCTCGCCATGCAACGTTTGAAAGCGGATGGCTTCCTCAAGAAAATCGGCATTTCTATTTATGGCCCCGAAATCTTGGAGCAGGCCTTGGGTGTGATGCCCTGCGACTTGATTCAAGCACCCTTTAACTTGATTGACCGCAGACTCTCCACGAGCGGATGGCTGGCGCGCTTGCACCGGCATGGCGTCGAGGTGCATGTGCGCTCGGTGTTCTTGCAAGGATTGCTGCTGGCTGGCGCTGCTGAGCTGCCTGAGCACTTTGGACCTTGGCGTCCGATTTGGCAGCGGTGGGAAGCGTGGAAGAGGCAGTCTCAAATCTCCTCTTTGGCGGGTTGCCTCGCGTTTGCGAGCTCATATTCAGAGATTTCCAAAATTGTGGTGGGGGCTGAGAGCGTTGTGCAGTTGAGTGAGTTGCTGGCGGCGTACCAGTCGTCTACAAGCCGACCTACGTCGACTTGGCCTGACTTGGCCAGCAACGATGAAGCCTTGATCGACCCGTCTCTGTGGAAACGCGCATGAATGTCGTCGCCATTATCCAAGCTCGCATGAGCTCCAGCCGATTGCCTGGCAAGGTCTTGATGCCTCTGGTTGGACGACCCGTACTGGACCACGTGGTCAGCCGCATCCGTGCCTGCCGCACCGTGCAAGACGTCTGGGTGGCAACTTCTACCGACGAAACCGATGACGTAATTGCCCATTGGTGCCAAGAACATGGGGTCAATGTCTATCGCGGCAGCCTGCACGACGTGTTGGACCGCTACCACCAAGCCATGCTCTTGTCGCAGGCCGACGCCGTGGTGCGAAACACTGCCGATTGCCCAGCGATCGACCCCACCATCGTGGATGAAGTGGTGGAGGGGTTTAAAGCTGGAGGTTATGCGTTTCATGGCCTCTCGGGTGAGTTCCCTGACGGCTTGGACTGCACGGTGTTCGCCAGAAGTGCTCTGGAGCGCGCTTGGCGCGAGGCCAAGTTGCCTTCAGAACGTGAGCATGTGGGTCCGTACATTGAAAAACACCCCGAATGGTTCAAGAGCGGGGGCCTGAAGAAGTTTTCAGGCCTGTCCCTCCACCGCTGGACCTTGGATGAGCCCCGGGACTATCAATTTCTTGAATGTGTGTTTGAGCGCCTGGGTTCCCTGGGGCGGATCTTTTTGGCACGGGATGTGCTTGATCTGCTCCAGCGCGAGCCTGCCCTGTCGGAAATCAATCAGGACATCGTTCGCAACGAGGGTTACCTGAAATCACTCCAAGCCGACCGGACCGCTCATGCTCTCACTGGATGACCTCAAAAGCAGCCAAGGCGTTACTCTCTACAAGAAGGCCAAGCGGCTGATCCCGGGCGGCACTCAGCTGCTGTCCAAGCGCCCGGAGATGTTCGCCCCTGACGCATGGCCGTCGTACTACTCGCGAGCCAAAGGTTGCCGGGTGTGGGATCTGGACGGGCGTGAATTTATTGACATGTCCATCATGGCAGTGGGCGCCTGCATCTTGGGTTATGCCGACGACGAGGTGGATGAGGCCGTGATTGGCGCCATCAAAAGCGGCGTTAATAGCTCTCTGAACTGCCCCGAAGAGGTCACTCTCGCCGAATCACTCTTAGAGTTGCACCCTTGGTTTGGCATGGTTCGTTATGCCCGAAGCGGTGGTGAGGCCATGGGCATGGCAGTGCGCATTGCACGCGCC
>CAZCJB010000094.1:0-10348 GCA_964498795.1 uncultured Rubrivivax sp. | reverse complement strand
CCAGCAGCACGAAGCGCTTGGCGCTGCCGCCGTCCTTGCTCATCAGGTATTCCACTGCGGGGATGGCCTGTTGGTTAGGCGCCGCGCCTGTGTAAAACACGTTTTTGCTGAGCTCTTCGCCCTCGTATTGCACCGGGTAGAACAACAGACTGTTCGTCTCTTCAAACACGGGCAACACTGACTTGCGTGACACGCTGGTCCAGCAGCCAAACACCGCAGCCACTTTATCTTGTGTGATCAACTGCTTGGCCTTTTCAGCGAACAACGGCCAGTTGGAGGCTGGGTCTACCACCACTGGCTCGAGCTTCTTGCCAAGCAATCCACCCTTCGCATTGATCTCATCAATGGCCATGAGCACGGTATCTTTGAGCACCGTCTCTGAGATGGCCATGGTGCCAGACAGCGAGTGAAGAACACCCACCTTGATGGTGTTTTGCGCCAGAGCAGGAGAGGCCAAACCAGCAGCGAGCAGAGAAGCGGCCAATACTTTCAGGCCGACGCGACGGGTGTGATGAACGAAGGGCATGAGTGGACTCCTTGAAAAATTTGATGCCAAGCACCCTCCCGCAATAGCCGTGCCAGCTTTGTGGTTGATCTCGCACACCGATGCGGTGCAAACGCAATGCACTCTGGTGCCTTGGCACTCTTTGTGCTCTGTGTTGGGGCATGGAACTCACACCTCGTGAAAAAGACAAGCTGCTGCTCTTCACGGCGGCGTTGCTGGCGGAGCGCCGAAAGGCTCGAGGCCTCAAGCTCAACTATCCAGAGGCCGTGGCATTGATCAGCGCCTCTATCCTCGAGGGGGCACGCGACGGCAAAACTGTGGCCCAACTGATGAGCGAGGGAAAGACGGTATTGAGCCGTGACGACATCATGGAAGGTGTGGCTGAAATGATCCGTGAAATCCAGGTGGAGGCCACCTTTCCTGATGGCACCAAATTAGGGACCGTGCACCAGCCGATAGCATGAGCCGCCCCGAAATCGTGACCAAGGAGCCCCAATGAAATCTTTGCTTCAATGTGCTGTATATGGAATCTCCACCTTGTGGGCCAGTGCCAGCTTGGCGCATGAAGGGCACGGCCTGACCGGGTCACACTGGCATGCGACCGATGTGTTTGGCTTCGCATTGGCCTTGGCCGTGGCTGGCCTGATGTGGTGGTGGAGCCAGGACAAGTGAGCGCACGATGATTCCCGGAGAAATCTTTGCTGAGGGTGCCGATCTGGTTCTCAACCCGGGGCGGGAGGTGCGGACGCTGGTGGTGGAAAACGGCTCAGATCGACCCATTCAGGTCGGATCGCACTATCACTTTGCAGAAACCAATGCCGCTTTGAAGTTCGACCGTACCGTGGCCCAGGGCATGAGGCTCAACATTCCCTCCGGGACAGCGGTGCGGTTCGAGCCCGGCCAGCAGCGCACCGTGCAGTTGGTGGCTTATGCCGGAGCGCTTGAGGTGTGGGGGTTCCGTGGAATGGTTCAAGGAGCGCTGAAATGACCACCACTGTGGGACGACGAGCCTATGTGGACATGTTCGGTCCCACCACCGGAGACCGGGTCAGATTGGCTGACACCGGGCTGGTGGTGGAGGTCGAGCGTGATCACACGGTCTATGGCGAAGAGGTGAAATTTGGCGGCGGCAAGACCATCCGTGATGGGATGGGCCAGGGGCAAAGACCTAACGGTCCCGGCCCGTTAGACGCGGTGGATTGCGTCATCACCAATGCGCTCATCTTGGATCATTGGGGCATCGTGAAGGCGGACATTGGGTTGCGAGGCCCCAGGATCGCGGCCATTGGCAAAGCGGGCAACCCCGATGTACAACCGGGCGTGGACATCGTCATCGGTCCAGGGACCGAGGTGATCGCCGCCGAAGGACTGATCGTCACTGCCGGAGCCATTGACACCCACATCCACTTCATTTGTCCTCAACAAATCGAAGAAGCGTTGATGAGCGGTGTGACCACCATGATCGGTGGCGGCACAGGTCCTGCGACGGGCACGTTTGCCACCACGTGCACACCCGGTCCGGAAAATATACGCCGCATGCTGCAGGCTGCAGACGCCTTCCCCATGAACATCGGCTTTCTGGGCAAAGGCAATGCCAGTCGACCCGAGGCCCTGCGGCAGCAGATCGAGGCGGGCGCCATCGGCCTGAAGTTGCATGAAGACTGGGGCACCACTCCGGCGGCCATCGATTGTTGTCTGGGTGTGGCCGAGGAGTCTGACGTGCAGGTGGCCATCCATACCGACACTTTGAATGAAAGCGGATTTGTCGAAGACACGATGGCCGCGTTCAAGGGGCGCACCATCCACAGCTTCCACACCGAAGGTGCGGGTGGCGGACACGCGCCAGACATCATGCGAGTGGTCGGTGAGCCCAATGTGTTGCCCTCGTCCACCAACCCGACTCGACCCTTCACCGTCAATACCTTGGATGAGCACCTGGACATGCTCATGGTGTGCCACCACCTCGATGCAGGCATTGCCGAGGATTTGGCTTTTGCCGAAAGTCGCATCCGGCGTGAAACCATTGCGGCCGAAGACATCTTGCATGACCTGGGCGCGATCAGCATGTTCTCGTCGGACAGTCAAGCCATGGGGCGGGTGGGTGAGGTGCCGATCCGCTGTTGGCAGACCGCCCACAAGATGAAGTTGCAGCGGGGCCCTTTGCCAGGTGACAGTGACCGTCACGACAATGCCCGCGTCAAGCGCTATTTGGCCAAGCTCACCATCAATCCCGCGTTGGCTCATGGGATTTCCCATGAAGTGGGCAGCATCGAGGTGGGCAAGTGGGCCGATTTGGTGTTTTGGAAGCCGGCCTTCTTTGGGGTCAAGCCTTCGCTCATCCTTAAAGGTGGGCTGATTGCGGCTGCCGCCATGGGCGATCCCAATGCCAGCATTCCCACCCCTCAACCTGTTCACTACCGCCCGATGTTTGGCGCGTTCGGTGGAGCCCTGTCGGCGGGCTCATTGACGTTTCTGAGTGGTTGGGGTGTTGCGGCAGATGTGGCACGCCGCTATGGGTTGCACAAGCAAATCGGCCTTGTCCAAGGATGTCGCACGGTCAAGAAGGCTGACATGGTGCACAACGCTTACACGCCAGCGATGGACATCGATGCGCAAACTTATGCCGTGCGGGCGGACGGTCAGCTGTTGACCTGCGAGCCAGCGCATGAGTTGCCCATGGCGCAGCGGTACTTTTTGTTTTGAGCGCTCCAGCGAATGCTGGGGGGCTCACGGCACAATGCAGCCATGATCACTGTGAGCAAACTCATCTTGCAAGGGCGGGGGCTGGCCACTGCATTGCTCAAGCGTGCCGCCACGGTTGAGCTCGACTGGGATGTCCGACAAAAGAGTCGCTTTGCGGCCACCGACTCAGCGGGTCGCGAGTTGGGGGTGTTTTTACCTCGGGGCACTGCTGTGCGAGGGGGTGACGTGATGGTGGCCGAAGACGGTTCTCTCGTGAGAGTCATTGCGGCGCCTCAATCGGTGATGGTGATTCGCCATTGCCCGCACCATGGCAGCCCTTTTGACTTGTTACGGGCCGCCTATCACCTGGGGAACCGGCATGTCCAAATTGAACTCAAGCCCGACCACCTGAAGATCGAGCCCGACCCCGTGTTGGCGCAGATGCTCGACCGCATGCATCTTTTGGTGAACCAAGAGCAGTGCCCCTTTGAGCCGGAAGGCGGCGCCTATGACGGGTCTCACACCCCAGGGCACTCGCATGGACATTCGCATGGTCATACGCACGACCATGGGCATGCACATGAGGATGAACACGGTCATCACCATGATCACACGCCTCATGATCATGGACACAGTCCATGACGCACCGTTCACCGAGCAGTCTGTTGCGGTTGATGTGGCTGGCTTCACCAGCCCTGCCGGTGGGCGGGTTCAGCTATTCAGAAGGGCTGGAGGCGGCCGTTGAGGCCGGACATGTGAGCGACGCCGTGCAGGCCACCGATTGGTTGGTTGATCAATTGCATCTCGGCCTCGCGCGGTCGGACTTGCCATGGACCGCGCATGCATTTGGGCTGTGGAAGAATCATGCTGCACATGCTGCACATGCTGCACATGCGGCCTGCGCAGGCGATGAGGTCACCATCGACTCCTTGAATGCACGTGTCCTCATGACCCGGGAGACGGCGGAGTTCCGGCTGCAAACCGAACAGATGGGTCGGTCTTTGGTCCAATGGATGCAGCACAGTGAGCAGGCCATGGACCCTCGCGTTCAGCGGTGCGCCTCCCTCAAGCCTGCGCCCTCATGGCCTGTGGCTTTTGCGCTGGCCGGCGTGTTGGCGGGCGCCGGTGTCAAAGACCTGCTCTTGGCGTTTGCCTTCAGTTGGGCCGAAAACATGGTGCAGGCCGCCATGAAGGCGGTGCCGCTCGGGCAATTGGCCGCGCAGCGCATCCTGCAGCGACTCACCGACGAGATTCCGCAAGCGGTCGATGAGGCCGAGGCGCTGCCTTTCGACGCTTGCCAGGTCATGACGCCCATGCTGGCCATCCTGTCGTCCCAACACGAAGCTCAATACTCACGATTGTTTCGATCATGACCCATCCCTCTTTGCACCATATTCCCGGCCGGACCAAGTCGCTACCCCCTTTGCGCGTGGGGGTGGGCGGCCCCGTCGGTTCGGGCAAGACCACTTTGGTGGAAATGCTGTGCAAGGCGATGCGTGACCGTTGGGACCTGGTGGTGGTGACCAACGACATCTACACCAAGGAAGATCAACGATTGCTCACCGTGGCGGGGGCGCTGGAGCCAGAACGCATCATGGGCGTGGAGACGGGCGGTTGTCCGCACACGGCCATCCGGGAGGATGCCTCCATCAATCTGGAAGCCGTGGACCGCATGTTGGTGCTGTACCCCGATGCGGACATCGTGTTCATTGAGTCGGGCGGGGACAACTTGGCCGCCACGTTCAGTCCCGAACTCAGCGACTTGACGATTTACGTCATCGATGTGGCTGCAGGCGAAAAAATCCCACGCAAGGGGGGGCCCGGCATCACCAAGAGCGATCTTTTTGTCATCAACAAGACCGATTTGGCTCCCCACGTCGGGGCCGATCTGGAGGTGATGGCCTCCGACACCCGTCGCATGCGACCGCAACGACCCTTCGTCATGAGCAACCTGCGCACACGGCAGGGGTTGGACGATGTGATTGCCTTCATTGAGCACAAGGGGCTGTTGGTGAGTTGAGCGCCGTTGACTTATCCACGCCGTGAGGCGAGCTCTCTGCGCAAGACCCAAGTGGCCATCAGGGTCAGGCCCAAGAAGCCCAGGCTCATCCATCCGGCCACGCTGGAGCGCTGCACTGGATCCACGCGCCACAGCAACCACCCCACGGCCAAAGCCACAGCCATCAGGCCGGCACACAGAATCACCATCGCCGCCACCCAGATCCGCACCCAACGCCGGCGTTGTTCTTCCAATTCCGACAGCGCCCACTGCAAGCGCGTGAGGCCCATGGTCAACAGATGCGCCAACACGCGGCGCGCCGCGCCGCCAAGGGTGGAGTGAACCGTGTCGGGGTCGGTCGGGCTGCCTGACATCAGCGCCGTGCGGCCAGGAATCCCACAAGCAGGCCCGTGGCCGCAGCGATGCCCATGGCACTGTAGGGGTGGGCTTGCACGGTCTGGTCGGCCCGTTGGGCTGCTCGCTTCATGCGTGCCAAGGTGGCTTCGTTCAACTCATCGAGCTGTGCCCGCATTTCGCGCACCTGATCCGTGAGCCGACTGCGCACGGCATCGAACCTCTGATCGCCAGTGTCGGCGGCATTTTTCAGGAATTGATCGATCTCATCCACCATGTGGCGCAAGTTGTGGCTCAAGCCTTCTTGGCCGTTTCCTGAGGTGGAGGGGCGTGACAAGATGTCCATCGGGAGTCCTTTCTACGTTCTTGGTTGGCAAGGTGACGAAACACCGTGAGCATGTGCTGAAGTGGGCGATGTTCCATTGCGCCTGCGCAGGGCTTGAAACTGAGAGACACTTGGGACATGAGTTCTTCCACGATTTACAGCCCGCTGTCCGGTGCGCTGCGCATTGACGCCCTGCTCATGCCCCTGGGCGGCACCTTGGGTTTGGTGCATTGTCCAGGTCGCAGAGGTGAAGACGGCAGTGGTCAGGTGTGGTCGCGTGAACTGGCGGCCGACGTGCAGTGCATCAAGTCTTGGGGAGCCACCACCGTGTTGAGCTTGATCAGCGAACCCGAGATGGCCCGTCTTGGCGTCCCAGAATTGCCGAGGGTCGTGCAGGACGCCGGTTTGAGATGGGCCCACGTCCCTATCCCTGACTTTGAACCGCCCAACCCGCAGTCCATGCAGGCTTGGGTGGCCGAGATACCTCACGTGATGTCCACGCTGGCCAGGGGCGAAAAAGTGGTGGTGCACTGCGCCGCAGGCCTCGGCCGAACCGGGACGGTGGCGGCCTCGCTCCTGGTCCTGCAGGGATTGACCGGCGACGACGCGATCAGGCGCGTTCGGCAGGTCCGGCCCGGCACCCTTGAGACGGCGGCTCAGGAGGAGTTTGTGCGGACCTTCAAACCGCGTGCAGCGTCTGCATGACTTGTGTGAATTCGCGGGCGATCTCTTGCTGATGCAGGTGCCGCCCTTCGCGGACGACCTGCTGGCCTGACACCCATACTTGGGAGAACACCCCGCCCTCGGCTGCGAACACCAAGGCATCCAGCAGTGAAGCGTGAGGCACACCCGCCAGACCGGGGGCCGCAGTGTCCAGCACCAGCAGGTCGGCGCGGGCTCCCACGCTCAAGCCGTGGGCCGCCCAGCCAGCGGCCGCCGCACCGCCGTATTGAACGGCATTGAACAACCTTGCCGCGGTGCTGGGTTGATGGCCGGCCGGATCGGCCAACACATTGCGTTGACGTCGTTGCAGCCGCTGTCCGTATTCCAGCAGCTGCAACTCCTGCGGCCAGCGCCGGCACACGTGGCTGTCAGAGCCGATGGACACGGCCGCACCTTGGGCCAACCAGCCCTCCACATCGGCCAGGCCATCGCCCAAATTGGCCTCGGTGGACGGGCACAACACCACGCCCCCTTTTGCCCGGCTCACGGCCTGGACTTCGCTCGGCACAGTGTGGGTGGCATGCACCAAATGCCATCGCGCATTCAATGGCACTTCACGTGCCAGCCATTCCACGGGGCGACACCCCGTGGCTGCCACGCAGTCGTCCACCTCCGCCGTCTGTTCAGCCACATGGATGTGAATGGGCCCGGGGTCGGCGGCGCTGAGCGTCCACAGGCGTTGGATGGCATCGGGCGACGCGGCTCGCAAGGAGTGAATGGCGGCACCCGCCTCCACACCAGGCAGTTTCCAGCTGCGGATGTCTTGCCGCATGGCTGCCACGTCTTCGGCCTGCGTGGCAAATCGACGTTGATCCTTGCGCAAGGTGGGTTGTGCAAAGCCCGCACGCTCGTAGAGCACGGGCAATAGCGAGAGCCCCATGCCCACTTGGCGCGCCGCATCGGCCAGGGCACGGGCCATGCGCGTGGGTTGCGGGTAGGGCCGCCCATCGCTTTGGTGGTGCAGGTAATGAAACTCGCACACATGGGTGTAGCCCCCGCACAGCATCTCGGTGTAAAGCTGCTGCGCCACGGCGGTGAGTTGTTCAGGAGAGATTCGCAGTGCGATCTGGTACATGCGGTCGCGCCATGACCAGAAATCATCTTGTTCGGCGTGGCGCTGTTCGGTCAGACCGGCGAACGAGCGTTGAAAGGCATGGCTGTGAGCGTTGACCATGCCAGGCAGTGCAGGGCCCGGAAGTATCTCCAAGACCTCCCCTTTCTGTTGGGCCTGGGTGTGAGCCTGTTCTGGTGAGACTGACCGGCGAATCTCGATCCACCGCCCCGAACCGTCACATCGCAACAGGACGTTGGGGCACCAGGTGCCGTCCACCCAGGCGTGCGACGCCCAAAAGCTGCGGCTCATGCCGGCTTCCAGTCGACCATGGTTTCAACCAGGCGACGCAGCAAGGGCGTGACAGCCGCTGCCCGTGGCTCGTGCCAGACATAGGGCGGCTCCTCATGCATATAAGCCCGCCAACTCATTTCGAGTTGCACCGTGTGGATGCCTTGGTCGGGTCGACCAAAGTGGCGCGTGATGTGGCCACCCTTGAAACGCCCGTCCACCACGTGGGTGTAGGTCGACTGAGTCTCGAACACGCGCGTGAGTGCGTCGCGTAAAGACGCCGCACAACTTTGGCCGTTGACGGTGCCCAGGTTCATGTCGGGCAGCGCACCTTCGAACAACCACGGCAACTCTCCCTTGATGCTGTGTGCATCAAAGAGGACGGCATGCCCATGCACAGCCTTCAGTCGCTGGGTCTCCTCGTGCAAGGTCTGGTGATAGGGCCGCCAGTAGGTGGCCACGCGCTCTTGAATCTCCTGGGCGCTGGGTGCTTGGCCTTCACGGTAGAGAGGGTCTCCCGTAAAGAAGCGTGTCGGACACAACTCGGTGTTGTTCTGTCCGGCGTACATGGGCTGGTTGTCGCTGGGGCGGTTGAGATCGACCACGTATCGGCTTTCCACGGGCACGATCAGGCTGGCCCCCAGGTCCTTGACAAAGGCGTACAGACGATCCAAGAACCAGTCGGTGTCTTCGGTGGCCCACGCTCGCTCGACATAGCGGGGACGCAAGGCTTCAGGGATGAAGGTGCCCACGTGGGGCATGCTGACCACCAGTGCTGAGGTGCCTCGATGCAAGGTGTAGCTCATGGGAGTGACCTCTCAGGGCTGAGCAAGCCGCCCCACACACGCAGGCGGCAGGGGTTGTGTCCAAATCGGTAGGCCATTTCGCGTGGGTGTTCTGCGTCCCACACGGCAAAGTCTGCACGCAATCCGGCCTTGAGGTACCCCCGGTCGCGCAATCCGAGGGCTTGCGCCGCGTGCACGGTGACGCCCTGCCAGGCCTCGTGCGGTGTCAGGCGAAACAAGGTGCATGCCATGTGGATCATGAGCAGCAAGGACAGCGTGGGCGACGATCCGGGGTTGTGGTCGGTGGCCACGGCTATCGGCACCCCTGCCGCACGCAAGGCCTCCACTGGTGGCAGATGCGTGTCACGCAAGAAGTAGTAAGCGCCGGGCAGCAGCAGGGCCACGGTGCCACTGGCACGCAGGGCGGCAATGCCCGTGGGAGACAGGTACTCCAGGTGGTCACAGCTCAACGCGCCGTACGAAGCGGCCAATGCGGCGCCTTCTTGGTTGCTGAGCTGCTCTGCGTGCAGCTTGACCGGCAAACCCAGCGCTCGGGCTGCCTCGAAGACGCGCCGTGTTTGCGCGGGGGTGAAGCCAATCTGGTCGCAAAACACATCCACTGCATCGACCAGACCTTGCGCCTGTTGCTCGGGCAACCAACTGCACACGGCATCGATGTATGCGTCGGCTCGGCCTGTGAACTCCGGGGGCAGGGCGTGGGCACCGAGTGAGGTCGTGAGCACGCTCAACGGCAACTCGCGCCCGAGTCGCCGCGCCACTTGCAGGCAACGCGCCTCGTGTTCCGCGCTCAGGCCGTAGCCCGACTTGATTTCAAGCGTGGTCACCCCTTCAGCCATCAAGGCTTGCGCGCGTGGCATGGCGGCCTGAAACAAGGCCTGCGCCTCAGCGCTTCGGGTGGCCTGCACGGTTGAGCGGATGCCCCCTCCGGCCTTGGCGATGTCCTCGTACGTGGCCCCCTGCAGGCGCATCTCAAACTCGGCGGCGCGGTCGCCTGCGTAAACCAAGTGAGTATGGGCGTCAATGAGGCCTGGCGTCACCAGCGCGCCTTGTAGGTCATGCTCTTCGGTGATGGGAGCCGCCAGTTCAGACCCATGGGGCCATTGCCCGTCGGGTCCCACCCACAGCAGCTGCGAGCCCTGGGTGAGGAGCGCCCCTCGCTCGATCCATCCCCAATCGCAGCCAGGCTCCAGGGTGGCCACACGCGCATGGCGCCACAAGGTGATGGGGGAGCTCATTCGCGCATCTCCAATCCGAGCCAGAACACGCGTGCGTCTTCGGGTGTGTGGGGGTCTAGTTGCCAGGGCTCATCAAACCCAGACCCCTTTTTACCGTCTAGACCGACTTGAGCCTGCCACACGAGGCTGCCCGGTGGCACATCGATGGGGCCTTGGGCGGTGTGCACGCGCGCGGGCTGCCAGCAAAAGATCGCTTGCCAGGGCATGCGCGAGATAGCCTTCGATGTTGCGTGATCTTGTGGAAGTGCTCGTGGCGGTCCCCACAAACTCCCAGGCGTGGCCCTGTGCATGTGAAGCGATCCACTGCCTCGGCGCACCATCAAGTTGAGGTCGCGAGTGGTGCCGCTGACGAGTTGGCAGCTGGGCGCTTGCTCTCC
>CAZCJB010000093.1:0-10605 GCA_964498795.1 uncultured Rubrivivax sp. | reverse complement strand
GCAGCAACGCAATTTGGGGTGTGTGCCCAGGCGCACGCTCACGAATTCGGCGCACGCTTTCTTCTATGCGTGAGCTCAGATCTGCATCCGAGGTGAGGCCGTCTGGAGGGACCGGTGTCATGGCGTGGGCCTCAAAATCTCGGGCCCGAAGCTCTCGGGCAGCAGCGCGGCCAGGGTGGTGCGAAGGCGCAGCCCGGTCGGATCCACCATCAGAACAGGGGTGGATCCCTCGGCAAATTCGCGCAGTTTTTGGCGGCACCCACCGCAAGGTGTCACGGGTTGGGTTGCTTGCCCGGCCACGGCCACCGCTTGGATGGCCCGCCCTCCCGCCAGCACCATGGCGCTGAGGGCACCGGCCTCGGCGCACACCCCCTGCGGGTAGGCTGCGTTTTCCACGTTGCAGCCTGCATGCACTCGGCCGTGCTCATCCATCACCGCGGCGCCCACGGCAAACTTGGAGTACGGCGCGTAGGCGTGCTCGCGTGCGCGCAGCGCAGCGTCCATGAGGGTCTGTTCAGCGGATGTCATCACCGCTCCTTCACATAGGGTGTGCCCAGGGCAGCGGGCGCGCGCGATTTGCCGATGAACCCTGCCAGCAATACCACGGTCAGCACATAGGGCAGGGCCTGAATGGCCTGCACGGGCACGGCACCCCCTCCCCAAGCCTCGGGCAGGTTCACGCCCTGCAGCCGGATCGACAAGGCATCCAAGAAACCGAACAAGCCGCAAGCGGCCAAGGCTCCCACGGGATGCCACTTGCCAAAGATCATCGCGGCCAAGGCCATGTAACCTCGACCCGCCGTCATGTGCGGGATGAAGCTCGAATTCAATCCTAAGACCAAATAGCTGCCAGCCAAGGCACACAGCATGCCATTGAGCCCCAGGGCCTGGTAGCGCAAGCCGGTCACCGACAGGCCCGCGGCATCGACCATGGCCGGGTTCTCGCCCGTGGCACGCACGCGCAAGCCAAAGCGCGTGCGGTACAGCAGCCACCACACCAGCCCCACCAGGGCGAGCGACAAATACACCAGCACGTTGTGGCCCAGCAGCGCAGGTGCCAGCACGGTCCCCACCACGGGCCAGCCCTGCACCGCCTGCATGGCCGATACGCCCCATGCGGCCAAGCGCACCGATTCAGGCACCGGCGGTGTCTGACCCCCTTGTCCGAACCAGGCCGATCCCAGCACCACGGTCAAACCGGCGGCCGTCATGGTGATGGCCATCCCGGTCACCACCTGATCGCCTCGGTGGGTCACGCAGGCATAACCCTGGAGCATCGACAGTGCCACCCCCACCAGCAGCGCCGCTCCCAGCGCCAAGGTCAGCGAACCGGTGGCCACTCCCGCGCTGCCAGCCACGAAGGCACACAACAGCATCTTGCCTTCCAAGCCCATGTCGATCACACCGGAGCGCTCACTCAGACAGCCTGCAAGCGCGCCCAAGATGAGCGGGGTGGACACCCGCAAGGTGGAAGCCAAGACGGTGGCCATCCAGGTGTCATCCATGGATCACCTCCTTCTTCGCCCAACGCGCGTGCCAGCGCGCCAAGGTGGGTGTGGCCACCTGCCCCAAGGCGCCGGCAAACAACACGATCAATCCTTGAAGGGTGAACACCATGTCGCGGCTGAACCCCGGGATTTCAAAGGTCAACTCTGTGCCGCCTTGGTACAGGGCTCCAAACAGCAAGGAGGCCGCCACAATGCCCACCGGGTGGTTGCGCCCAATCAGGCTCACGGCAATGCCTGCAAAGCCCGCGCCGTTGGTGAAATCTGTCAACAGGCGATGGTGAGTGCCCGCAATCTCATTCATGCCCACCAAACCGGCCAGCGCTCCGGAGATCATCATCGACATCATGATCTGCCGGCGCGGCGAGATGCCCGCGTAGCGGGCCGCCTCAGGGGCGAAGCCCACGGCCCGCAAGGCGTAGCCGGCTCGAGAGCGCCACACGAGCGCCCACACACCCACCGCGGCGAGCACGGCCAGCGCCACCGACAGGTTCAAGGGCGTGCTGGGCCAGGCCACGCCCCACTGCGCCAACACCTCGTGAACGCCAGGCAATTGCGCACTGGGATCAAAGGCACGGGTTTCGGGCGACATATTGCCCGGCTCCTTGAGCACGTCCACCAACAAATACACCAGCAAGGCGCTGGCGATGAAGTTGAACATGATGGTGGTGATCACCACGTGGCTGCCTCGCCAGGCTTGCAAGGCGGCGGGCACCGCCGCCCAGATCAGGCCGAACATCATCGACGCGAGCACCATCAAGGGCAGCATCCAGCCAGCGCTCAAATGGGGCCCCCAGGCCAATGCGGCCAGGGCCACGCCCAAGCCTCCCATCATGGCCTGCCCCTCACCGCCGATGTTGAAAAGCCCCCCGTGAAAAGCCACCGCCACCGCCAGACCCGTGAAGACAAACGTCGTGGCGTAGTACAGCGTGTAGCTCAGCCCCGAGGGGCTGCCAAATGCGCCCTTGATCAGCAAACCCACCACCTGCAGCGGGTCCAATCCCACCGCCGCCACCACCCCGGCGGCCACGGCCAAGGCCAGGGCGAGGTTGAACGCGGGCAGCAGCCCTAAGTCCATCCACCGTGGCAATTCAATGGGCTGATGACTCATGGGGTGCCCGCCTTCGACGCCATCACGCGCCCCCCATCCATCGGCCCAGTGCCTGTTCATTGCAGGCCTCGATGGGCAGCTCGCCGGCCACGCGTCCGGCATTCATCACCACCACGCGGTCGGCCAAGGCCAATACCTCGTCGAGTTCCGAGGACACCACCAACACGGCACCCCCCGCATCGCGCACGGCGCGCAGGCGCGAGTGAATGAATTCAATGGCGCCAATGTCCACCCCTCGAGTGGGTTGACCCACCAGCAGCACCTGCGGCTGCGGCGCCGCTTCGCGGGCCAAAATCAGCTTTTGCTGGTTTCCCCCGGAAAACTTGGACGATCGCAATGACGGATCGCGGGGCCGCACATCAAAGCGCTCCATCATCTGCGCCGTGGCCGCACGCATGGCACCCGCTTGCATGAATCCCCAGTGGCTGAACTGGCCCTCATAGCCCAAGACCGCCGACTCCCAGGCCTCGAAGGCCAGCACCAAGCCTCGGTGGTGCCGGTCTTCGGGCACATGGGCGAGTTTGAGATCGCGAGCCACATCCGGCGTCAACCACCGACGATCCTCGAAGGTGTGTGATCCCAGCGTCATCGACCCTTCGTCGGGAGCCAGCAAGCCTGACAACACATCCAAGAGCTCGCTTTGCCCATTGCCGGACACGCCCGCCACACCGACG
The DNA here is from genome assembly GCA_964498795.1 of uncultured Rubrivivax sp. GTDB lineage: Bacteria > Pseudomonadota > Gammaproteobacteria > Burkholderiales > Burkholderiaceae_C > Rubrivivax. Next base: position 7,315 of record CAZCJB010000093.1, on the reverse strand, counting down.
ATTTCGCCCGCATGCAGCGTGAGCGAAACGCCATCCAGGCGGGCAACGCCCAACGCGTCGCGCCAACGCAGATCGCGAGCGCTCAACAAGACGCTTGGCCAGTCGCTAGAACCATCGGGGCGAGCCTCTGAGGGTGGACGGCCCAAATGCACCGCACGGCCCACCATGGCTTGAGCCAATCCATCGATGTCGGTGTCGGCCACCGCGCAATCCAACACCACGGCGCCTTGCCGCATCACGGTGACCGCGTCGCACAGGGCCATGATCTCTTTGAGCTTGTGCGTGATCAGCAGAACCGTCGTGCCCCGTGTGCGCAGGACTCTCAAGGTGTCGAACAGCGCTTGAGTTTCGGCCGGCGTGAGCACGGCCGTGGGCTCGTCCAAGATGAGGATGCGCGCGCCGCGGTACAGGGCCTTCAAGATTTCCAGACGCTGACGCTCGCCCACTGGCAGCTCTTCCACCGGCAAGTCCAGCCGCACCTGCAATCCCGAGTCTTGCATCAGCGCATTCAGCGCCTGGCGCACGTGGGCACGTGCCGGGCCGAGCCGCCAATCGGGCTCGGCACCCAGCATCACGTTGTCCAAGGCACTCAAGGACTCCACCAGCATGAAGTGCTGATGCACCATGCCGATGCCGGCCGCGATGGCGTCGTGAGAGTCGGTGATGCGCACCGGGTGCCCATCAATGTCTATGGTCCCGCTGTCGGCCTGATAGAAGCCGTAGAGGATGGACATGAGCGTGCTCTTGCCCGCCCCGTTTTCGCCCACGATGCCATGGGCCGAGCCGGCGCGCACCGTGAGGTCCACGCTGCGGTTGGCCTGCACAGCCCCAAAGCGTTTCTGGATGGCGTGCATGCGCACCGCAGGCGCCGGGCCGGGCGCCCGGGTCGAGGTCATCTCACTTGCAGGCGTTGGCCGCCATGTAGTCAATGACTTTGATCTTGCCCGCAATGATGTCGGCCTTGGCCGCATCGACCTTGGCTTTCATGTCGGCCGTGACCAGCTTGGCGTTGTGCTGATCGAGCGCGTAATCCACGCCGCCTTCTTTCAAGCCCAGCGAACTGATGCCGGGCTTGGTGCCCTTGAAAGCGTTGTACACCGCCACATCCACCCGCTTGACCATGGAAGTCAGCATGGTGCCGGGCTGCAGGTGGTTCTGATTGCTGTCCACGCCGATGGCCAGTTTGCCGTTGTCCTTGGCCGCCTGATACACGCCCATGCCGGTGCCGCCTGCGGCGGCAAAGATCACATCAGCGCCCTTGGCGAATTGCGCCTTGGCCAATTCACCGCCGCGGGTGGGGTCGTTCCAGGCGGCCGGCGTCGTGCCCGTCATGTTCGCAAACACCTCGGCTTTGGGGTTGGCGTACTTGGCGCCTTGCTCAAACCCGCACTGAAACTTGCGGATCAACGGAATGTCCATGCCACCGATGAATCCCACTTTGCCGCTCTTGCTGGCCAGCGCGGCCATCATGCCCACCAAGAAGCTACCCTCTTGCTCTTTGAAAACGATGGACTGCACATTCGGCTGATCGACCACGAAATCGATGATGGCAAATTGCATCTTAGGGTTTTCTTTGGCGGCTTTTTCGATGCTCGCACCCTGAGAGAACCCCACCCCCACGATCGGATTGGCGCCGCGCTCCACCATGCGCTTGGTGGCTTGATCGCGCTGCGTAGGATTGGCGATTTCAAAATCCAGGTAGGCCTTGCCGGTCTCCTTCTTCCAACGCTCGGCCCCGTTGTAAGCCGCTTCATTGAAGGACTTGTCAAACTTGCCGCCCATGTCATAAATCACGGCAGGATCGGCATGGGCCAGCGTCGCAGCGGCGCATGCCGCTCCAGCCAGGGCTCTCAACATTTTGCGGGTCATGGACACATCTCCTTCTTGAAGCAATCGCTCAGCGTCACGCGCCAAAGCGAGCAGGATAGCAAGTCTGCGCGCCCTTCGGTCTTGGGGCTTGCTAGCATCCGGGCATGTCCGTGGTTCCACACCCCTCATCCAGCCCACATTCCTCGGGGCCCTCGGCGCCCATCCCCGACCCAGATCCCTGGCATCCAACGGCGCTCGCCATGCCCAAGGTGTTGTTGCACGAGCACTTGGATGGTGGGCTGAGGGTCGCCACGCTGCTGGAACTGCTGGAGCGTCAAGGCCTGGACAGTCCCGCTCACGATGTGGCGGGCCTGACCGCTTGGTTCGAGGACCGCGCCCATGCAGGGTCGCTGGAGGAGTACCTTCGCGGGTTTCCCCTGACCGTGGCCGCCATGGCCAGCCCCGACGCCTTGGAGCGTGTCGCCTTTGAAGCCGCGGAGGATGCACGGCTCGATGGCTGCATCTTGGCTGAATTTCGGATTGCGCCCTTGCTCTTCGAGCCCCTGGGTGTGCCACCCGACGCGGTGGTCGAAGCGCTGCTCAGCGGGCTTTCGCGCAGCAGCCTGCCCTCGGGGCTCATCGTGTGCGCCATGCGCCACCATGCCGACGAAGAAATCGCCCGCAGTGCCGAATTGGCCATGCGCTGGCACGGCAAGCGCACCCGAGGGGCCGATGTGGTGGGATTTGATTTGGCTGGCCCCGAAGCTGGCTGGCCCGCTTCGCGCCATGCGCAGGTGTTGCGGCGCGTGTGTGAGGCGGGGCTGGGCTTGACCCTGCATGCCGGTGAGGCCGATGAGGGGCTGCGCGTGCTGGAAGCCTTGCGGCTGGGGGCCACCCGCATCGGGCACGGCATCCGACTGGTGGACCTATTGCAAGGGCCTCAATCCCGCGAGGTGTTGGCCGAATTGCACACCCGGGGCGGCCATTTGGAGGTTTGCCCCACCAGCAATGTGCAAACCGGCGGGGCGGTTTCCCTGCGCACCCACCCCATCCGGGCCCTGTGGCAAGCCGGCGTGTCCTTGTCGTTTCACACCGACAACCGCTTGATGTCGTGCGTCAGCCACAGTGGCGAAGCCCTGGCGCTGGTGCGGGAGTTGGAGTTTTCCTGGTCCGATTTGGTGCACATGGGCCTTATGGCGGCACAGTCATCGTTCATGGAGGCCCGTTGGCGCGAGGTTGCGCAAGCGGCGCTGCGCGCTTGGAGGCCTCCGCCGCAGGGGCGGGCCTGAGGGCGTCCACGCTGCCGTGGGTGGGTGGCCACACGGTGTGGCCATCGCTGTCGCGAAAGAGTCACGAAATTCGGTCCGCAAGGCGCTAGGATGCGAACTTTGCCAAACGCCGGGACCTGGTCAAAACGCCCAGCACGTCCGATTTCTGCGCGAAGAGGTTTTTTTGGATTTTTCTGCCCAGCCTCGAGACACTCGCCGCCACCTCACGGGTTTTGGCCTGGTGGTGCTGTTGCACTTGGGTTTCGCCTGGGCCTTGGCCAACGGTTTGGCCCAGCGGCTGGTGGAGGTGATTCGCTCCCCTCTGGAAACCCGCATCATCGAGGACCTGAAACCCCCTCCGCCACCGCCCGACAAGCTGCCTCCGCCGCCGCTCAAGACCCTGCCGCCTCCCACGTTCGCGCCGCCCCCTGAAATTCGCGTGGCGCCGCCGCCCCCGCCCATCACGCCGCCGCCGCCTCCTGCCCCAACGCCGGCGGTGGCTGCCGTTTTGGCCCAAAACGCCATCACGGCCGAGCCACCCCGTCCCAGCGCACACTCCAATGCGGCGCGTGCCAACCCCGACGATGTCTACGTGGCTGAATTGCGCAGCTACCTCAACGGCATCAAGCGCTACCCCACCAGCCGCGAAGCGCGGCAGCTGCGACCACAAGGCACCGTCAAGCTGTGGCTGGAGATCGACCGGGCAGGCCAATTGTTGGGCACGGGGGTCGACACCTCATCAGGTTCCATCATCTTGGATAATGAGGCCCTGCGCACGGTGCGCAACGGCCGCTTTCCGCCCATTCCAGCTGAGGCCTTCACGGGCCAGGCCTCGCGCAAGTTCATCGTGCCCATTGAATACCTCATGACCGGCAGTTGACGCGGTCACCTTCTACAGAGTTCGTTGATTTTTTTCGAAAGGACCATTGAATGAAACGCCTCCAGCTCAGCTCCATCGCCATCGCGCTGATGGCCCTCAGTGCCGCTGCGGCCGCGCAAACCCAAACCGCCACTGAAGTGGGCAAGATCACGGTCACCGGTGAGGGCGACAAGCTCGGTACCGGTCTGATGATCGACGAAGACTCTGGCAAGGCCAAGAGCACGGTCACCAAGGCGCAGATTGACAAGGGTCGCTCGTCGTCCAACCCCTTCCAGACGCTTTCTTTGTTGCCCGGCGTGAACAGCTCCAGCCACGACGCCACCGGTCTGTTCGGCGGCAATTTGCGCGTGCGCGGCTTCAACAGCGACCAGATGGGCCTGACCATCAATGGCGCCCCGGTCAATGACTCGGGCAACTTCGCGGTCTACCCCCAGGAGTACACCGACGCCGAAAACCTCTGCGAGATGTTTGTGACCCAAGGCGCCACCGACAACGAAGCGCCTCACGTGGGGGCTTCGGGCGGCAACTTAGGCCTGGTGTCTTGCGGCCCCGAAGACAAAAAGCGTGTGCGTCTGGCCTTCTCGGGCGGCTCACTGAACTTCTTGCGCACCTTCGCCCGTTTTGACACGGGCAAGATCGGCAACTTCAAGGGCTTTATCTCTTTGTCGCACAGCGAGTCCGACAAGTGGAAGGGTCCGGGCAAGGCCGACCGTGACCACGTGGACGCCACGGTCGAGTACAAGCTCGGCAACACCAATTTGTCGGCCACCGTGCTTTACAACCGTGCGGTCAACAACAACTATCGCTCGCTGTCTTGGACCGAGTACAACACCGCAGGCATTGGTTACTGGGCTGATTACAGCAGCACCATTCCTCAGCACGTGACCCCTGCGGCCGGCACCAAGCAAACCGATGCGGGCTACACCTCGGCTGCGCCGGCCTACTACGGCTTTGCGCTGAACCCCTTTGAGAACGCGCTGGTCACCGGCAAGGCCAACATCCAGTTGACCCCCGCTCTGCGTTGGGACATTGAACCCTACTTCTGGTACGGCTACGGCACGGGCGGTACGCAGCAAAACACGCTGACCGAATCCAACGCCGGCACTTTCTTCCGTGGAGGCATCAAAGACCTCAACGGCGACGGCGACACGCTCGACGTGGTGCGCATTTATCGCGGCAGCGTCACCAACACCCACCGCCCTGGCGTCAACACCAAGCTCAGCTACACCATCGACAACCACAAGGTGTTGTTGGGTGCGTGGTTCGAGCGTGCCAACCACCGCCAGACCGCCCCGGCCACATGGGTGGACAACGCGGGCAACATTGGCGACCTCTGGCTGAAAGACCAGGCGCAACTCGTGCGCAATGCCGATGGATCGCTCTACCAGAACCGCGACACGCTCACCATCTCCACGGGCAAGAGTGTCTTCTTGCAAGACACCATCGACTTGCTCAACAGCAAGTTGACGGTTACCCCGGCTGTCAGCTATCGCCAGATCAACCGTGACTTCACCAACTACGCGTCCAACGGTTCGGGCGCAGGCGTGGACTACAAGATCAACAAGACCTACTCCCAGGCCTTGCCGAGCTTGAGCTCCACCTTGCAGTTCACACCCGAAGTGCAAGGCTTCGCGGGTGTGGCCAAGAACTTCAAGGCCCCTGGCAACTTTGAGTACTTCAGTCTGGCGCAGGGCGTGACCTTCACCAACGGTGTGGGTACCAGCACGGGCTTGGCCCCGCTGACGGTCAATGCCGAGACCTCCACCAACCTGGATGCCGGTTTCCGGTTCCGCGGTGATGCGTACCGTGCCTCGGTGACGGCCTTCTTGGTCAAGTTCAAGGACCGCATCGCTTCCAGCTACGACCCCAATACCGGGACCACCCACGACTGGAACGTGGGCGACTCGACCGTCAAGGGGATGGAACTTGAGGCGGGTACGGTGCCGGTCAATGGGTTCAGCGCCTACAGCTCGCTGACCTACACCAGCAGCGTGGTCAACAAAGACATGCCTTCGTCGTCCACGGCCTTCTACGCCACCGCCAACAAGCAATACCCCGACACCCCGCGTGTCATGGGCGCCTTGTCGCTGCAGTACACCAACGGGCCGATGCTGCTCAACCTGGCGGGTAAGTACACGGGCATGCGCTACCTCACCATGGTCAATGACGTGGCCATCGGCGGGTTCACCACGCTGGACTTCAACGCGGCCTACAAGCTGCCCAGTGATGGCTTCTTCAAGAACCCGGTGCTGCGCTTCAACGTGAGCAACCTCACCAACAAGCAGTACCTCACGGCCAGCTTGGGCAGCGGCTCCAGCATTGCCATCAATGCGGCCGGCAACCCCTATGTCTACCCCGGTGCGCCTCGCTTCTTCAGCGTGACGGGTCAGGCCGATTTCTAAATCGGTTGGCGCAGGACACCCAGGCGGCCTACGGGCCGCCTTTTTTTTCACCCCTTCAATTCAGACCACGCAGCGGCAATCGACCCTCGCGTTGCAGCCAGTTGTCGGCGGCGTAGACGCTGGTGCCATCCACCACGTGCAGGGTGTAAGCGTGGCGAGAATGCGGCGATCGATTGGGTGCGCTGTAATGCGGCAGCAGCCCATGCAGGCACACGAGCGTGCCCGCACTCACCTCCAAGGGGATCGCTTGGCGCTCTGAGGGCCACGGCGTGGCGTCCAAGACCTCCAAGCGCGTCAAGGGCTGGCCGGGCTCGGGGCAGGCCTGTCGAACGAAGCGCTCGCGCAAGGGACTGCGGTGTTGTCCGGGGGCCACCCAGAGACAACCGTTGTCGCGTGTGGCGTCTTCCAACGCAAACCACAGCCCCACCACACTCACGGGCGTGGTGTGCAAGAACGTGGCGTCTTGGTGCCACCGCACCTCGCCCCCGATGGCCGGTTGCTTGAAGATGAACATCGATTGCCACACCTGCGGTTGCTGCACACCCAGGTCACGCACCACGGCCGCCAAGTCTTCCCCGTGGGAGAAAGCGTCAAACACCGGATCGAGGTCGTGCAGGGCATGGCCGATCTTGTTGATCGACAAGTGCTTGGCCTGTTGCATTCGCCCATCCTCAGCAAACGCCTCTTCTTCAAAGAAGCAGTGGATGCCCTGCGCAGAGGCCAAGAAGGCCTCGTCGGCGCTCAACCGTGCTTGGTCGTGGGTGGCAAACACGCTCGGTCGCCCATCGGGCCCACACTCGGGGTCAAAGTCCGCCACGATTTGCGCCGCACGTGTGCGCAGCGATTCAATGGCCTGTGCGTTCTTAAAGCCCGGCAAGACCACATACCCGTCAAGTTGCCACTGTTGGCGCTCCAATGCCGTCAAGCCGCGGGCCTCGCTCACCGCTCACTCCGAG
>CAZCJB010000092.1:0-10775 GCA_964498795.1 uncultured Rubrivivax sp. | reverse complement strand
CGGCGACGGTTTGGCGGCGGTGGACGCGCTCATCGAGGCCAAGGGTCTCAAGCAAATGAACGACACGGGCGCGCTCGAAGGCATTGTGGACGAGGTCTTGCGCGCCAACGAAAAGTCGGTGGCCGAATTCCGCAGCGGCAAAGACAAGGCTTTCAACGCCCTGGTGGGGCAGGTGATGAAAGCCAGCAAAGGCAAGGCCAACCCCACGCAGGCCGCGGAGTTGCTGAAAAAGAAACTTCAGACTCCGTAGCGATCGCGATAAGCCTGCACCTGGGGCAGATAAGCGCCGAGCTCGCCCGCGCCTTGCCTCTGCAAGTACGCCAGCAGATCGTCCAGACGTGCGATGGCACACACCTGCAGGCCCAGCACGTCTCGCACGTACTGCACGGCACTGTGGGGGACGTCGTGTGTGCTCCCGTCGGTGCGCTTTTCAGTGGCCATTTCCTGGCGATCCAAGGCAATGGCCACGGCATGTGCGGTGGCGCCTGCCGATTGAATGAGCGAAATGGACTCACGCACTGCGGTGCCCGCGCTGATCACGTCATCCACGATCAAGACACGGCCCTTGAGCGGGGCGCCCACCAAGGTGCCCCCCTCGCCATGGTCTTTGGCTTCTTTGCGGTTGTAGGCAAAGGGCACATTGCGACCCATGCGAGCGAGCTCAATGGCCACGGCCACGCCCAAGGGGATACCTTTGTAAGCAGGGCCAAAAATCATGTCGAACTCGATGCCACTGGCCATCAAGGCCTTTGCATAGAATTGTGCGAGTTGGCCCAATTTGGCGCCATCATCGAACAAGCCGGCATTGAAGAAGTAAGGCGACAAGCGACCGGCCTTGGTCTTGAATTCACCGAACCGAAGCACGCCCGCGCGCACCGCGAAGCCCACAAATTCTTGGGCCAGGTGGGGTTCAGCGGCTGTGCTCATGGGAGGCGTCCTTTGGCTTTTCGACTGATCTCACTCAACCTGAACGGCGTGCGTTCAGCGGCCACCAAGGGCTTTGTGCCGTGGGCCGAATCGGTCGGCGCCGATTGTATGGGCGTGCAAGAGCTCAAGGCTCAGCGGGCCGATATCGCGGGGCGCTTCGAGCAGGTGGCCGGGCTGGATGGGCACTTCCATTTCGCCGAAAAGAAAGGCTACTCCGGCGTGGGCCTGTACACGCGCAAATCGCCCAGTGACGTAATCACGGGCATTGGCGTGGAGGAGTTTGACGCCGAGGGGCGGTGGGTGGAAGCACGCTACGACACGGCCCGGAGAAAATTCAGCGTCATCAGCGCTTACTTCCCCAGCGGGTCCAGCAGCGAAGAGCGGCAAGAGGCTAAATTCCGCTTCCTGGCCCACTTGTACCCCCACCTGCTCCAACTCAAGGCCCAGCGCGAATTTGTGTTGGTGGGCGACGTGAACATCGCCCACAAGGAAATCGATCTTAAGAACTGGAAGGGCAACCTCAAGAACTCAGGCTTTTTGCCCGAAGAGCGGGCTTGGCTGGATCGATTGTTCGGCGATGGTGCCGGTGAGGGTGGGTTGGTGGACGTGTTTCGCACGCTCAACACCCAACCTGACCAGTACACCTGGTGGAGCAACCGGGGTCAAGCCCGGGCCAAGAACGTGGGCTGGCGCATTGACTACCACCTGGCCACCCCGGCCGTGGCGGCGACTGCGCGCAGCACGTCCATCTACACGGCGCAGCGCTTTAGCGACCATGCGCCTTTGATCGTGGATTACGACTGGGCATGGTAGGCCCCCTCGCACGCGCGTGGCGCAGGTGATGCGATCGGGGTGACCGCGTCCTGGCGTGGTCCTGGCGTCTGCAGCGACCATCCCTCTGTGGACTGAGCTTCATCGAGCCAACGCACAGAGGCACCCGCCCACCCTCGCTGCACGGCCTTTTGCACCAAGCGATCGCAATCGGCGCGTGACAGGCTTTGGGCAAATGGCGCCCAGCGGCGCAATACCAAGGGGTGGCTCCAGGCGTCCTCCAGGGCGTGCCGCACTTGGGTGGGGTCGGCAGCAGCCCCCGCGTCCAAGCGGCGCGCCAACAGGGTGCTCATGAGCAGCGCATAAGGCCGGCGAGCGCGGGCTGGCAGGCAGGCCCCCAGGTCGGCCATGCGGCGCGCATAGGCGCCCCCCACAAACAAGCGGGTGAGCACGGTTTGCAATGCATGCACGGGGTTGAGCACACGCACCCGGGCGGGAGGCAGCACGGTCAGGGGTGATGCACACGCCTGCGCATGCGACATGGGCGTGACCAGATGGCGCAGGCTTTGGAGACGACACAGTTGTTCAGCACTCAAGTCGGGGTGCAAATCGGCACGTTCCAGCGAACCTCGCTCCAGTGCCGCGGCGGCGCGGCGGCCCAGCATGGCCAAGTGGCCCGCCGCCACGCCAGCGCGGTCGCACAAGGTCACGATCACGCCCTCCTGAGCACCGGCCAACCCCTCTCGGGTGACCGGGCACTGGGCGACATCCAGCTGCGCCAAAAAGCGCGGTGTCACCATGAACGCCTCAAAGACCCGCCCGCGCAGCCAAGCCTGCAATCGCAATTGCAACCATTGGGCCACGTGCCGTGTGGGTCGCAGCGTGCGGGTGCCAAACGTGGCACACCCAGCCTGCCACCCTTGGCGCACGGGGTGCCCCAGATGGAGGTGGTCGGGGCTGGGGGTGAGGCGATGACGCGCGTAGTCCCATCCGATTTCAAAGCCCATGGGGTCCCACGAACGCGCTTCACATGAATCTGACGGCCGCTGACGGTCGAGCGCAAGGGCCTGCACGGACGCCTTGAGAGGTGACAAAGTCGGTGGCTGCTCGATCAGGGCTTCAGAAAAATTCAAGGCAATTTGCGTCATGTCGATCTCCGTGACGGCCCGGTTGGGCACTCACCGGGACGTCCCCGGCAAAGTCAGTGTCCAAGATCAGTGGCTCACCAAATGAGCCACTGAAATCATTTTTATCTCAAGTCGCCCTGGCGCTGTTCATGAGGCCTTCATGGGCCCCACATTTGCCCCGACAATGTCGACATGTTCCAGTACCACACCGTTCCCGTCACCCCCTTCGAGCAAAACTGCAGCATCGCTTGGTGCGATCAAACCCGTCAAGCCGCCCTCATCGACCCCGGGGGTGACTTGCCCCGACTGCTGGCCGAGGTGGATCGCTTGGGGGTGACGCTGCAAGCCATCTGGCTCACCCACGCCCACATCGATCACGCCGGAGGCACGGGTCAATTGGCCCGGGAAAGAGGCCTGCCCATCATCGGCCCGCACCCAGGAGATCAGTTTTGGATCGATGGCTTGCCGATGCAAAGCGCACGCTTTGGCTTTCCGCGGTGCGAACCGTTCACCCCCACGCGATGGCTGAAGGACGGCGATATCGTCACCATAGGTGAATGCTCACTCTCTGTCAGGCATTGTCCGGGACACACGCCTGGCCATGTGGTGTTTCACAGCGCACAAGCCCGCCGGGCTTTTGTCGGCGATGTGCTGTTCGCGGGCAGCATCGGTCGCACGGACTTTCCGGGGGGCGACCACGCCACATTGATCGCCAGCATCACCGAACGGCTGTGGCCCATGGGCGATGACACCGTCTTCATCCCGGGCCACGGTCCCGAAAGCACCTTCGGGCGCGAGCGGCGCACCAACCCTTACGTGGGCGGCACCTGAGGCGGCCCAAACTGCCGCTCGGGCTTGTCGGCTGCCTCATAGAACGGCTGGGCCCGAGGCAGGCGCCGCTCGATGTCTTGAATGCGTTCGGCACTCAGCGGGTGGGTGGACAACAGCTTGGGCGGTGATCGACCGCCACTGGCTGCCATCATCTTCTTCCACAAGGTCACCCCCGCGGCCGGGTCATAACCGGCCTGCGCAGCCATGATCATGCCCAGACGGTCGGCTTGCGTCTCGTCGGAGCGGCTGTAGGCCAGGCTCAAGAGCTGCGAGCCCGCCTGCGCGGCCATGTCCCCCACATTGCCCAAGCCCAAGAGGGCCGCCCCCAAACGCAAGCCACCTTGGGTCACCATGTTCTTGCCCAATTGCTCACGCGCGTGCTCCAGCAGGGCATGGGCCATTTCATGGCCCATGATGGTGGCCACCTCGTCATCGCTGAGCTGCAGGCGGGCCAAGATGCCCCAGTAGAACGCGATCTTGCCCCCCGGCATGCAAAACGCATTGAGTTCGTTGCTGCCAATGAGCTGCACTTCCCAGCGCCACTGCCGTGCACGTTCATTGCAACTGGACGCATGGGCAATCATGCGCTCGGCAATCGCACGCAGCCGCTGCAGCTGCGGGTGGTCTTTGGACGCCAAGGCCCGTTGATTGGCCGCTTGCTGCAGCATCTGGCGGTACTGCTGTCCTGCTGATTGCTCGACCTGTTCGGCCGACACCGCCTTGGTGAACCCCGAGCGCTCGCACTCGGGCAAGCTGGCCTGCACGGCAGTGGGCGTCCACACTGCCCCCACGGCACCCACCGACCCCAGCAAGAGTCGGCCGAAAGCCCGGCGATGCAGGCCGTGGCACGCGCAGCTGGCACGCCAAGCAATATTTCCAGGAGCGTTCGATGGGGTCATGGCGAGGAAATTCTAAAGAAGGACCGCCTCGCCTGCAGCCACGCCGCCTTGCTTTGTGCGAATTCGTCCCCACGTCCGAATCATGGATGCTTTGTCAGTGCATGTGGCCTGTGCGCATTGCGGGACGCCCAACCGGCTGCCCGCACACCGCTTGGGCGATGACCCGACCTGCGGGCGCTGCCGTGCCGCTTTGCTCGATGGTCATCCAGTCGAGTTGACCGATGCCAATTTTGAGTCCTTCACGCGTCACACGCAGTTGCCGGTGCTGGTGGATTTTTGGGCGCCGTGGTGCGGACCCTGTCGAATGATGGCACCGGCCTTTGAACAGGCCGCCGCGCAACTCAAAGGGCGCGCCCTGCTGGTCAAGGTCAACAGTGACGACAACCCGCACACGGCAGCGCGATTTGGCATTCGCAGCATCCCCACACTGATTCGGCTGGCGCAGGGTCAAGAGGTCCGTCGCCAAAGCGGGGCCTTGCCCACCTCCCAAATCGTGGCGCTGGCATCGTGAGTGGGTGAGCGCGCTGAGGCGCCTCAAAGCCCCTCCTCGTCGTCGTCAGCCCTGGCGGCGCCTTGCAAACTCCACAAACCAGTCCACACTTTGCGCATTGGACATGGCGTCTCGGTTCATCACTTGCGCCGGGTCGGCGCCCATCAGCAGCTTCTTGACGGGCAGCTCCATTTTTTTGCCCGACAGCGTTCGCGGTATGGCCTGGACCTGAAGGATCTCGTTGGGCACATGCCGCGGCGACAACGCCATGCGGATGCCCTGCTTGATGCGGTCGCGCAGCGCCTCATCGAGACTCACACCTTCACGCAAGACCACAAACAGTGGCATGTAACTGTCGCGGCCCAAATACTCCAGGTCCACCACCAAGCTGTCCAAGACCTCGGGCATGGCCTCCACCGCTCGGTAGAGCTCGGCGGTGCCCATGCGGATGCCCTGGCGATTGATGGTGGCATCGCTGCGTCCGTAAATGATGGCGCCGCGCGCTTGCGGGTGCGCGGTGATGCGGATCCAATCCCCATGGCGCCACACCCCCGGGAACATGTCGAAATAGCTTTCCAAGTAACGCTGATTTTGGTCGTCGTTCCAAAAGTACAGCGGCATCGACGGCATGGGCTGGGTGCACACCAGCTCGCCCACCTCATCTTCCACCGCTTGGCCCGCCTCATTCCAGGCATACACCGCAGCCCCGAGACAGCGGCATTGCATTTCACCTTTGACGGTGGGCAGGGCCACATGGCCGGCGACAAACGCGCCGGCAAAGTCTGTGCCTCCGCTGATGCAATCAATCCAGATGGGTGCGCCATCCACTGTGGGGCACCGCGACCAAATCCACTCGTAACAGGCATCAGACAGCGGCGAGCCTGTGGAGCCGATGGCGCGCAGATGGGAGAGGTCAGCCTCCAGCAGAGGATGCACATCGGCCTTGAGGCAGCTGGCAAAAAACGCCGCCCCCGCACCGAAGAAGGTCGCTTTGGACAAGCCGGCAAAACGCCACAGGGTGGACCAATCCGGCGATCTCGATGGGCCTGCGGGGTTGCCATCAAACAGACAACAGGTGGCGCCCACCAGCAACCCCGACAGCTGGCAATTCCACATGATCCATCCCGTGGTGCTGAACCAGAGGAAGCGATCCCCGGTCTCCACCGAGGGCCCCAGGTTGTTGTGCAAAGACCCTTTGAGCCCTTCCAGCACGATGCCCCCATGGCCATGGACGATGGGCTTGGGCAGGCCCGTGGTGCCACTGGAATAGACCACCCACAGCGGGTGGTCAAAGGGCACCCACACGGGCTCAAAGCAGGGCTCGTGGCCGGGATCGCCTGACAACAGGGCCTCCAGCGCCTGTCCACCTCGCACCACGTGTTCCACGCTGGGCAGTTGCTTCAAAAGGGCATCCACCACCTCGCGTCGGTCGTGGTGCACACCTCCCCAGGTATAGCCATCACACGCCACGAGCACTTTGGGGGCAATTTGCGCAAACCGGTCGAGCACCGCCACCGGCCCCATGTCCGGCGAGCAAATGCTCCAGACTGCGCCCACGCTGGCAGCCGCCAGAAACACGGCGGCGGTGTGAGGGGTGTTGGGCAACACGGCGCAGACGCGGTCTCCGGGCTTCACCCCCATGCGTTGCAAAGCGGCGGCCGCATGGGCGACTTGGCGACGCAAGGTGGGCCACGTCACCTCCTGGCAGACGCCCTGCGCCAACCGGTCTTCATTGGCAAAGACCAGTGCGGGGAGGCCCATGGCGTGGGCCATGTCGGCATGGCGGAACACCTGTTGCGCGTAATTCACTTGCGCACCTTCAAACCAACGCGCGCCCGGCATGCGGGCGTCAGCCAGCACGGCGGTTGCGGCCGTCGGTGAATGCACCTCGAAAAAGTCCCAAATGGACTGCCAAAACGCTGAAAGATCGGTCACCGACCAGTGCCACAGGTCTTCGTAGGTGGCGAACTGCAGACCGTGCGTGCGCGCCAACCAGCGTTGGTACACCTGCATTCGAGGTTCAGGGCGGTGCGATCGGTCAGGCAGGTGGGTGGGAGACATCGTGGGGGCTCACATCGATGAAGCGCCACACATCGCGCATGAATGGGTGGCGCCAGTAGTGGTGGGTCCAAGGTTGCACCAAGACGTTGAGCACGGAGTGTCCATGCACCTTGTACGGCATGTAGGCGTTGAGCATGTCCTTGGCTTGGCGCATGGTCGCCTCTCGCTCGGGCCCGTCGGGCAAGCGCAGCTGCTGCTCATACAAACGATCGAAAGGGTCGTGCCGAAACCGCGGGTCATTGGACTCGCTGGCGTGGGGGCCATAGGCGATGCTCAAGAAAAAGCCTCCGTCGGGCGAGCCTGCCGTCCAACTGTAGCCCCACATCATCAAACCGCCAGCGCGGCTTTTCTTGAGCAATTCGGGCCATGTAGACACCTCAAACTCCATGCGCAGGCCCACGCGTTGCATGCAGCGCCGCCACAGTTCATTGCTCAGACGGTCGCGTTGCGATGATTGGGTGGCCATGCGCAAGACCAAGGGCGTGCCATCGGGCCGCTCTCGCCAGCCGTCGCCATTGCGGTCGATGTAGCCAAAGACATCGAGCACGGCCTTGGCGCGCGCAGGGTCAAAGGTGCTCATCTCACTGCGATAGGCGGGATCAAAACCACTGGTGAATGGTGCGATTGTGGACTGCGCCAACACCGCCTGTCCTCCCAGGACATGTTCAATGAAGCCAGGGCCGTCGAAAGCCAATCCGATGGCCCGTCGCAGGGCGACTTGGTGCGGCTGGTAGCCGCCCACCAGCGGGTCATCCATGTAGAAGTAGCTCATCACCATGTCGGGCTGCAGGCTACGCTGCAAGCTCACGCCGCGCTTGCGCAGAAATGGCGCCAATTGCCCGCCAGGCACCGCCGTGGGGGCGTACACCCCAGGCACCGCCAGCCAGTGGTAGGTGCCATTCAAGAAGGACAGCCAGCGCGGCTGAGACTCCTCCACGATATCCACGTGGACCTCATCGACGAAGGGCTGCGTGCGCCCCGCCAGCGAGGCCGCAATGGCACGTGCGAGCGGGTCGTCAGCCGGCTGCCCCTCATAGACAGCGCCTCGGTAGGTGGGTGACCGCTCCAACACAATCTGCGAGCCTCGACGCCAGTGCTTCAGGCGAAAGGGGCCAGTGCCCACCGGGTGAGCGCCGATGCCGTCCCCATAGTGCTCGACCACCTCACGCGCCACCGCTCCCACCAGGCCCGCGTCCGCGAGTCGCCAGATAAATCGGGGGTCCGGCCGACCAAGTTGGATGCGAAAGGTGTAGCGGTCCAGCGCACGCACACCCTCCACCTCCTGACGGTCGTCAAAGGGCTGTCGGCGTTCGATCGCACGCTGACGCAGCTGCGACAAGCCCGGCAATTGCAAGCTTTCGAACTGATAGAGGTCGCCGGAGTTGTAACGCGGGTCGTAGAAGCGCTTGATGGCGTACACATAGTCCTGCGCCACCAGTTCACGCCGTCGACCTCCAAAGGCCGGATCGTCTGAAAAGAAAATCCCGGGCCGCAAACGCACCGTGAATGTCATGCCATCTGGGGAAATCTCGGGCATAGAGGCCGCCGTCTGTGGCACCAGACGCACTGGTCGAGCCAAGTAGTCGTAGGCCAATGGCGCCTCCAGAATCTGCGCCAGCAAGGTATTGGCGTAGGCGTCGCTGTTGGTCTGCGGCGGGTCCAGCGACGACTCGGGCGTGGGAAACGCCAGACGCAGCACCTTGCGGGTTGGTATGGATGCTGCGGCAGCCGAGGACTCCGGGGCACAAGCTCCCGGCGTGGCGCCCATCGCCAACGCCTGGAGAAGGCGACGGCGTTGCATGGCGCGTTACTTCTTGGCGGGACGCGCCGTGGGGTCTATGTCCACCATGTGCCACCAGTCGTTCCAAAAGACCGGGCGCCGGTACCCCTGCAACCAAGGCTGCACCAAGTCGTTGTTGAAGCGGTGGACGGTGATCTTGTAGGGCATGTAGGCAATGGAAATCAGCTGCGCTTGACGAAAGAGTTCCAGCCGTTCGGGTCCGTCCGGGATGACTTGCATGCGCTGATAGATGCGATCGAACTCGTCGTTTTTGAATCGCGCCAGGTTCTGACTGCCCGATTGAGGGCCGTACAAGCGCGCCAACGAGCCTTGCCCATCCATCGCGGCCGCAGACGATCCCAAGGTCCACACCTGCAACTTGCCTGCACGGGCCGCCTTCAGTTGTTCGGGCCACTTGCCAGGGAAAAACTTCACCCGAATGCCCACACGCTCCAGGTTCTTCTTCCACATTTCATCAAACTGGCGGCTCAGCTGATCGGGCTGGGTAGCCACCTCCAGCGTCAAGGGCTTGCCGTTGGGCAAATCGCGCCAACCATCGCCGTCTTTGTCGACGTAGCCATGCAAATCCAGCAGCGCCTTGGCTCGCGCGGGGTCGAAGTCACCGTTCTCGCTCTTGAAATGCGGGTCATAGCCCGTGGTATGAGGCACCACGATGGACTGTGCGGGCACCGCCTGGCCGCGCCGGATGATGCGTATTTCGCGCTCCACGTCCATGGCCAACGCAATGGCACGACGCAGGGCCACACGCTCGGGCGTGTAGCCCCCCACCACCGGGTCGTCCATGTTGAAGTAGGTGAACGCGGAGTCGGCGTTGAGTACGCGGTAGGCCTTGATGCCTTGTTTGGCCAAATTGGGAGCGACCTTGCCGTTGGGCACCGCCTGATTCACGAACTCCGGCGGGACATTCACAAAGTCAATCTGGCCGTTCAAAAAGGCCAACCAGCGCGGCTGAGACTCTTCGATGATGGACACCTCCACGCGGTCCACCATGGGCAGTTTGCGGCCCTTGAATTGGGCCAGGATGGCTTGCCCTTCGAGGTCATCGGCCGCGGGCTCCGCGTCGTAGACCATGTCACGGTACTGGGGGTTGCGCTCCAGCACGATGAGCGAACTGCGGCGCCATTGGGCCAAGCGAAAGGCCCCGCTGCCCACGGGGTGCGCGGGTATGGCATCGCCATATTTTTCGACGACCTCCCGAGCGACCGCGCCGAACAGGTCATTGGCCGCCAGGCTTTCTAAGAACCGGGGGCGCGGCTCCTCCATCTTGAACTGCACCGTGTAGCGGTCCAGCGCGCGCAGGCCTTCGATTTCGGTGTCGTAGTCAAAGGGTTTCTTGTCCTTGAGCGCCTTCTCGCGCAACCCCGCCAAGCCGAGGTACTTTTGGTCGAGGATGCCCGCCACCACCGGGCTCTTGTTGGCCGGATCCACAAAACGCTTGAGTGCATAAACGAAGTCCTGAGCCACGACCTCGCGTTTCACGCCCTTGAACGCAGGGTCGTCCGCAAAGTAAATGCCCTTTTTCAGCCGCACCGTCCAGGTTCTGAAGTCGGCGGACGCTTCGGGCATGCCCTCGGCAATCAAGGGCTTGACCTTGGCAGGCCGCGCCAGATGGTCGTAGGTGTACAGGCTCTCAAAAATGTGGGCCGTGACAATCCTCGAATACAAGTCGACGATGCGTGCCGGATCAAAACCGGTCTCTGCCACATTGAACGCGTAACGCAGCACCTTGAGGCCCTGGGCCGGTGCCGCCGTTGCCGACACGGGCGAGGGTGCGGCCTGCGCGGCGGACGCTGAGGGGGCTTGTGCCCACACTGGCATCGACACCAGACTCAGCCATCCACAAGTCAACAAGATTCTGCGAAATTCCA
>CAZCJB010000091.1:6065-10782 GCA_964498795.1 uncultured Rubrivivax sp. | reverse complement strand
TTTGCTGAAGGCGTGGCGAACCTCGGCCACGGTGCGCACGCGGTTGTCGGTCATGCAATCCACGATCACCGCCGCACCGCCAATGCCATACCCCTCATAGCGAATTTCTTCGTAGCTCACCCCTTCGAGGTTGCCCGTGGCTTTGTCGATGTTGCGCTTGACGGTGTCAGCGGGCAGATTGACCGCTTTGGCCTTTTCGATGGCCAGGCGCAATCGGGGGTTGGCAGACGGATCGCCTCCCCCTTGGCGGGCGGCCACCATGATTTCACGGATGACCCGCGTCCAGGCCTTGCCACGCTTTTCATCCTGGCGGCCCTTGCGATGTTGAATATTGGCCCACTTGGAATGTCCGGCCATGGTGAACTTCTCCCCTTGGGGTTTCGATAGACTAGAGCCCGATCTTACCGGTCACACCTTTCCTGGAGCCTGCGGCCATGCCCCCACCCATTGTCCTCGCCCAAAACGGCCCCGTGACTTGCGAGCTGTTACCCGCCCTGGCCAACCGGCACGGTCTGATCACCGGCGCCACCGGCACGGGCAAAACCGTGACCTTGCAGGCCCTGGCCGAGGGGTTCTCACGCATTGGCGTGCCGGTGTTCATGGCCGACGTCAAAGGCGACCTCACGGGCATCAGCCAGGCTGGCCAGGTGAGCGAGAAATTAGCGGCGGCCCTGAAGGCGCGTGGACTGAGCACACCCCAGAGCCTGGCTTGCCCCACCACCTTGTGGGACGTTTTTGGCGATCAAGGCCACCCCGTTCGGGCCACCATCACCGACCTGGGTCCGTTGTTGCTCTCGCGCATGCTGGCCCTCAACGACACGCAGTCGGGGGTGCTGCAACTGGTGTTCAAGATTGCTGATGACAACGGCTTGGCGCTGCTGGATCTCAAAGACCTGCGGGCCATGCTGCAGCACGTGGGCGAGCACGCCAAGGACTACACCACCGCCTACGGCAACGTCAGCGCCGCCAGCATTGGGGCCATCCAACGCGGCTTGCTGACCATTGAGCAGCAGGGGGGAGACCGATTCTTCGGGGAACCCATGCTCAATATCGCCGATTTCATGCAGACCGTGGACGACCGGGGTGTGGTCAACATCCTGGCAGCGGACAAGCTCATGAACGCCCCTCGGCTGTATGCAACGTTCTTGCTGTGGATGTTGTCAGAGCTCTTCGAGACGCTGCCCGAAGTGGGCGACCTGGACAAGCCCAAGCTGGTCTTCTTCTTCGACGAAGCCCATTTGCTGTTTAACGAGGCGCCCAAGGCCTTGGTGGACCGCGTGGAGTTGGTGGTGCGACTGGTGCGCAGCAAAGGGGTGGGGGTGTACTTCGTCACACAAAATCCGCTGGACATCCCTGATGCTGTCTTGGGCCAATTGGGCAACCGCGTACAGCACGCGCTGCGCGCTTTCACCCCACGAGACCAAAAGGCGGTGCAATCGGCGGCGACCACCTTGCGAGCCAACCCCCAACTCGACCTCTCGTCGGTCATCACCGAGCTCGGCGTGGGAGAGGCCTTGGTCAGCTTGCTCGATGCCCAGGGTCGGCCCTCGGTCACACAGCGGGTGTTCATTCATCCGCCAGGCAGTCAGATCGGTCCCATCACGCCCGCGCAGCGCACGGCACTCCTGCAAAGCTCCTTGGTCGCTGGGGTGTACGAACAAGCCGTCGACCGAGAGTCGGCCTTTGAGAAACTGGTGGGCCGAGCCGGAGGCAAAGGGCCTGACGCCCCGAACTCGACCTCCGCCACGCCGGCACCCCCATCGTCAGACGGCTCAGGCCCTGGGCTCTTGGGTCAAATTTCCGACCTGGTGCTGGGCGGCACGGGCCCTCGCGGAGGCCGCCACGACGGGCTGGCCCAAACCGCCCTGCGCAGCGCGATGCGCAGTGTGGGCTCGGCGGTGGGGCGGGAAATCGTGCGAGGGGTCTTGGGCTCTTTGCTGGGGGGCGGACGTCGGCGATAGGCTCGGGCCGCCCACCCGAGACCTCCTCAGAGCCTCACTTGTTGCTTGGCGTGCTGGGCCAAAGCCGCCAAGGCATGGTCGATGGCCGCTTGCAGTTTGTCGAACCCCGGCACCGGCACCCAGTGCTCATCCATGTACAACGAGCGCTTGACCTCGATCTGCACCGAGTGCCAACCTTTGCCAGGTGCCCCCGAGGTCCGAATGATCTCGACCCCTTTGAACGGATCATTGCGCGCCACCGAGTAACCGTGACTGCGAAACGCGTCTTCCAACACCGACATGGTGGCCTCGTCGCTGGTGGAATCGTCCAGATTCCCCAGCACCACATCGGCCAAAGGCTTTTCGGGCAAGCCCAAACGCCGGTAGGCGTCGTCGGGCATGGAATGCACATTCAAGTGCCAACGAGACTGCCCGCCTTCCCCAGCCTGCGACAAAGCCGCTTGAAGCGCGTCATGGTACGGGCGCCAGCATCGATCAATGCGCGATTGCAACTCCTGCACGGACAAGAGTCGTTCGTAAATCGGTCGTCCCCCCATGAGCCGCCACACCAGCCCTACACCGATTTCGGTTTTGCGACTGGGCGTGACCGGGCCGGGCCAAGGTGTGTCGAGCAAGGCCTGGTCAATGTCCTCCAGGCTTCGGTTGGGGTCGATATAGGCACGCGGGAACTTGGCCGCGATCAAAGTGGCTCCATGCTGCGGCGCGTTGGCGTAGAGCCGGTCGATGAACGTGTCTTCTCCGCGACGCAAGTCGGGGCCTTGAAGCACCGAGCCAAAATCGGCAGGGTAGTCCGTGCCGCTGTGGGGAGAATCCACCACAATGGGCAAGGGTGTGGTGGTAGGCCGAACCACGGACAAGGGGGTGAGAGAAGCATTCATGGGCCGATCATAGGCCCTCGCTGCGTGCTTGCCCCATAAAATCGGGTCCATGGCTCATGACACGCGCACCAGCGACGCCCCCAAACCCAGCAATTTCCTTCGCGGCATCATTGAACGCGATTTGGAGTCTGGCACCCTGGCCCCACGCCACTTTGGTGGCGCTCCTGGCGATGCCGCGCATCACCAAGCCGGCCCGTTGGACCCCGCACGCATTCGCACGCGCTTTCCGCCCGAGCCCAATGGCTACTTGCACATTGGGCACGCCAAGAGCATCTGTCTGAATTTTGGGCTCGCGCGGGATTACGCGGGCGTGTGTCACCTGAGGTTTGACGACACCAACCCCGAAAAAGAAGAACAAGAGTACGTCGACGCGATCATCGAAGCGGTGCGTTGGCTGGGATTTGATTGGGATGTAGGGGGCGTGAGCCATCTGTATTACGCCAGCGATTACTTCGACTTCATGGTGCGTGCCGCGCAGGCGCTCATTGAAGATGGCCTGGCCTATGTGGACGAGCAAACGGCCGAGCAAATGCGTGCCAATCGAGGCGACTTCAACACCCCTGGCACCAACAGCCCATTTCGCAACCGTACGGTGGCAGAGAATTTGGCACGCTTTGCCGACATGCAAAGTGGCCAACTGCCTGACGGCGCCGCCGTCCTTCGCGCGAAGATCGACATGGCGTCGCCCAACATCAACCTGCGGGACCCGGCCATTTATCGCATTCGCCATGCCACCCACCACAACACGGGCGATCGCTGGTGCATCTATCCGATGTACACCTTTGCCCACCCCATTGAAGACGCGCTGGAGCGGGTGACTCACAGCATCTGCACCTTGGAGTTCGAAGACCAGCGTCCTTTCTACGACTGGTTGCTTCAACATCTGGCCCGGCTGGGTTTGCTGGCGGAGCCGCTTCCGCGGCAGTACGAGTTCGGGCGCTTGAACATCAACGGTGTGATCACCAGCAAGCGCAAACTCAAAGCCCTGGTCGATGAGGGGTGGGTCAGCGGTTGGGATGACCCACGCATGCCCACGATCTTTGGGTTGCGGCGCCGAGGCTATACACCTGAGAGCCTGCGCGCCATGGCCGAGGCCACCGGCGCGAGCAAGACCAATATTTGGCTGGAGGCCAGTGTGCTCGACGTGGCCTTGCGCGACGACTTGGAAGGCAAGGCGCCTCGGGCAGCTGCGGTGCTCGACCCTTTGTTGCTGAAGTTGGAGAACTGGGACGAACTGTTTGGCGCTGGCCATCTGGAGCCCTGTCAGGCTCCGGCGCATCCTCAGCACCCTGAATGGGGCCTGCGCACGTTCCACCTCGGCCCCTCGGTGTGGATTGAACGCGATGACTTCGCCGAGTCTGCGCCCAAAGGATTCTTCCGCCTGTTTCCAGGCAACAAGGTGCGACTGAAGTACGGCATGGTGGTGGAATGCACTGGGTGCGACAAGGACTCATCGGGCGCAGTGACCGCGGTGCGGGCGCGTGTCATTCCTGACACCAAGAGCGGCACACCGGGCGCGGATGCCGTCAAGGTCAAAGGCACCATCACCTGGGTGAGCGTGCACGAGGGATTGCAAGCCGAAGTGCGATTGTTCGAGCGATTGTTCACCGAAGACCAGCCCGAGGCGGGCGGGCGTGATTTCCGCGAGGCGCTGAACCCTCACAGCCGGCGTGTGGTGCAGGCCGTGCTGGAACCGTCCTTGGTGACTGCGCAGCCCGATGCCAAGTTCCAATTCGAACGCCACGGGTACTTCGTGGCCGACCGCGTGGATCACCGCAACGGTCATCCTGTGTTCAACCGCATCACCCCACTCAAAGACAGCTTCGGCAAATGACCCCCAGCCCGATGTGCCCGCCCTGCCCGTCCCGCCCGCCGTGC
>CAZCJB010000091.1:0-5965 GCA_964498795.1 uncultured Rubrivivax sp. | reverse complement strand
TCGGCAAATGACCCCCAGCCCGATGTGCCCGCCCTGCCCGTCCCGCCCGCCGTGCTCGTCCCGCCCTCCCCGCCCTCCCCGCCCGTCCCGCCTCCGCGCCCGTCCCGTCATGGCGAGCGCAGCGAAGCCATCTCTTCAACCGTGCCTGACCTCATGAAATCCACATTCCTCCTCTCCACATGGTTCCTGGTCCCCGCATTGGCCTTGGCAGCGGGGCAAACCGCTGAATCTGCCGCCAAAGAGCCGGGTGCCCAGGTCACTCCCAGCGGATTGGTCATCCGCACGCTCAAAGAGGGCTCGGGTGAGACGCCTGCGGCCACCGACATCGTGCGCGTGCATTACCGCGGCACCTTTGGCGACGGTCGCGAGTTCGACAGCTCGCTCAAACGCGGCAAACCTGCAGAGTTCCCGCTCAACCGCGTCATTCCATGCTGGACGGAAGGCGTGCAGCGCATCAAGGTGGGTGGCAAGGCCAAGCTGACATGCCCGGCTGACATTGCCTACGGGGCCCGTGGCACACCGGGTGGGCCCATTCCCCCTAACACGACCTTGTTTTTCGAGGTCGAGCTGTTGAGCATCTTCGGCCGCTGAGCAGGCGCAACGACTCGGTCTGCTCCTGCGCTTAGGGTGCCTGCGATCGAAGTGATCGCAGGAGAACCATCCCCATGGACATTGGGACTCGATCGGGCCACCCCCTTTCATCGCACCCCTCTGAGCACGCGGCGCTGCACCGGCACCGGGCACCACCTCATGTCCATGCTCCTGCCTCCCTTCAGCACATGTTGGGTCGGGCTGATGTGCGGATCAATGGGTCTCGTCCTTGGGATATTCAAGTCCATCACTCTCGGCTGTACCGAAGGTTGCTGCGTGGCTGGTCGTTGGGTGCGGGCGAGGCCTATATGGACGGAGATTGGGACTGCACGCAGCTCGATGCCTTGTTCGATCGGCTCTTGCGCGCGGGCCTGGACCGGCCCGGTACGTGGTGGACGCGACTGAAGATGGGATTGAGCCTGTTGGACCATGCCTTGTCCAACCCTCAAGATCCTTCGAAAGCGTTCATCGTCGGGGAACGCCACTACGACACCGGCAATGACCTGTTCGCACGCATGCTCGACCCCCTCATGGTGTACTCCTGCGCCTACTGGGAGCACGCCCAAACTTTGGCGAAGGCGCAGGAAGACAAGCTGCAGCTCATTTGTCGAAAGCTGCAACTGGCCCCCGGACAGCATGTGCTGGACGTCGGCTGTGGATGGGGCGGACTGGCACGCTATGCGGCTCAACACCATGGTGTGCGCGTGACGGGGCTCACCGTGTCACGCGAGCAGCAGGTCTTGGCCCAGCGTCTGTGCGCCGGCTGGCCTGTGGACATCCGACTTCAAGACTACCGAGAGGTGCAAGGACGCTTTGATCGCGTAGTGTCGGTAGGCATGTTCGAGCACGTGGGCCCCAAGAATTACCACACCTATTTTGAGATGCTGCATCGGGTGCTCGACCCGCAGGGCTTGTGCGTGTTGCACACGATCGGTCTGGACCGCCCTGCCTCGGGCACCGACCCCTGGATTGAACGCTACGTCTTTCCAGGAGGCAAGCTGCCCGGGCCCGACGAATTGATGCGCGCGGTGCAACATCGATTCATCGTCGAAGACTGGCACAACTTTGGCCCCGACTACGACCGCACGCTGATGGCTTGGCATGCCAACTTTGAACAAGCGTGGCCACAGCTTCGAGTCGCCTACAGCGAACGGTTTCGCCGCATGTGGCGCTATTACCTCTTGAGCTGCGCGGGGTTCTTCAGGTCGCGGCAAGGGCAGTTGTGGCAGTTGGTGCTCAGTCGACGGGAGCGAGTGGGGACTTACAGGTCCAGACGATTGGCGGGGTGAGGCGGCGGCCGCGCAGGAGACCCGCAGGCGGCGAGATTGCCGCGGGCCCGATGGGCCCTCGCAATGACACCGTTTCCACACCGTCTCCACGCCCCTGAAACCCGTCATCGCGAGCGGCACAGCCGCGCGGCGATCTCGTCCTCCGTGACCCACCCTTCTCAGAGGACAATCACCGCCATCCCCTCTGGATCGCCGCCCCATGAAAGACCTCTTTTTGCTCGACCCTGGCACCGTCTTTCTCAATCACGGTTCCTTCGGGGCTTGCCCTCGAGTCGTTTTCGACGCCCAACGGCAATGGCAGTTGCAAATGGAACGCAATCCGGTGCGATTCCTCGGGCGCGAATCGGCCCAATGGCTCGGGCAGGCCCGCACACATCTCGGGAAATTTCTGGGTGCGCGAGCCGAAGACCTCATATTTGTCCCCAACGCCACCACGGGCGTGAACATCGTGGCGCGTTCTTTGCTGCTGCAACCTGATGACGAGATCCTGGCCACCAGTCACGAATACGGGGCTTGTGATGTCACTTGGCAACGCGTGTGCGACGCCGTCGGAGCTCGCTATCGGCACATCGACATCCCACTGCCCCTGGATGCTCCGGGGTTTGCACAGCGGATGTGCGCGTCCATCACGCCGCGTACTCGATTGATCTTCATGAGCCACCTCACCTCCACCACGGCCTTGAAGTTCCCAGTGGAACAGGTGTGCGAACGTGCCCGGTCGTTGGGCGTCAAGACCTTGATCGATGGCGCGCATGCGCCTGGCCACATGCCCTTGCATCTAGACAACCTAGGTGCTGACTTTTACACCGGCAACTGCCACAAATGGATGTGTGCGCCCAAAGGATCGGCCTTCTTGCATGCGCGAGCCGAGCATCATGCTCAACTGCACGCCACGGTCACCAGTTGGGGCTATGCGGCCGAGACTTCAGGCCACGCTGGCTTCGACGCTTACACAGGATCTACTGTGCTTGAGCGCCGCCTGCAATGGCAAGGCACGCGAGATTTGTCGGCGTGGCTGAGCGTGCCCGCGGCCATCGATTTTGTGCAATCGGCGTCCTGGCGCGCGGCCTGCGCCAACGCGCGCGAGCAGGCCCTCGCGCTCATGCATCGGTGGTGCTCCCACAGCGGCTTACCGCCCATTGGCCAAGATAGTGACTTTGCTCAGATGGTGCCTCTGCCGGTGCGCCATGGCGATGCCGCTGCTGCCGCGCGCTTGCGACAGCAACTGTGTGATGACTGGGGCATCGAAGTCCCGGTGACGCAATATGGTGATCACACCTTCGTGCGGGTCTCGGTTCAGCCTTACAACACCACCCAAGACCTGGACCACCTCTTCAACGCCTTGGTTGCGCTGACCGAAAGCGCTTAAAGTTCGGGCCAATGGTTCTTTCCTCCTTTACTTGACGACGCTCATGACACCCCAGCTCAGATTTCAAAGTCGGCGCTGGATGCTTCAAGGCATCCTGGCCCTGCTTGCATGCCCCCTGTGGGGAGCCGCACAAGCCGCTGAGATTCGCCTGCGCATCTTGGAGACCACGGATGTGCACATGCACTTGCTGAACCATGATTACTACCAAGACAAAGTGACCGATGAGTACGGGTTGGCCAAGACGATCAGCCTGATCAAAGCCGCACGCGCAGAGGCGTCTAACAGTCTGCTCTTTGACAATGGAGATCTGCTGCAAGGCAACCCGCTGGGGGATTACGTGGCCCGGGTCAAACCCTTGCAGGCTGGGCAGGTGCACCCCGCCTACAAGGTGCTCAATCAAATCGGTGTGGACGCCGCCAACATCGGCAACCACGAGTTCAATTACGGCTTGCCGTTCTTGAGGCAAGCCCTGGCGGGTGCCAATTTTCCTTACGTGAGTGCCAACGTGGTGGTGGCTCAACCGGGGGTACCGGCCGAGAAATCACCCCATGCGTTCACCCCTTATGTGATCCTGGATCGATCTTTCGTGGACACCCAAGGGGTGCGGCATGCGCTCAAGGTGGGGGTGATCGGGTTTGTGCCGCCTCAGATCATGTTGTGGGACCGCGACCATCTGCAAGGCAAGGTGGATGTGTTGGATATTCAAGAGACGGCGCGTCGGCTGGTGCCGCGCATGCGTGCCGAGGGAGCCCAGTTGGTGGTGGCCATCCCGCACTCCGGCTTCGAGCGAGGTGAGACGCCGCGTTTTGCCGAGAACTCCGTGGCTCGTTTGTCTGAAATTCCAGGCATCGATGCCATTTTGTTCGGTCATTCACATGGCGAATTTCCGGGCAAGTTCTTCGCCAACTATCCCAACGTCGACATCGTGCGTGGCACGATCCACGGCGTGCCTGCGGTCATGCCAGGGCGCTGGGGCGATCACCTGGGCGTGATCGATTTGGTGTTGGACAACAGCTCTGGCATTTGGAAGGTCAAAGACAGCCGCGCGGAGATTCGCCCAATTCGCGACCCTGCGACTCGCAAAGCCTTGGTGACAGCCGATCCGCTCGTCGCGCAAGCTATTGCGTCGGAACACGAGGGCACGCTCACCTATGTGCGTTCTCAAGTGGCGCAGACTCGCGCGCCCATCATCAGCTACTTCGCACAAGTGGCCGATGACCCCTCGGTGCAGGTGGTGTCGGCCGCTCAGATCGCCTACGCCCGACGCGCTTTCCAGGGTACCGAATTTGAAAAGCTTCCTTTGCTTTCAGCCGCCGCGCCCTTCAAAGCAGGAGGCCGCCAAGGGTGGACCTACTACACCGACATCCCAACCGGCCCCATCGCCGTGCGACACGTGGCTGACCTTTACGTCTACCCCAACACGGTCAAGGCGGTGCGCATTTCTGGGTCGCAGGTGCGCGAATGGTTGGAGATGTCGGCAGGTCAGTTCCATCGCATCAACCCGGCAGGACCCGAAGCTCAGAACCTCATCAATGACGGGTTCCCCACCTACAACTTCGACACCCTCGACGGCGTGACCTATGTGATCGATGTCACCCAGCCTGCGCGCTACGATCGAGCCGGCAAATTGGTGGCCCCCGACTCGCACCGGATCTTGGACCTCCGGTATCAAGGTCAGCCCATCGATGACAAGGCCTCCTTCATCGTGGTGACCAACAACTACCGGGCCAGCGGAGGCGGCAACTTTCCGGGCTTGGACGGCAAGAACATCGTCATGGATGCCCCTGAGGAAAACCGTGAGGCTTTGGTGCAGTACTTGCGCACGGCCGGGACCTTCGACCCCTCTGCCGACGGCAATTGGCACATCAAGCCGGTGCCGGGGGTGAAGTTGCGTTTTGTGTCGGGGGCGGGCGGCATCGCGCACCTCTCCCGGTATCCGGGCATCCGACTGGTCAAGGACAACGGTGACGGCTCGGCGCTGTACGAATTGGCTCACTGAGTCCGGTCGGTGATGAGCGGCTGAGTCGCGAGGCAGAGCTGCTGCAGGATGCCATCCCCATGTTTGACCAGCCTGGAGTCTGGCCTCAGGATTTTTTCTTCGCTGGTGGCCGCCCGGTCGGCCGAGGCGGCAACCCCGTGTGTTGTGTCAGCACGCGACCTCGCGTCACGCTGGAGGTTTTGGCTCCTACAGGCGTGGAATTCTTGCGTCGAGCACTGACATAGCTGCCGTCGGTGGTGGGTTGGTAGCTGGGGATCAAATGGTGCTTGCCATTGCCGATCAAATCGGCGCGGCCCATGCGTTTCAGCGCCTCGCGCAACATCGGCCAATTGTTGGCATCGTGGTAGCGCAAAAAGGCTTTGTGCAAGCGTCGGCGCTTGTCACCTCGCACCACATCCACGCGCTCTGCGCGCTGCGCATCACGGCTGATGCCCTTGAGAGGATTGAGTTCGGTGTGGTACATCGCCGTGGCTGTGGCCATGGGGCTCGGGTAAAAGGTCTGCACCTGATCGGCCTTGAAGCCATGACGCTTAAGCCAGATCGCCAGGTTCATCATGTCTTCATCGGTCGTGCCCGGGTGGGCCGCAATGAAATACGGGATCAGGTACTGCTTTTTGCCGGCCTGCGCAGAAAACTGCTCGAACATCTGCTTGAAGCGGTCATAGGTGCCGATGCCCGGCTTCATCATCTTGGACAGCGGCCCGCCCTCGGTGTGCT
>CAZCJB010000090.1:0-10937 GCA_964498795.1 uncultured Rubrivivax sp. | reverse complement strand
TGGAGAACAAGCTCAAGTTCTTCCCCTTCATCAAGGAGGCGGTGGCCTTTGGCGATGGACGCGAGAAGGCCTGCGCCTTCATCAACATCGACTTCGAAGCTGTGGGCAACTGGGCCGAGCGCCGTAATCTGCCCTATGCCGGCTACACCGACTTGGCGGGCAAGCCCGAAGTGCTCGAGATGGTCAAAGAGTGCGTGGAAAAGGTCAACACCGATTTGGCCGAGGACGACAAGCTCGCGGGCAGCCAAGTCAGCCGCTTCTTGGTGCTGCACAAAGAACTCGATGCCGACGATGGCGAGCTGACCCGTACACGCAAGGTGCGCCGTGGCTTCATTGCCGAAAAATATGAAGTGCTTGTGGATGCGCTGTACGGGGGCAAGACCGAGCAGTTCATTGAGACCGCGGTGAAGTTCGAGGACGGCCGCAGTGGCAGCGTGAGCGCCACGCTCAAGATCCTGGATGCCAAGACCTTGGCAGCGATGAGAAAGGCTGCGTGATGGCCAAGCGCGAAATTGGTGACGTGATTTTGGATGTCAAGAACATCTCGCTTCGCTTTGGCGGCGTGAAGGCATTGACCGACATCAGCTTCAATGTCAAGGAGCATGAGATCCGCGCCATCATCGGCCCCAACGGCGCCGGCAAGAGCTCCATGCTCAATTGCATCAATGGTGTGTACGCGCCTCAGGACGGCAGCATCACTTTTCGTGGCCAGACCTTCGATCACATGGATTCGCGTCAGGTGGCCGAGATGGGCATTGCCCGCACCTTTCAGAACCTGGCCTTGTTCAAGGGCATGAATGTCATCGACAACATCATGTCAGGTCGAAACCTGAAGATGAAGACCAACATCTTCCAGCAGGCCATCCGCTGGGGCGCGGCTGAGCGTGAGGAAGCTGAGCATCGCGATTACGTGGAACACATCATCGACTTCCTGGAGATCCAAGCGTGGCGCAAGACCCCTGTGGGGCGCTTGCCCTACGGCCTGCAAAAGCGCGTCGATCTGGGCCGCGCGCTGGCCATGGAGCCGCAAGTCTTGTTGCTCGACGAGCCCATGGCCGGCATGAACGTCGAAGAAAAGCAGGACATGTGCCGGTTTGTGTTGGACGTCAACGATGAGTTCGGCACCACCATCGTGCTGATCGAGCACGACATGGGCGTGGTGATGGACATTTCCGATCGCGTGGTGGTGCTGGACTACGGCAAAAAAATTGGTGACGGCACGCCCGAAGAGGTGCGCACCAATGAAGACGTCATCAGTGCCTACCTGGGCACGTCACATTGAGTCTGGGCTGACTCGCAAGGAATCCAGATGGGACCGTTTCTTGAAACTCTGATTGGTGGCCTGATGACGGGCATGCTGTATTCCCTGGTCGCACTGGGCTTTGTGCTCATCTTCAAGGCCTCGGGCGTGTTCAATTTTGCGCAAGGAGCCATGGTGCTTTTTGCGGCCTTGGCCATGGCGCGGTTTGCCGAGTGGTTGCCCAAATGGACGGGCATGGACGAGAAGTGGCTGGTCAATGTCCTGGCATTTGTGCTGGCGATGGCTGTCATGGTGGGTGTGGCCTGGCTCATTGAGCGCTGGGTACTGGGCAAGTTGGTCAACCAAGAGGGCGTGACCTTGCTCATGGCCACCTTGGGCATCACCTACTTCATGGACGGCTTCGGTCAAACAGTGTTCGGTTCGGACATCTACAAGATTGATGTGGGGATGCCCAAGGAACCGATGTTCCTGATGGAATCGGTGTTCCAAGGCGGGTTGTTGATCAACCAAGAGGACATGGCAGCGGCGGTCATCGCTGCAGCCCTGGTGGCGGTGTTGTCAGCCTTCTTCCAGTACACCAGCACGGGTCGCGCCTTGCGCGCCGTGGCCGATGACCATCAAGCGGCCCAGTCCATTGGCATTCCGCTGAAACGCATTTGGGTCATTGTTTGGAGCGTGGCAGGTTTTGTGGCCTTGGTGGCCGGCATGATTTGGGGCAGCAAGCTCGGTGTGCAGTTCTCGCTTTCGCAAGTGGCGCTCAAGGCCCTGCCGGTGGTCATCCTGGGTGGGCTCACCTCGGTGCCCGGCGCCATCGTCGGTGGCCTCATCATCGGTGTCGGCGAAAAATTATCCGAGGTCTACATTGGCCCCTTCTTCGGCGGCGGCATCGAGATCTGGTTTGCTTATGTGCTGGCTTTGCTGTTCCTTCTGGTTCGTCCCCAGGGCTTGTACGGCGAAAAGATCATTGACCGCGTGTAACTGGCGCAGGAGACCCGCATGCTTTACCGTGAAAATGGTCAGTTCAAGACCTCTTACCGCGCCGACCAGCAAATCTTTCCGATTGCCCAAGATCGCTGGGTGATTCTGGCCTTGGTGGCGGCCGCCTTCGTGGTGGTCCCGTTCATCGCCAGCGAATACCTGTTTCGTGCCATCCTGATCCCCTTTCTCATCCTGTCTTTGGCGGCGCTGGGGCTGAACATTTTGGTGGGATATTGCGGGCAGATCTCGCTGGGTACTGGGGGATTCATGGCGGTGGGGGCCTACGCGGCCTACAACCTCCTGGTTCGCATCGATGGCATGCCGGTGGTGCTCGCCATTTTGACCGGCGGTGTGTTCTCCATGGGCGTGGGGGTGCTGTTTGGCATTCCGTCGCTGCGGATCAAGGGCTTGTACCTGGCAGTGGCCACCCTGGCGGCGCAGTTCTTTTGCGACTGGGCCTTTTTGCGCATCAAGTGGCTCACCAACGATTCCTCTTCCGGGTCGGTCACGGTGTCCGATCTTTCGTTCCTGGGCTGGCGGATTGAGACACCCGTAGACAAATACCTGTTTTGTCTGGGTTTTTTGGTGCTGTTTGGGCTGATTGCCAAAAACCTCGTGCGCAGCCACATCGGGCGTGAGTGGATGGCCATTCGAGATATGGACGTGGCGGCCTCGGTGATTGGCATTCGCCCCGTCTATGCCAAGCTGACAGCCTTTGCGGTCAGCTCCTTCATCGTGGGCGTGGCCGGCGCATTGTGGGCGTTTGTTTATCTGGGCTCTTGGGAGCCTGCGGCCTTCAATGTCAATCGATCATTTGACCTGCTGTTCATGGTCATCATTGGTGGTCTGGGTTCCATCATGGGCAGCTTTTTTGGTGCAGCCTTCATCGTTGTGTTGCCGATCATCCTTGACAACGCGCCATACTGGTTCGGCATTCCCATTGACACCGCCCTGGCGTCTCACCTGACGTTCATGATTTTTGGCGCTTTGATCGTGTTTTTCTTGATCGTTGAGCCCCACGGCTTGGCACGCTTGTGGTCTATCGGTAAAGAAAAGCTGCGCCTGTGGCCCTTCCCACATTGAGTTCTTTGACCCTGAAGATAAGCCATCGCCCTTGGGCGATTCCGTTCACTCGATAGAGCAATTCGTTTCCCCCTGGAGGTTGACATGAAGATGAAGTTGAAATCCCTCGCATTGGCTGCTGCCGTGGTGACCGCCACGGCGAGTACCCTGCTGACTTCGACGGCCGCATTCGCGCAGGCCAAAGAGCAGTTCTTCCCGGTGCTCGTGTACCGCACGGGTGCCTACGCACCTAATGGCGTTCC
This sequence comes from uncultured Rubrivivax sp., assembly GCA_964498795.1. Lineage (GTDB taxonomy): Bacteria > Pseudomonadota > Gammaproteobacteria > Burkholderiales > Burkholderiaceae_C > Rubrivivax. The sequence goes on along the minus strand of CAZCJB010000090.1, from coordinate 7,373 downwards.
GTTTGCCAACGGTTACGTGGACTATCTCAAATACGTCAATGCCAAGGGTGGCATGAACGGCGTGAAGATCAGTTACGAAGAGTGCGAAACGGGCTACGCTACCGACAAGGGCGTGGAGTGCTACGAGCGGCTGAAGGGCAAGGGGGCGACGGTGTTCCAGCCTTTGTCCACAGGCATCACCTTTGCCCTGACCGACAAGGCGCCTGGCGACAAGATCCCGCTCATCACCTCAGGTTATGGAAGGGCCGACACGGTGGACGGTATGGCCTTTAAGTGGAACTTCCCCCTGTTGGGCACCTATTGGACCGGCGCGGACATCCTCATCCAGCACATCGCCAAGAAAGAGGGCGGCGCTGACAAGCTCAAGGGCAAGAAAATTGCGCTGGTCTACCACGACAGCCCCTATGGCAAGGAGCCCATCACGGCCCTGCAAGAGCGCAGCAAGATGCACGGCTTTGACTTGCAATTGCTGCCGGTTACCGCACCGGGGGTGGAGCAAAAGGCCACCTGGCTGCAGGTTCGTCAGTCACGTCCTGACTACGTGCTGCTGTGGGGTTGGGGCGTGATGAATTCGGCGTCGCTGAAGGAGGCCGTGGCCACCGGTTATCCGCGCGAGAAGATGTACGGCGTGTGGTGGTCGGGGGCTGAACCCGATGTCAAGGACGTGGGTGCGGCGGCCAAGGGTTACAACGCGTTGGCCATGCAGCATGGCGCTGAGCCCAACGCCAAGATCGTCAAGGACGTCTTGGCGACGTTGCACGCCAAGAATCAAGGCACGGGCCCAAAGGAAGAAGTGGGGCAGGTGCTGTACATGCGCGGCATGATTGCGGCATTGTTGGCCGTGGAAGGTGTCAAGCGTGCGCAGGAACGCTATGGCAAGGGCAAGGTGATGACACCTGAGCAGGCTCGTTGGGGCTTTGAGAACCTCGCGCTGGACCAGAAGAAGCTCGATGCCCTTGGCTTTGCGGGCGTCATGCGTCCCGTGTCCACCAGCTGTGCGGATCACATGGGCGCGTCGTGGGCCCGCATTCACACCTGGGACGGGGCGAAGTGGAGCTTCTCTTCTGACTGGTACGAGGCCGATGATTCCATCCTGAAGCCTCTGGTGCGTGCGTCAGCCGAAAAGTACCTCGCTGAGAAAAAGATCCAGCGTCGCACGCCGGCGGATTGCCAGTCCTGAGGCAGGCGCCGTCGTTGCGAGACGCCGAAGGTGCAGCCCTCGTCATTGCGAGGCACCGAAGGTTCAGCCCTCGTCATTGCGAGGCACCGAAGGTGACGAGGCAATCTCTGCGCGCCCTGAGATTGCTTCGGCGCTGCGCACCTCGCAATGACGTGCTGCGCTGCGCACCTCGCAATGACGTGCCGCGCTGCGCACCTCGCAATGACGTGCGGCGGTGTCCGTCTCAACCACACAGCTTCTTCGCGACTCGTTCAACGCTCTGAACTCCAGGACTTTGCATGAACACTGCCAATACCTTGCTCAACGTCAATGGCATCGAAGTGATCTACAACCATGTGATCCTTGTGCTCAAGGGCGTCTCGCTCCAGGTGCCTGAAGGCAAAGTAGTGGCGCTGCTTGGCGGCAATGGCGCGGGCAAAACCACCACCTTGCGAGCGGTCAGCAATTTGTTGGCTGGTGAGCGGGGTGAGGTCACCAAAGGTTCGGTGGAGCTGCGTGGTGAGCGCATCGAAAAGCTCAGCCCGGCCCAGATGGTCGACCGTGGCGTCATCCAAGTCATGGAAGGCCGCCATTGCTTTGCCCACCTCACCATCGAAGATAACCTCATGACCGGCGCCTACACGCGCAAAGATGGCAAGGCCGCCGTGGCGCAGACGCTGGAAAAGGTCTACAACTACTTCCCGCGCCTTAAAACGCGGCGAGCCTCCCAAGCGGCCTATACCTCGGGGGGAGAGCAGCAGATGTGTGCGATTGGCCGCGCGCTCATGGCCAACCCCAAGATGGTGCTGCTCGATGAGCCCTCGATGGGCCTGGCCCCTCAAATTGTGGAAGAGGTGTTCGAGATCGTGAAAGACCTCAACACCAAAGAGCGCGTCACCTTCTTGCTGGCCGAGCAGAACACCAACATCGCGCTGCGGTATTCCGACTATGGCTACATCCTGGAAAACGGTCGCGTGGTCATGGACGGCGAAGCCAAGGCCCTGCGTGAGAACGAGGATGTCAAAGAGTTTTACCTGGGCATGGGCGGTGGTGACCGCAAGAGCTTCAAGGATGTGAAGAGCTACAAGCGACGCAAGCGCTGGCTCGCCTGACCACACTCGCTATGAGCGATCTTCAAGACCCCACCCCAGGCGCTGAGGAGGCCTGGGGCTTTGCCCCGCCGCCCTTCAACGCGGAGCAGGCTTTGCAGCGCCTCCAGCGCGACCTTCGCGACATGGGTTTGGTAGAGCGTGCTGGCGTGTACGAGAAGCGTGGCTTGGCGGTGGCCCGGGCCAAAGTCCAAGGCGGCGCGCTGGAGGTGGCTTGCGTGGACAAGCCGCTGCGCACGGGTCCGCGCTGGACCATCAAGACCTTGACCCACAGTGCTGCAGTCCGCGACTGGACCGTTGCGCTGAAGCGCCAATTGGCGCACTGGAGTGACACCGATGATTGACCTCAATGCCTATGTCGCGGCCGAACGCCGCGATCCGGCGCAACGTGATGCAGCGCTGTTGGCGGCACTGCCAGGCTTGATCTCCGCCGCCAAGGCGGCTCCGGCCTTGGCCGACCATTTGTCGGCCGTGGTGGGCGCTGACCTCACCTCGTGGAAGGCTTGGTCTCAGGTTCCCGTCACCCGCAAAACAGAGCTGCTGTCGCGGCAAAAATCCCAACGAGCGACCGATCCCTTCGGTGGCTACTCCACCATCGGTTGGCGGATGCTGAGGGGGCTTCGAGGTGCCCAGCGTGTGTACCAATCGCCCGGCCCGATCTATGAGCCCGAGGGCACCGCGGTGGATTATTGGCGCATCGCGCGCGCACTGCTCGCGGCCGGGTTTGAAGTGGGCGACTTGGTGCACAACAGCTTCAGCTACCACCTCACGCCGGGTGCCTGGATGATGGAAAGCGGGGCGCAAGCCATTGGCTGCACGGTGTTCCCGGGTGGGGTTGGCAACACCGATATTCAGCTGCAAGCCATGGTCGACCTGCAACCTCAGGCTTATTGTGGCACCCCCAGCTTCCTGCGCATCTTGCTCGAGAAGGCGGCTGAAACCCAAACTTCGCTGCCTTCGCTCAAGAAGGCCTTGGTCAGCGGCGAGGCCTTCCCTCCCTCGTTGCGTGACTGGCTGCGCGAGCGCGGCATCGAGGGCTATCAGGCCTACGCCACCGCCGATGTGGGCTTGGTGGCCTACGAGACCGCCGCGCGCGAGGGCTTGGTCATTGATGAGGGCGTCATTGTCGAAATTGTGCGTCCCGGCACGGGCGACCCTGTCCCTGACGGTGAGGTGGGCGAGGTCCTGGTGACGGTGCTTCACCCGCAATACCCGTTGGTGCGATTCGGCACAGGTGACTTGTCGGCCGTGCTGGCGGGTAGGTGCCCCACAGGCCGCACCAACCGCCGCATCAAAGGCTGGATGGGCCGAGCCGACCAAACGGCCAAAGTGCGCGGTATGTTTGTGCATCCGAGCCAGGTCGCCGATGTGGTGCGCCGACACCCCGAAGTGCTGCGCGCCCGACTGGTGGTCGAAGGGGAGATGGCCAACGATCGCATGACCTTGCGCGTTGAGACCTCAACTCACAACGAGGCCCTCCTCCAGGCTGTCGCACAGTCGGTGCGTGACATCACCAAGCTTCGGGCTGAGGTGCAATGGAGTGCACCCGGGCACTTGCCCAACGACGGCAAGGTCATCGAAGATGCTCGCAAATACGATTGATGTGCATCAACCCTAGATGCAGACAAGTTTTCTGGCCGGCACTACCATAGAGGCTTCCTTCAAGGAGATAGATTCATGAACAATGCGATTCGCGCGCTTGCCACTGGGCTTGTGGCAGGACTGATGTCCACGATCACGTGGGCTTCCTACCCTGACAAGCCGATCACCATCGTCGTGCCCTTTGCGGCGGGGGGGCCCACCGACAAGGTGGCGCGAGATCTGGCAGAGTCCATGCGCAAACACCTGGCCAACCAGACCATCGTCATTGACAACACGGCGGGCGCAGGCGGCACCATTGCGGTGAATAAAGTGGCCAAGTCTGCCCCTGATGGCTATACCTTGCTGGTCCATCATGCGGGCCTATCGACAGCTCCCGCGCTGTACCGTAGCTTGCCCTATAAAACTTTGGAAGACCTGGAATACCTGGGCATGATCAATGACGTGCCCATGACCCTGGTGGGCCGACCCACCCTGCCTGCCAACAATTTCGCGGAGTTGCGTGCCTGGATCAATGCCAACAAAGGCAAGATCAACCTGGCCAACGCGGGCTTGGGCGCCGCGTCGCATCTATGCGGCTTGTTGTTTCAGCAGGCGGTGGCGGTGGACATGACCACCATCCCTTACAAGGGCACGGCGCCGGCCATGACCGACCTCATGGCCAATCAGGTCGATCTGATGTGCGATCAAACCACCAACACCTCCGGCCAGATTGAGGCGGGCAAGATCAAGGCCTATGGCGTGACCACCACCAAACGGCTCGCCACACCTGCATTGGCCAAGCTGCCCACTTTGGACGAATCGGGACTCAAAGGATTCAACGTCACCATTTGGCACGGTTTGTATGCCCCCAAGGGCACCCCCAAGCCTGTCCTGGATCAGCTCAACGCGGCGCTCAAAGCGGCGCTCAAAGATCCCGAGTTCGTGAAGCGTGAAGAAGCTCTCGGTGCCGTGGTGGTCAACGACAACCGAGTCAATCCCGCCGAGCACAAGAAGTTCGTCGAAGCGGAAATCGCCAAGTGGGGCCCCGCCATCAAGGCTGCCGGCCAGTACGCCGACTGACTGCGCAAACAGCCTCTCACCGCCCCAATAACGCCCGCACGGTGTTCGCCACCAGGTGAGGCTGCTCATGGATGAGCCAATGAGAGGCCTCGGGTACCCTGTGCACCTGCAGCCGGGGTACCCATTGGTCTAGCCCATCTAGCAGGCTCGGTAACAAGGCCCGATCTTGCTCGCCCCACAGTACCGTGGTGGGGATCTGCACGCGAGTCAGAGCGTCGGGCAGCTCCAAACTCCACAGGATGTCGGTGTCGTCCAACGCAGGCTTGAGTGGTGAGGCCCGGTAGTAATTGAGCCCGCCCTCCAGCCCTTGCGCCCACACCGCGCGGTACTGTTCTCGAAGCGCCGGCGTGAGCCAGGCTGGCCCCCCCATGTTCTCAAAGAAGGGCCATAGGCGTGCGTAGTCGTTCTCCTGCAGCAAGGCCTGCGCATCGGGGCGACACAAAAAATTCATGTAGGCGCTGGCCGCTTGTTGCTGCGGGTTATGGCGCAACTCCCGCAAGAAAGTGGCCGGGTGCGGCGCGTTGATGATCAACAGCTGCTTGAGTCTGTGGGGTGCTACCGCCGCCAAGTTCCAAGCGATGGCACCTCCCCAATCGTGAGCGACCACCAAATCAGCACAGCCGTCCAGGCGCTGGGCCATCAACGCGTCTAGATCAGCCACCACATGCTTGGCCCGGTACGCCTGCACTTCGCTCGGGCGGGTGGATCGTTCAAACCCTCGGAGGTTGGGAGCCCAGCAACGAGTGGGTGCGAAAGAAGACTGGAGCGCGTCGATCACCTCGTCCCAAATGAAGGCCGCCTCGGGAAAGCCATGCAAGAACAAGACTTTGGGGCCCTCGGCTTCATTCGTGCCGGCCGATCGGCATGACAGGGTCACACCATGCGGCAATGTGGCATCAAAGGTGTGCATGAGGACTCACGCGGTGGCTCACCCGTTCGCGCAAGCACACGGCCACGTCGGCCAAGCCCTGGCGCGACAGGGCTGAAAACAAGGTCACGCCCACGTCGGAGGTGTCGGAGGCGACTTCACCTAGGGCCTCCTGGGTCGATTTCAGCATGGCTTGGCCTTCCCGGCGATTGAGCTTGTCGGCCTTGGTCAGCAGCACCAACAGGCTCACCTCGCCCGTCACCACACGAGGGGCCATGAACGACAGCAGTTGGTGGTCGAGCTCGGTCAGCCCCAGCCGTGAATCCAGCATCAGCACCACACCCACCAGATTGCGCCGCACCTGCAGGTATTGCGCCATCACTTCCTGCCAACGCAGTTTGGCCGTGCGTTCCACCGCCGCATAGCCGTAGCCTGGCAGATCGGCAAACAGGGCGTCAGCGCGATCTTGGGGCCCCAATTCGAACAGGTTGATGTGTTGTGTGCGCCCTGGCGTGCGCGAGGCAAAGGCGAGGCGCTTTTGCTGGGCCAAGGTGTTGATGGCGGTGGACTTGCCCGCATTGGACCGCCCGACAAACGCAATTTCTGGTAGCTCCGTGGCAGGCAAGTGATGCAGTTGGCTTGCCGTGGTCAGAAACCGCGCCGACTGGGTCCAGGCCAAAGCCCGCTTTTGGGCCACGTCCAGGGCGGGAGTGCGAGCCGATGCATGGCTCGCAGACTTTTTCGGGGGAGAGCCAGCCGATGGGGGGGGAGCAGTCATGGGGCATTGTAAAATCGGCGGTTGCGCATTTCGCGCCTTTAAAACACCTCGTGCAAGGCCTTTCGGACATGAAGTCGTTTTCTGCCCTCATTCTTTCGACGCTGGTGGTCAGTGCCGCTTGGGCCTCTGAGTCCAAACCGGATGCCTTCAAGCCCGATCTCAACAAGGGTCAGGCCCTGTCCACGCAGGTTTGTGGGGCTTGTCACACCTCCGACGGCACCCGGGGCAGCCCCGCCAACCCGATCCTGGCAGGTCAGCACGCAGACTACCTCGTCAAGCAATTGGTTGAATTCAAGTCTGGCAAGCGCAAGAACCCGATCATGTCAGGCATGGCGGCGGCCCTGAGTGAAGAAGACATGAAGAATGTGGCGGCTTTCTATGCCAGCAAGTCTGCCAAACCGGGCAGCGCTAAAAACAAAGAGACCGTGCGTGTAGGTGAGCGCATTTACCGCGGCGGTCTGGCCGACAAGGGCGTGCCGGCTTGTGCCGGCTGCCATGGACCCGCAGGGGCGGGCATGCCGTCGCAATACCCGCGCATTGGCAGCCAGCACGGTGACTATTTGGAAGCTCAGATGACTGCTTTCCGTTCGGGCGCTCGCGCCAACAATGCGGTCATGACCGCCGTTGCCGCCAAACTGAACGACGCTGAAATCAAGGCCGTGTCAGACTACATCGCCGGCCTGCGCTGATCGCCGCGCCCGCCGTCATTGCGAGCGCCTGCAAGGCGCGCGGCAATCTCCCCGCACGAGCCAATACCTCGCGACGCCCCCTGCCCCAGGCCGGTGGTGGCTCATGCCG
>CAZCJB010000089.1:0-10962 GCA_964498795.1 uncultured Rubrivivax sp. | reverse complement strand
GGTGTGGCTGGGTGTTCCGTCCCCTCGATGGGGACGCCATGCGCCAAGCCGTGCCCCATGTGTTGGGGGAGCATGACTTCAGCGCCTTTCGCGCCGCCGAGTGCCAGGCCCGTTCACCCATCAAGACGCTCAGAGAGGTAGAGATCAGCGCCCAGGGGCCGTATTGGCGCTTTGAGTTTGAGGGCAATGCCTTCTTGCACCACATGGTGCGCAATCTGATGGGCTGTTTGGTGGCCATAGGGACGGGAACCCGACCGCCCCAGTGGATGGCCGAGGTGCTGGCCTCTCGCCGCCGTGAGGCGGCCGCCCCGACCTTCATGGCCGATGGCTTGTACTTTGTCGGACCCCGTTACGATGCGCACTATGGCATTCCTACCGACACCCCAGCCATGCACTGGCTGCCTTGAGACCGCAGGTTCACCCGGATGGCTCCCCCGACCATGACAGCAGCTCGTCGCACCCGCATCAAGATTTGCGGGCTCACACGTGAGGTCGACGTGCAGGCTGCGGTGAGCGCGGGGGCCGATGCCATCGGCTTCGTGCTGTATGCCCAAAGCCCGCGTGCGGTGTCGCCACAGCGCGCGGCTGAGTTGGCGGATCTGCTGCCGCCATTCGTGACGCCGGTGTTGTTGTTCGTCAATGCCGAGGCGTCGGCCGTGCAAGAGGGTCTGGCTGCCGTGCCCCACGCCTTGTTGCAGTTCCATGGCGATGAAACGCCCGCGCAGTGTGAAGCCCACGGGCGGGCCTATGTGCGAGCGGTGCGCATGCAAGCCCGCACCAATTTGCTAGACTGGGCGGTTCGTTACGCACAAGCCCAAGCTTTGCTACTCGACGCCCATGTCGAGGGGTATGGCGGTGGCGGAAAGTCTTTCGATTGGTCTCTCATACCGTCCGACGTGCCCCGTCCGGTCGTTTTGTCTGGTGGGTTGAATCCTGCAAATGTGACCGATGGAGTTCTCAGCGTCCGGCCTTGGGCCGTTGACGTGAGCTCCGGCGTGGAGTCAGCCAAGGGCATCAAGGATGCCGAGCTGATGCGCCGGTTTTGTCAGGCGGTGCGTGATGCCGATGCCCGCCTTCAAGACGAACGGAATTGACATGCTGAACTACCAACAGCCCGACGCGCGCGGGCATTTCGGACCCTATGGGGGTACATTCGTGGCCGAGACCCTGGTCCACGCGCTGGATGAACTCAAGGCTGCCTACGACCAGGCTCGTCAAGACCCGGCTTTTATGGCGGAGTTCCGCCACGAGCTCAAGCACTTCGTGGGTCGGCCCAGCCCCATTTACCACGCTGCGCGCTTGTCGCGCGAAGTGGGAGGTGCACAGATCTATCTCAAGCGTGAAGACCTCAACCACACGGGTGCCCACAAGGTCAACAACACCATCGGTCAGGCGCTGTTGGCCCGGCGCATGGGCAAGCCCCGCGTGATTGCCGAAACCGGAGCAGGTCAACATGGCGTGGCCACGGCCACCATTTGCGCGCGTTATGGCATGGAGTGCGTGGTCTACATGGGCAGCGAAGACGTCAAGCGTCAATCGCCCAATGTGTACCGCATGCACCTGCTGGGCGCCAAGGTGGTACCGGTGGAGTCAGGCAGCAAGACCCTCAAGGACGCACTCAACGAAGCCTTGCGCGACTGGGTCACGAACGTGGAGAACACGTTCTACATCATTGGCACGGTGGCAGGCCCCCACCCGTACCCCATGATGGTCCGCGATTTCCAAAGCGTCATCGGCGAGGAGTGCTTGACACAGATGCCAGAGATGATCGGCCGTCAACCCGACGCCGTGATTGCCTGTGTGGGGGGCGGCAGCAACGCCATGGGCTTGTTCTACCCCTACATTCCCCACGAGGGCACGCGCTTGATTGGCGTCGAGGCTGCTGGCGAAGGCTTGGACAGCGGCAAACATTCGGCGTCCTTGACGGCAGGATCGCCCGGTGTGCTCCATGGCAACCGAACGTATTTGCTGCAAGACGCCAATGGCCAAATCACGGAGACCCACTCGATCTCGGCCGGTCTGGACTACCCCGGTGTGGGGCCGGAACATGCCTATCTGAAGGACATCGGCCGCGCCGAATACGTGGGCATCACGGATGCGGAGGCCTTGGAAGCCTTCCACCGTCTGTGCCGCACCGAGGGCATCATCCCCGCGCTGGAGTCCAGCCATGCCGTGGCCTATGCCATGAAGCTCGCAGCGACGATGCGGCCCGATCAGCAGCTTCTGGTCAACCTGTCCGGTCGTGGCGACAAAGACATTGGCACCGTGGCAGACCTGTCGGGGGCTGACTTTTACTGCCGACCATCGTGCCGCGGACAGAGCGTCAAAGGGGGTGTCCTGTGAGCCGCATTGCCAAGACGCTGGCCGCACTCCAGACCCAAGGTCGCAAGGCCCTCATCCCTTACGTCACGGCCGGGGATCCGGCGCTGGACTTGACGGTGCCCATCATGCATGCGTTGGCAGCAGGTGGGGCCGACATCATCGAGCTGGGCGTGCCGTTTTCAGACCCCATGGCCGATGGACCCGTCATCCAAAAAGCCAGCGAGCGCGCCCTGGCGCGAGGCGTGGGGCTGAAGCAAGTGCTCCAGTGGGTGCAAGAGTTCCGGCAGACAAACACTCAGACCCCTGTCGTGCTCATGGGCTACGCCAACCCGATCGAGCGCTTCGATTTGACGGGCGGCCCCGGGGCATTCGTTGACGCCGCCGCACACGCCGGGGTGGATGGCGTCTTGGTGGTGGACTACCCGCCCGAGGAGTGCGAGGAGTTCGCCGCGCGCCTGAAATCGCGCGGTCTGGACTTGATCTTTTTGCTGGCACCTACCTCTACCGAAGCCCGCATTCGTGACGTGGGACGCATTGCCACGGGGTACGTGTACTACGTCTCGCTCAAGGGCGTGACCGGGGCTGGACATTTGGACACCTCGGCCGTGGCCGAGGCCGTGCCTCGCATTCGCGCCCACGTGAAGGTGCCCGTGGGCGTGGGCTTTGGGATTCGAGATGCGGCATCGGCCCAGGCCGTCAGCCGGGTGGCGGACGCGGTGGTCATCGGCACCCGACTGGTGCAGATTTTGGAGGCCGAAAAGAGCGACAATGCGGCCGCTGCCGCTCGCGCCTTCATGGCCGAAATTCGGCAAGCCCTGGACGCATGAGGAGCCATTGATGAGCTGGTTGGACAAGCTGCTGCCGCCCAAGATCCAGCACACCGATCCCAGTGAGCGGCGTACGGTGCCGGAAGGGCTGTGGATCAAGTGCCCGTCTTGTGAGACGGTGCTGTACAAGACGGACCTGGAAGAAAACATCAATGTGTGCCCCAAGTGTGGACACCACCATCGCATCGGCGCTCGGGCGCGTCTGGATGCGTTCTTGGATGCCGAGGGGCGCTACGAGATTGGGCAAGAGGTGTTGCCCATCGATGCGTTGAAGTTCAAGGACAGCAAGAAGTACACCGAGCGCCTGAAGTCGGCACTCGAAACCACCGGGGAGACGGATGCGCTGGTGGTTTTTGGCGGTTCAGTGATGAGTGTGCCCTTGGTGGTGGCTTGTTTTGAGTTTGACTTTCTGGGCGGTTCCATGGGCTCGGTGGTGGGCGAGCGCTTTGTGCGCGGGGTGCACACGGCCTTGGAGCAAAAAGTGCCGTTTGTGAGCATTGCAGCCACCGGAGGTGCCCGCATGCAAGAAGGTTTGTTCAGCTTGTTGCAAATGGCCAAGACCACGGCCGCATTGACGCGTTTGGCCAAGGCGCGATTGCCTTACATCAGCATCTTGACCGACCCGACCATGGGCGGTGTGTCGGCGAGCTTTGCGTTCATGGGGGATGTGGTCATGGCCGAGCCCCAGGCCCTCATCGGCTTTGCCGGTCCACGGGTTATCGAGAACACCGTGCGTCAAAAGTTGCCCGAGGGCTTTCAGCGCGCAGAGTTTCTGATGGAAAAAGGTGCAATCGACATGATCGTGGACCGGCGCGACTTGCGTTCTGCCGTGGCCCGCGCATTGGCCAAATTGCAGCGCCAGAGCAGTGACGCTGTCGCTTGAAAGACGCCACGAATTCCACTCTCGCGGGCTGGTTGGCCCACTGCGACTCTCTGCAACCGCTGACCTTTGAGGACTCGCTGGAGCGGGTGAGCGAGGTGCGGCGGCGCTTGGGCACGCGCTTTGCCATGCCGCTCATCTCGGTGGCAGGTACCAATGGCAAGGGCTCCACCTGTGCCATGTTGGAATCGATCGCGTTGCAGGCGGGCTACCGGGTGGGCCTGTACCAAAAGCCCGAGCTGGTGGACTTTGAGGAACGTTGCCGAATCGGTGGCGCCCCCGTCTCTGCAGAGGTCTTGCTGCCTCACTTTGAAGCGGTGGAACGCGCTCGCGGCGAGATTTTGCTCAACCGATTTGAGTTCACCACGCTGGTGATCGCTCATGCGCTGAGCCAAGTGCCGTTGGACCTGGTGATCCTGGAGGTCGGCATCGGCGGACGCTTTGACGCCGTCAACGCCTTCGATGCCGATTGTGCAATCCTGACCAGCATCGATCTGGACCACATGGCCATCCTCGGACCAGACCGAGAAAGCATCGGCTTGCAAAAGGCGCACATCATGAGACCGGGGCACGCGGCCGTGGTGAGCGATCCGCTGCCTCCGCAATCGGTTATCCAGTATGCGCAAGACATCGGTGCCGACTTGTGGCGCGTCGGGCGGGATTTCCGTCACCAAGGTGACCGCCAACAGTGGAGCTGGTCGGGTCGTCATCGTCGATACAACGCCTTGGCGTTTCCTGCGCTGCGAGGGGCCAATCAATTGCTCAATGCATCGGGAGTCTTGGCTGCTTTTGAAGCGCTCGAAGACCGCTTACCCATCACGGCGCAAGCCGTCAGGCAAGGGCTGGCCCTGGTGGACCTGCCGGGGCGGTTCCAGATCATCCCGGGTCAGCCCACGGTGATCCTGGACGTGGCGCACAACGCGCAAGCAGTCTCTGCGTTGGCCCTCAACCTGGACCAAATGGGGTTTGCCCCTCGCACGCATGCCGTGTTAGGTGCAATGCGCGACAAGTCCATCGCCGATCTGTTCGCGCGGATGGCTCCCGTGGTGGACCATTGGCATGTGTGTGACCTGCCCACGCCCCGAGCGGCCTCGGCGCAAGAACTCGCGGACCATTTCATGTCTCTGGGACAGGACCTACGAAGAAAGGCGACGGTGCAGTGCCATGCCTCGCCAGTCCAGGCCCTGCAAGTGGCCCGCGAGACGGCGGACCCGGCTGATAGAATCGTTGTCTTCGGATCCTTCTACACCGTCGGTGGCGTGCTGAAGGGTGGCCTAAACCGACCATGGACCTGAAGTCCCTTTTTCAACGCTTGAAACCCCGTGCGAGTGCCACGTCAGACGATGCGGTGCAAATTGCCCGTACGCGGGCGCGGCGCCGGTTGATCGGGGCGTCTGTGCTGCTGGTGGTGGGGGTGGTGACCTTCCCCCTCCTGTTCGAAACCAAGCCCCGACCCCTGCCCATGGACACGCCCATTGGGATGGCAGCCAAGCCCGCTGAGAAGCTGCCCGAATCCGGCGGCTCTGCGGATGCGGCTCTGCCAACGACCTCCGGGGCGTCTGCCGCGTCACAAACGCTTGTCGCCCAGGCCTCTGCCCCGGCGGCTTCGACGGCTTCTGCGTCAATGGCGGCGGGGCCTGCGACTCCGGTGGCGGTGCCTGCACTCACGCCCGCACTCACGCCCGCCGCTTCGATGGCAGTGCCGTCCGGCACGGTGGCCAAGCCCGCTGCCGCACAGGCCTCTGCGGCACCTGAGGTGAAGCCATCCGTGACTGCTGCCTCGGGAGCGGCGGTCGCGGCGGCCAAACCCGAGACGCCAGTGGCCAAGCCTGAGCCGAAAAAGCCTGAGCCAAAGAAAGCAGAACCCAAGAAGGCCGAACCCCAGCCTGCCTCCAAAGATCAACAGTCGAGCCGATTTGTCGTGCAGGTGGGGGCCTTTGCCGATGCCTCCTCGACACGCGAAGCCCGCAGCAAGGCCGAGAAGCTGGGTCTGAAGACCTACACGCAGGACGTTGACACCCCCAATGGAAAGCGCACCCGGGTGCGCGTTGGCCCGTTCACCACGCGGGAAGAAGCTCAGAAGGCGGCGGCCAAGCTGCGCGCGGCCAATCTGCAGGCTTCGGTCTTGACACTCTGACCGGACGCCGCCGCAGATGGACGATCATGCCTGGGTGAATTTAACGCTGGGTTCGATCGTCTTGGCGTCGGTGGTCTTGGGTCTGTTTCGCGGCCTGGTGTTCGAGATGATGTCCCTGGCCGGTTGGTTGGTGGCCTGTTTCGTCTCAGGATGGGCTGCGCCGCTCATCGCACCCCACGTGCCGATTGGGGCTGCTGGCGGTGCCCTCAATCACTCGGCGGCCCTGTTGCTGGCCTTTGTGGCTGCCCTGGTGGCCTGGAGCTTGTTGTCTCGACTGGTCAGGCTGATTGTGTCTGCCACGCCGTTGACCTTGCCCGACCGCCTGCTGGGCGCTGTGTTTGGTCTGGTCCGGGGAGGAGTTCTTCTCATGTTGGTGGCCACCGTGGTGGCCTTGACGCCCGCGGCACAATCCCCTCTGTGGCAATCGTCGACGGCAGCCCGGTGGCTGATGGTGGCGGTGCAGGGCGTCAAACCCTTGCTGCCCCATGCCCTGGCCCAATGGCTGCCGGCATGATCACACCCTGAAAGACGGTTCCATGTGCGGCATTGTTGGCGTCATCTCGCAGTCTCCGGTCAATCAGCTGATCTACGACGCGCTGCTGCTGCTGCAGCACCGCGGCCAAGATGCAGCAGGCATTGTCACGATGCAAGACAACAAGTGCTTCATGCACAAGGCACGAGGCATGGTGCGCGATGTGTTTCGCACGCGCAATATGCGGGCCCTACCCGGCACGGTGGGCTTGGGGCAGGTGCGCTACCCGACCGCCGGCAATGCCTACAGCGAGGAAGAGGCTCAACCTTTTTATGTGAACGCCCCCTACGGTATCGTGCTGGTGCACAACGGCAATCTCACCAACGCGGCGGCGCTCAAGCGAGAGTTATTTGCCGTCGATCGTCGGCACATCAACACCGGCAGCGATACCGAGGTGCTGATCAATGTGCTGGCCCACGAGTTGGAACTGGCGGCAAGCGACACGCCATTGAGCCCTTCGTCGGTCTTTCAAGCGGTGGGGGCAGTGCATCGGCGTCTCAAAGGATCTTACGCCGTGGTGGCCTTGATCGCGGGCCATGGCCTGTTGGCGTTTCGTGACCCCTACGGAATCCGCCCTTTGTGCTTTGGGCAGGGGCAGGGTGACCATGCCGCCGATGTGATGGTGGCCAGTGAGTCGGTTGCGCTAGAAGGCACGGGGCATCGCCTGGTGCGCGATGTGGCGCCGGGAGAGGCCATCTTCATCGACATGAGCGGACGCATTCACCATCAGCAGTGCGCCGATCATCCTTCGCTCAACCCCTGCGTCTTCGAGTATGTGTACCTGGCCCGCCCCGACTCGGTGATGGATGGCATTTCGGTGTATCACGCTCGCTTGAATATGGGGGAGACCTTGGCGCAGCGCGTGATTTCCACAATGCCTCCCTCGCAAATTGATGTGGTCATCCCGATTCCTGAGTCGAGCCGGCCCAGTGCCATGCAATTGGCTCACCGCATTGGCAAGCCCTATCGCGAGGGCTTTGTGAAAAATCGCTATGTGGGCCGGACCTTCATCATGCCTGGCCAAGCTGTGCGCAAGCGCAGTGTGCGCCAAAAGCTCAATGCCATCGGCATGGAATTCAAAGGGCGCAATGTGCTCTTGGTGGATGACTCCATCGTGCGTGGCACGACGAGCAAAGAGATTGTGCAGATGGCGCGTGAAGCCGGTGCGCGCAAGGTCTACATGGCCTCCGCCGCACCCCCGGTCAAGTTCCCCAATGTGTACGGCATTGACATGCCCACGGGCGAAGAGCTCATCGCCTACGGCCGTACCTTGGAAGAAATTCGAGCGTTCATTGGTGCGGATGCGTTGATCTATCAGGACGTGAACGCGATGAAGCGCGTGGTGGCGGCACTCAATCCGGCTCTGGCAGGGCTTGAGGCGAGTTGTTTTGATGGCCACTACGTCACGGGCGATGTGACCCAAGCTGACTTTGCAGCCCTCGAGGCGCAGCGCAAACTCCAATTTGATGAAGAAGACGAGGCCGCCAACCACACCCGTTTGGCCTTGCATGCACGGCCCGGAGAGTGATGATGACGGATCCCAAGAAACGAATTCCTCGGGTGAAATTCCCGCCCGGTGTGCGCCGAGACACGCTGGCGGTCCGCGAAGGGCTGCCGGCAACGCCTTGGGGAGAGAACTCAGAGGCCTTGTTCCTGACGAGTTCTTTCGTGCACCCGGACTCTGCCAAAGCAGCCGCTCGATTTGGCAACGAGGAAGAGGCGTTTGTCTATTCCCGATTTTCAAATCCCACCGTCATGATGATGGAGCGGCGCTTGGCCGCGCTGGAGGGCACCTCGGGGTGCATCGGCACGTCCAGCGGCATGTCGGCCATCACCCTGCTGCTGTTGGGTTTGTTGAAAGCGGGAGACCATGTGCTGTGTTCGCGCAGCGTGTTCGGCGCTACCATCAAACTGTTGCAAGACTTTGGCAAGTTCGGCATTGAGTCGACCTTTGTGTCGCAGACTGATTTGGAGGCCTGGCGTTTGGCGGTCAAGCCCAACACCAAGCTCTTCTTCGCCGAGACGCCCAGCAATCCGTTGACCGAGGTGTGCGACATCGCAGCGTTGGCCGATCTGGCCCACGAGGTGGATGCCTTGCTGGCGGTGGACAACTGCTTTTGCTCACCCGCCTTGCAGCAACCCGCTCGGCTCGGTGCTGACCTGGTGGTGCATTCCGGCACCAAGTACCTGGACGGGCAGGGGCGTGTCGTGGCCGGGGCCGTGTGCGCGGATGAGGCCCTGATCGATGAAAAGCTCATGCCCGTCATGCGCAGTGCGGGCTTGAGCCTCTCGCCCTTCAACGCCTGGGTGGTGCTCAAGGGCATGGAGACTTTGGGTGTGCGCATGGAGGCTCAAAGCGCGCGTGCCTTGCAATTGGCCCAGTGGTTGGAGTCTCAGCCCGGCGTGAGCCGGGTGTTCTACCCAGGCTTGCCCACCCACCCCCAACATGCCTTGGCCATGAAGCAGCAATCAGGCATCGGAGGTGCCGTGCTGTCCTTCGAAGTGGTGGGAGACTCGGCGTCGGCGTGCCGTGACCATGCTTTTGATGTCATCGACTCCACGCAACTGCTGTCCATCACCTCCAACTTAGGGGATACCAAGACCATCATCACCCATCCGGCCAGCACGTCCCACGGACGACTGACTGAGGAGCAACGTCTTGCTGCAGGTGTCACGCAAGGGCTGATTCGGGTGGCTGTGGGGTTGGAACACGTGGAAGACCTGAAGCAAGATCTGTGGACGGGTCTGTCCAAACTGTCATGAGCCCTTCAACCGCGACGACGGTGCGCACGCGCATCGCACCATCTCCGACAGGCTTTTTGCATCTGGGAACGGCCCGCACGGCTTTGTATTCTTGGGCCTATGCCAGACATTTTGGCGGTCAGTTCATTTTGCGCATTGAAGACACCGATGTCGCACGATCGACGGCCGATTCGGTGGACCAGATTTTGGCGTCGATGCAATGGTTGGGATTGGACTGCGACGAAGGCCCGATCTACCAGATGCAACGCTTGGCGCGCTATCAGACGGTCGCGCAGCAATTGATCCATGCGGGGTTGGCCTACCTGTGCTACGCCTCACCTGAAGAGTTGGATGCCATGCGCGAGGCACAGCGCGAACGGGGCGAAAAGACGCACTATGACCGGCGTTGGCGCCCCGAGCCAGGCAAGACCTTGCCTTCGGTGCCCCAGGGCGTGAAGCCGGTAGTGCGGTTTCGCAATCCGACCGATGGCGACGTCACCTGGAACGACCTGGTCAAAGGCCCCATCACGATCAGCAACCGTGAGATCGATGACCTCATCATCTTGCGTGCCGACGGTGTGCCCACCTACAACTTCGCCGTGGTGGTGGATGACTGGGACATGAACATCACGCACGTCTTTCGCGGTGATGAGCATGTGAACAACACGCCTTGGCAAATCAACATCTTCCAAGCGCTGGGTGCACCGCTGCCGCAATTTGGACACTGCCCGATCATCTTGGGAGATGATGGCCTGAAGCTGTCCAAGCGCCGAGGCGCCGTGAGTGTGACCGCCTATGAGGAGGCGGGTTATCTGCCGGAGGCCATGTTGAACTACCTGGCCCGTTTGGGCTGGAGCCACGGGGATGATGAACTGTTCAGCCGCGAACAGATGGTGGGATGGTTTGATGGCTCACATTTGGCCAAGAGCCCCGCGCAGTGGGACCCGGCAAAGCTGGCCTGGGTGAATGCGCACTACATCAAGCAAGCCAGCGATGCGCGGTTGGCTGGGTTGGTGACCCGGCACCTCACGGATCGCGGGGTGATGGGGTGGAGCTTGCCGCACTTGAAACGTGCGTGTGCCTTGTTCAAGGATCGTTGCAGCACCCTGGTGGAATTGGCCGATTGGATCAGCATGTTCTTTGTGGAGGTCACGCCGTCCGTCGACGAGTTGCAGGCGCATGTGACTGACAGCGTCAGGCTGGGCCTGGTGGACCTGCGCGACCGATTGGCCACCTTGTCACAAGGGGTGTGGGACAAGGCTTCGATTGCTGCAGCCTTGAAGGAAACGCTCAACGCCCAAGGGCTGAAGATGCCGCAACTCGCGCCTGCCGTGCGGGTGCTGGTGTGTGGGCGTGCGCAGACCCCGTCCATCGATGCGGTGTTGGCGCTCTTTGAGCCGACCGTCGTATTGACCCGATTGCAGCGCCTTTGAAAGTCAGGCTATAATGATGGGCTACGTTCAATCGGCGGGGGTATAGCTCAGCTGGGAGAGCGCTTGCATGGCATGCAAGAGGTCAGCGG
>CAZCJB010000088.1:0-10968 GCA_964498795.1 uncultured Rubrivivax sp. | reverse complement strand
GTCATCACCACGCCAGGCGCTCGGTGGAGATAAGGCTTTTCAGGGGCTGCAGCATAGGGATGCAAGACGATGCCATTGGAGATGGCACAGACTTTGTGTGACGGGAATCCCAAGGCCAGCAGGCTGGCCTTGACGCCTTCTGAGCATCCCACAATGGCTGCGGTGCGTTGGGCCAGCCACCGTGATTGCGCCAGCCGCCAGCGCGTGTAACGCTCTTTGGAATTGTGCTCCACATGAACGAGATGAGGCACCCCCGCCCAGAGCCCTGCGTAGCGCCCCCACAGGTGCTCCGAAAATCCGTGAGCCACCAACACGTCAGGACGATCGCGGCGGCACAACTGCACCAACGAGGCCATGGTGGCCAGGTGGGACCAGCCGGGCACGACGTCCACTTGCAGGCCTTCATGTCGCAAAGCATCGACCCGATCGTCAGGGGTTTGGCGTTTACGGCGCAGCACCAATTGAGCTTCGACAGGGCTGTCATCGCGCTGCGCGGCACGCGCCAGGTCGACGGCCACTTGCGTGGCCCCCGAAAACCCGCCGGTGACGAAATGCATCACCCGCCACTTGCTCATCATTCGCACCAATGCGCGGCGATCCAGGGCGCAGGCCGCAGGCCCCGTCCCCACCGGTTGCGCTCCCCGATCAGCGCATCGGGCGGGTTGACCTCTCCGTGGAAGATGATGATGCGGCTGCCCGACGGAATGATGGGGGTGCGCCACCAGTTGGTGGGGAAGGCAGGGATGCAGTGGTACTTGAAGCTCGCACACCAACTCGCGGGCCAGTAGCGCAAGCGCCCCTGTTCATGGATCACTTCTGAAAGATACGCCTGCTCATTGCGCAATCGACGACGCACGTCTTCTTGCGTCAGTCGAAAACGTTCTAAGACGTCCGCGTGCGCTCCCAATTTGAAGCGGTACACCGATGAATTGCCCGTGATGCGCCAAGGGCGCTTCCAATCGTGGATGATGAGAAATTCACCCGCCTCCTCGAAAAAAGGCGTGATGTCATCGACGATGACCACGTCCAAATCCAAGAAAAGCGCCGTCCCTTTCAAACCATGCAAGTCGGCTTGGAAGGTGGTGAGCTTGGTCCATCCGCGCTCAGGAATTCCCTCGGGCAGGCGCAGGCTGGGAATGGGCAGACACTGCACCTCGGAGCGGATGCCCGACGCGTCATCGGTCAGGCAGACGAAATTGAAAGACCCTTGCAGATGGCGTCGCACCATGGCATAGAGTCGATTGACATACTCAGGACCATATTTGGTGCCCCATTTCATGCAAAGTACCACGCGCTGGACTTCGCTGAGGCTCATGATTGCTCCTCAATCGTCTGAGGCGGGAAACTGTCCCAACTCAGACAACCAGGACATTGCCAAAAGTACTGCTGTGCCTCAAAGCCGCAGGCAGCGCACCGATATCGCTGCAACGGCTTCACCGCGCGGTCGACGGCCCGTTGAATGCCCTGAACCGCGTCTTCGCAGAGGTTCAGCTCAGAGGTGCTGAGCAGCGCCTGCGCGGCAGACAAGGTGGGCATTGAATGCAAATGCCGAACCCATCGCGCCCTCACTTGATCTTCGTGAGCGGTTTCGGGGTTCGAGGTGGCTTCTAATCGGTTGATGGCGTGAAGCAGGGTCGTTGAAGGCGCTTGCGCATACAACTGCGACATGGCTTGGCGAGCATGAGGTATCTCATCGGATGAAAGTGCCACTTGCGCATACTCGGCGGCCACCAGATTGAAACTTTGCGGCTTGACTCGACGCAATTCGTCCCAGGCACGTAAAGCTTCATGAGCGTGATCCAGCTTCAGATGAAGCCGTCCAAGCTCCACCCAAGGGCGCGCAGCGTAGGGGTCCACCCGGCAGGCGCTTTCCAATGCGGACATGGCTTGCTTTGAGTCGCCCTGCGCCTGAGCCTGCACAGCCACTTCGCATCGGTAATGTGCGACCCGTGTGACGAAAGCACCTTGTCCCAAACGCTCCAACTGCTCGGCCACTTCGATGGCTTGGAGCCAATCTCGAGATCGCTCGTAAAGCGCCAACAGCGCCAATTTGGCGTCGACATCAAAGGCTGTGCCTTCCACCTTGCGGCAGGCTGCCTCGGCTCGGTCAAACAGGCCCGCGCGCATGAAGTCTTGAGCCAGCGCGTACTGGGCTCGATCGCGATCGTGAGGCTTGAGGTCGGCCCGCGCCAACAAGTGCTCATGCACTCTCACGGCGCGCTCAAACTCGCCTCGCCGACGGAACAAGTTGCCCAGCGTGAAGTGCAACTCGGCCGTGTCCGGGTCGTGCTGCACGGCCTCAATGAAGGCATCGATGGCTTTGTCTTGCTGCTCATTGAGCAGGAGATTCAAGCCCTTGAAATAGGCCTTGGGGGCCTCACGATTTTCTCGTCGAAGCTGACGCAGATCCAGGCGCGAAGCCACCCACCCCAGTGCGAAGGCCGCTGGTAATCCCAGCAGCAGCCATTGAAAGTCAAAGTCCATCGCGTGGTGGATGCTCGGGGGGGGCTTCGGCCGACCCCGTGTTGGGTGTGGGTGGCGCCGAGGCGCTCAAGCGATCGGCGGCATGACGTTGGGCTCGCTGCCGCTGGCGCCACCAACCCGGCACCATGGCCAAAACTCCCACGGCACAGCCGGCTGCGAAGGCGGCCAACACCACGATGACCATGGGGGCCTGCCACTCCACGCCAAAAAACCAATGGATGGTGGCCTTTTGCTGATTGTTCAGCGCAAAGGCGAAAAGGGCAAAAAAGATGAAGGCCCGCAGGAGCCACAGAAACGTGCGCATACCGGCCCGATTTTAGGACCTGTGGCGGACTTCAGGTGGGAGATTGCTTCGCTGCGCTCGCAATGACGTTGGAGGGAGCGTCGACCGATTCGCGCAGGGCTTTGCCTGGCTTGAAATGGGGTACCAACTTTTCAGGCACCACCACCTGCTCGCCGCTGCGCGGGTTGCGTCCCACGCGCGGCGGCCGGCGGTTGATCGAAAAACTGCCAAATCCGCGAATCTCGATGCGGTGCCCGCGCGCCAAGGCATCGGACATCGCATCGAGCATCGTCTTCACGGCGAACTCAGTGTCTCGCTGTGTGAGCTGCGAGAACCTTTGAGCCAGCTGATTGACGAGATCGGATCGGGTCATGGCCAAGCTCAGCCGTTGGTGTTGCCTGTGTTGTCCAGCTTGGCGCGCAACAGAGCGCCCAAGCTGGTCGTGCCCGCATGTTCGCGCTCATTGCTGGCCGACAGGCGCTGCATGGCTTCTTGCTGATCGGCCGCGTCCTTGGCCTTGAGCGACAGCTGAATCGAACGGGCCTTGCGGTCCACGTTGACGATCATCACTGACAGCTCATCGCCTTCCTTGATGACGTTGCGAGCATCTTCCACGCGATCGCGGCTGATTTCACTGGCGCGCAAATAGCCAATGACCTCTTCAGACAGTTCGACCTCCGCACCGCGAGCATCCACCGTCTTGACCTTGCCGGTGACCACGGCGCCACGATCGTTGATGGTGGTGAAGGTGGTGAAGGGGTCGGTGTCGAGCTGCTTGATGCCCAGGGAGATGCGCTCGCGCTCCACGTCCACGGCCAGCACCACGGCTTCGACTTCTTGGCCCTTCTTGTAGTTGCGAACTGCGGACTCGCCCGGCTCATTCCACGACAGGTCGGACAAATGCACGAGGCCATCGATGCCTTGGGCCAAGCCGATGAACACGCCGAAGTCGGTGATGGACTTGACGGGCCCCTTGACCTTGTCGCCACGCTTGACGGTGGTGCTGAACTCTTCCCAGGGGTTGGCCTTGCACTGCTTCATGCCCAAGCTGATGCGACGCTTGTCTTCGTCGATCTCGAGCACCATGACCTCGACCTCGTCGCCCAACGTGACCACCTTGGAAGGCGCCACGTTCTTGTTGGTCCAGTCCATTTCGCTGACGTGCACCAGGCCTTCGATGCCGGGTTCAATCTCCACGAACGCACCGTAATCGGCGATGTTGGTGACCTTGCCAAACAGGCGGGTGCTCGTGGGGTAACGGCGTGCCACGCCCATCCAGGGATCATCGCCCAGTTGCTTGAGGCCCAGGCTGACGCGGTTCTTCTCGGAGTCGAATTTGAGGACTTTGGCCTGCAGCTCCTGACCCACTTGCACCACTTCGCTCGGGTGGCGCACTCGGCGCCAAGCCATGTCGGTGATATGCAGCAAGCCGTCGATGCCGCCAAGGTCCACGAACGCACCATATTCGGTGATGTTCTTGACCACCCCAGTCACGGTCGAGCCTTCGCTCAAGGTCTCGAGCAACTTGGCGCGCTCTTCGCCCATGGAAGCTTCCACCACCGCGCGGCGCGACAGCACCACGTTGTTGCGTTTGCGGTCAAGTTTGATGACCTTGAATTCCATGGTCTTGCCCTCGAAGGGCGACATGTCCTTGACCGGACGGGTATCCAACAAGGAACCCGGCAAGAAGGCACGGATGCCATTGACCAGCACGGTCAGACCTCCCTTGACCTTACCGCTGACGGTGCCGGTGACGAAATCACCCGACTCCAAGGCGGTTTCAAGCGACAGCCACGAGGCCAGACGCTTGGCCTTGTCGCGCGACAAAATGGTGTCGCCGTAGCCGTTTTCGACGGCGTCAATGGCCACCGATACGTAGTCTCCGACATGGACTTCGAGCTCGCCCTGGTCATTTTTGAATTCTTCGATCGGAATGTAGGACTCGCTCTTGAGGCCGGCATTCACGACGACATGGTTGAAGTCGATGCGCACCACTTCCGCAGTGATGACTTCGCCCGTGCGCATTTCACTGCGCTTGAGGGATTCCTCAAAGAGGGCGGCAAACGACTCTCCGCCCAGGGCGGCTTGGGTTTCAGACATGTGGTTTCCTGTGCCTGCGGCTTGCAAAAAGATGGGAACCGCCGGCGGTCGATGCAACAAAATGTTGCGGGGTTGCGTTGAAGAAATCACCACGCCCAATGGCCAGCAGGCCGGAAGGGGAGCGCAGTGGGCTCTTAAGTGTCGGCCGATCCTTTTGAGAACGGCCTGCGATCAGCCCACCACTTGAGCACGAGTTCGACCGAATCGTCGATCCCGAGCTCAGAGTTGTCGAGCATTAGCGCATCTTGTGCGGGCCTTAAAGGCGCAACGCTGCGGGACTTGTCCCGGGCATCGCGTGCCTCCAGTTCAGCACAAAGGTCTTCTAGTTTAGCCTGAATTCCTTTAGAAATCAATTGCTTATGCCGCCTTTGCGCACGTTGGGCGGCGCTGGCGGTCAAAAACACCTTCAAAGTGGCGTCGGGGAATACCACCGTGCCCATGTCGCGACCATCGCCGACCAAGCCTGGAAGCTTGCGAAATGACAGTTGGAGGTCGTGCAGGGCCTGGCGCACCAAGGGCATGGCAGCCACCAAAGAGGCCCGTACCCCGGCTTCTTCTTCGCGCAAGGCGTCCGAAATGTCCTCGCCGTCCAAGAAAGCGCGATCGCCCTCGAAGCTCAAGGCCATGGAGGCGGCGATCGCCGCGCAAGCGGGCTCATCCTTCAGGCTCACGCCTGCGCGAGCCGCTGCCACGCCCGTCGCCCGGTAGAGGGCGCCCGAATCCAGCAAGTGATACCCCAAACGGCGTGCCACCGCGCTGGCCAGCGTCCCTTTGCCCGAGGCCGACGGGCCATCGATGGTGATGACCGGAATGCTTGGCGGGTCGGCCTGGACCATGGCAAAAAACGCCTCGAAGTAATCGGGAAAAGTTTTGGCAACGCATGCGGGGTCTTCGATCCGGATGGGTGTACCAAACGCCGCCAACGACCCACACATGGCCATGCGGTGATCGTCGTAGGTGTGCCAAGACGCATCACGCCACAGACCGGCTTCCAGGGGATGCACTTCAATGAAGTCAGGCCCCTCTACCACGGTGGCTCCCAGCTTGCGCAACTCCAGGGCCATGGCTGCCAAGCGGTCGGTCTCCTTCACGCGCCAGCTGGCCACCTGTGTCAAGCGGGTCGGTGCATCGGCAAACAAGCCCATCATGGCCAGTGTCATGGCGGCATCTGGGATGTGATTGCAGTCCAACGTCACACCTTTGAGGGGCCAGGCGCCTCGGTGCACTTCCAACCAATTCGGTCCGCTGCGCACCACAGCGCCCATGGCTGTTGCGGCCTCTACAAATTGAATATCGCCTTGGATGGAACTGCTTCCCACGCCCTCAATGCGCACCGGCGATTCTGCGGCGGCTGCAAGTGCACCTGCCGCGATGAAATATGACGCCGACGAGGCATCGCCTTCCACGTAGATGTCGCCGGGGGTGGTATAGCGGCTGCCCGCAGGGATCACGAAACGCGAAAAACCTTCACGTTGGACTTGAATGCCAAAGCGCTCCAGCAAGTTCAGCGTGATCTCGATGTAGGGCTTGGAGATGAGCTCGCCCTGGACTTCGATGACGATGTCGTGGGATGAAGATTGCTTCGCGGCTGCGCCGCTCGCAATGACGGTACTGAGGCCCGAGGCGTTCGTGTCCGTCATGGCGAGGCCCGAGGCGTTCGTGTCCGTCATGGCGAGGCCCGCAGGGCCGCGGCCATCTTCAGGCGCGTGTCCCCGCCCCGACTGCACCAATGGCAAGGCCAACAACAGTGCCGTCAAAAACTGGCTCGATACATCACCGCGCACTCGAATGGGATCCGAGGTGTTCAAGATCCCACCCCACTGGCCACGCACACGAAGCGGAGGGTACCCCGGTCGCCCCAGGTCATCGATGGTGCAGCCCAATGGGCGCAGCGCATCCACCAAGTCGCCAATCGGGCGCTCGTGCATCCGCGTCACCCCCGCGAGCGTGAAGTCGCCCCCTTGCATGGCGGCCAAAACCGCCAAGGCCGCCGTGAGGGGGCGCATGGCCGTGCCTGCATTGCCCAAGAAGAGCTGGGCTTCACGCACCTTCAGGCGCCCACCCAATCCCGTGATGTGCCAAGCCCCTTGCTGCGTGGCAACCCCACAACCCAACTGCCGAAGGGCCTCGAGCATCACTCGGGTGTCATCGGACTCCAACAAGTCATGCACCACAGTCGTGCCATGCGCCAGACCCGCCAACAGGAGCACCCGGTTGGAGATGCTCTTGGAGCCCGGCAACTTGACGGTCCCGGCCGCACGATTCAGCCGAGGAAGATCAAGAAACGCACCGGTGAACATGGTCAGGTCTCGACGTCTTGAACTTTTGTGGCCGAGACCGCCGGGTCGGCCAGACGCCACTGGCGCCGCTCCGTGGCCACCTCCTCGATGGCCCCTTGCAATTCCGACCCCTGGCCGGCGCGCAACCAACGCTCGAACTGATCGAGCGCCTGACGAAATTGTGCCAATTGCGACAGCGTGGCTTGCGAGTTGCTCAGCAAGATGTCGCGCCAGACCACGGCATCGCTGCCAGCGATCCTTGAAAAATCTCGAAAACCCGGCCCCGCCCGCCGCAGGAACTCGTGGCGCTCGGATTGATTCATCAGACCTTTCATGTAGGCAAAGGCCAAGAGGTGAGGCAAATGACTCACGGCGGCAAAAGCCGCATCATGCGCCTGCGCGGTCATGACCTCGACGCGAGCGCCCGCGGCACGCCACAGCCCGCTCGCCCGATCCAGGCGTGCAACGGCACCTGCCGAGGTGTTCGCGGCGGGCGTCAAGACCACCAAGCGATCGCGGTACAGCTGCGCATCGGCATGGCCCACCCCTGCCAACTCTTTGCCGGCAATCGGATGGGCGGGTACAAAACAATCCCAACGGGGACCCAAGGCGCGTTCAGCCGCTTCCATCACCTGAACTTTCGTGCTACCCACGTCCATGCAAAGTGCATGGGAGTCCAAGTGCAGGCCCACCTCACGCAGAGTTTCTTCAGTAGCGGCCACTGGTACCGCCACCAGCACCACATCGCTGCCCGTCACGGCTTGGGCCACGTTTTCGGCAGCCACATCGATCACACCCAGAGACAAAGCCTGCTGCCGCGCTTCGGACGAACGGCTGTAACCCACCACGCGCTGGACCTGTCGCGCCTGACGCAGTGCCAATGCAAAGCTGCCTCCCATCAAGCCGCAGCCGATGACGCCGAGCTGCCTCACCATGTCAATGCACGTCAACGGGGTAGGTGCCCAGCACCTTGAAGAAGGCGCAAACCTCGCGCAGCTGCTTCAGTGCCGTGCCGACTTGGGGCTGTTCGGGGTGGCCCTCAATGTCGATGTAAAAGAAGTACTCCCATTGGCCGGAACGCGCAGGGCGAGACTCAAAGCGCGTCATGGAAACGCCATTGGCCTTCAACGGCACCAGCATGTCGTGCACGGCGCCGGGCCGGTTGGTGACTGAGACCACCAAGCTGGTGCAATCGTGACCTGTGGCTCGTGGTGTGGGGTGGGTGTGGGGATGAGCGACGATGGCAAAACGGGTACGGTTGTGGGCGTCGTCCTGTATTGCTGGTGCCACCACGTGCAGACCGAATTCCGAAGCAGCGCGCGTGCTGGCAATGGCGGCCAGTGACGCATCCTGGGCAGCCAGGCGCGCACCCTCGGCATTGCTGGAGACCGGGCGGCGCTCGGCTTGCGGCAGGTGTTCAGACAGCCAGGTGTGGCATTGGGCCAGCGCCTGTGCGTGGGCGACCACGGCAGCGACCCCTACAGACTGAGGTTCTTTGCGCAGCAGGTTGTGCCGCACCAACAGGCTGGTTTCCCCCACGATGTTCAAGGGGGTGTTGAGCAGCAGATCCAGTGAGCGCGCGACCACACCTTCGGTGGAATTTTCCACTGGCACCACACCGAAATCGGCAGCGCCTGCCGACGTGGCACGGAAGACTTCATCAATGCTGACGCAAGGCACTTTGTCGATGGAAGAGCCAAAATAGCCCAAAGCGGCTTGCTCGCTGAAAGTGCCTGCAGGCCCGAGGTAAGCGACTCGGGTCAGCGCCTCGAGCGCGCGCGAGGCTGACATGATTTCGCGCCAGATGGGTGCGATGCTCTCGGTTTTCAGCGGCCCGGCATTCGCCTGCTTGAGCTTGTCAATGACCTGGGCCTCTCGCTCAGGCCGAAACACGGGGGAGCCATCGCGTTTTTTGAGTTCGCCCACCTCCTGCGCCACGCCCGCTCGTTGGTTGAGCAGCTTCAACAACTCGCGGTCGATCGCATCGATGCGATTGCGCAGCGCCAGCAATTGGGGGTCTGTGGATGAAGGCGGCAAAGAGGCGTCTTGGCTCATGGGATCACTCGTCGGAGGACGACCCTTCTTCAGCGCCTTCGCCGCTCAAGTCGTCACCGCCGGCGACATGCGCGTCGTTTTCCACGATGCGCTGCAGTCCCGACAACTTGGCGCCATCGTCCAAGGCAATGAGCGTCACGCCCTGCGTGGCGCGACCCAGTTCGCGGATCTCACTCACGCGGGTGCGTACCAGCACGCCCTTGTCGGTGATGAGCATGATCTCGTCCGCAGCGCGCACCAGCGTGGCCGCCACGACCTTCCCGTTGCGTTCGCTCTGTTGGATGGCGATCATGCCCTTGGTACCGCGTCCATGGCGGGTGTACTCGACGATAGAGGTGCGCTTGCCATAGCCGTTTTCGGTGGCGGTGAGCACGCTTTGCGTTTCGTCTTCGGCCACCAACATGGCAATGACGGTCTGGCCCGGCTCCAGCATCATGCCGCGCACACCGCGTGCCGCACGGCCCATGGCACGCACATCGTCTTCGTCAAACCGGACGGCCTTGCCGCCATCCGAGAACAGCATCACGTCGTGGTGGCCGTCGGTCAGGGCTGCGCCAATCAGGTGGTCGCCCTCGTCCAGGTCGACGGCGATGATGCCGGCTTTGCGGGGGTTGCTGAATTCGTCCAAGGCGGTCTTCTTGACCGTGCCCAAGGCCGTGGACATGAAGATGAAATGATCGGCCGGGAAGCTGCGGAACTCGCCCGTGAGCGGCAGCACCACGGTGATCTTTTCCTCCGGCTGCAACGGGAACATGTTCACGATGGGCTTGCCGCGACTGGCACGCCCGCCTTGGGGCACTTCCCATACCTTGAGCCAATAGACCCGTCCGCGGTTGCTGAAACACAGCATCCAGTCATGCGTGTTGGCGATGAAAAGCTGGTCGATCCAGTCGTCTTCCTTGGTCTGCGCGGCCTGTTTGCCCCGACCGCCACGCCGCTGTGCACGGTACTCGGCCAAGGGCTGGCTCTTGATGTAGCCCGTGTGGCTGAGCGTGACCACCATGTCGGTGGGCGTGATGAGATCTTCGGTGCCCAGCTCCTGCACGTTGTGCTCGATCTGGCTGCGCCGTGCGCCCACCTTGGTCTGGCCGAATTCTTGACGCAGCGAGGTCAACTCTTCGCCAATGATGGCGGTGACCCGCTCTTGCCGTGCCAACACGTCCAGCAAGTCGGCAATTTGGGCCATCACGTCTTTGTACTCGCCCAGGATCTTGTCTTGCTCCAGCCCCGTCAAGCGCTGCAAGCGCATCTGCAAGATTTCTTGGGCTTGGTCTTCAGACAACCGGTACAACCCATCAGGCTGCATGCCGTAGTGAGCCGGCAGGCCCTCAGGGCGGAAGGCCGCCGATCCACCTGGCGCTTGGGATTCAGTACGGGCCAGCATTTCGCGCACGAGCGACGAATCCCAGCTCTTGCTCATCAAGGCCGCCTTGGCCATGGGGGGTGTTGGCGACGTTTTGATCGTCTCGATGAATTCATCGATATTGGCGAGTGCCACCGCCAGGCCTTCCAAGACGTGGCCGCGTTCGCGGGCTTTGCGCAAGGCAAAGACGGTGCGCCGCGTGACCACCTCGCGCCGGTGCTCCAAGAAGATTTCCAGCAACTGCTTGAGGTTGCACAGCTTGGGCTGGCCATCGATGAGGGCCACCATGTTGATGCCGAAGGTGTCTTGCAGCTGCGTTTGCTTGTAGAGGTTGTTCAGCACCACCTCAGGCACTTCGCCCCGCTTGAGCTCAATGACCACGCGCATCCCGGACTTGTCACTTT
>CAZCJB010000087.1:0-10997 GCA_964498795.1 uncultured Rubrivivax sp. | reverse complement strand
CAGGCCGCAGATTCTGATCAGATCGGTGACACCGTCAATTACGCCGATGTGGTGGAGGACCTCCGTGCCAGCCTCGCCCACCAACGCCATCGCTTGCTAGAGCGACTGGTCGACGCCGTGGCAAGTCGCATTCTGGCGCGCTTCCCGGTGTTTCGCGTGCGGGTGCGGGTGGCCAAGTTGGGGATCCTGCCCGAGGTGGCTCAAGTGGGCGTAGAAATCATTCGATCGAGAGGCGGGGTCTGATCGCTTCCTGAAAAAGGCAAGGCTTCTCCTGCCCTCACTCCCTGGCAGCGCCTGGACCCGCCGGTCGACTGGGAGCGAGTGGCGCGTGCGAAGATGCGCGCGATGCGCCTTGCGCGCAAGGCACCTCGGCCTCGCAAGCCAGTTGGTTTGATGTCGTCACTGCAGCCGCGTTTTGCGATCACGGCGCTCCAAGAGCTCCCGAAGGTCCTCTTGGCCATTTCGGCCGACAAGGACGCTCAAGACATCATCTCGCGCCTGAGGGGCCGTGTGCGCCGTGTGGTGTGCACCGAGCGGGCCCCTCCCAGCCGATGCTGGACGGCCGTGCAGCTTCAAGCCTTCTGCCAAGAGCAGGGCATTCCTCATGAGGGAAGATGGAGTGCTGAAGAGGCGCTTGATCTGGCCTTGACCAGCCTGTGCCATGGGGCATCGGACCTCTCGAGCATGCCCTGGCTGCGCGCACTCTTTTCTCTGCAGGCCCTCGAAAGGCCACTGTGTTGCATCAGCATCGGCACGGTCACCCGCCACAAAGCCCCCGTGAGGGTGCGGCCGAGCTCAGAGGTTTTCAGCTCCAGCCTATGAGCCGAGCATGAGGGCTCTCGGGCCCTCCGAATCCTTCAATGCCGAGCCGGTGCGGCACCGCCGCTCAGTCCCATCGGGCCCAGCAGCGAGGGCAGATTTTCCCAAGCTGACGACACGTCCTTGACCAAGCCACGCACTTCGTCCAGGGCCCCCAGGTCATTGTGGGCGTTGATATGGAACAGGCGACGCGTGATGTAGGAATACAGGTCGTTCAGGTTGTGGGCAATTTCGCCACCACGCTCGAAGTCCAAAGCGCTTTGCAAGCCCACCACAATGCGTCCGGCACGCACCAAGGCGTTGGACTTCTCGGTGATGGCCTTGTTTTGGATGTGACCGTAGGCTACATCCAGGCTCTCCAACAAGCCGTCAAACAACATCTGAATCAACTGCACGTTGTTGGCAGTGGCCACACCGGTGGCGACCTGGACGGAACCGTAGCTTTCGTTGAATTGTTTGAATGCGCGCATGTTTGTCAGCTGGTTAATGAGTCCAAAGACCCGGACACCAGGTGATTCGGTCGCGCTGAGAAAAACTTGAATGCCGCCTGGGTGTTGCCAGGAGACAACATTCCCTACATCTTCAATTCGGCACGGATCTTCTTGGCCACCGTGGAAAGAATTTGGCTGACTCGCGATTCGGTCACGCCCAGCACCTCGCCAATCTCTTTCAGATTGAGCTCTTCCACGTAATACAGCGACATGACAAGCCGCTCACGTTCGGGAAACCCGTCAACGATGCGGGTCACCACTTCCAAAAACTCCGCCTGTTCCACCAGCGCCTCGGGCTGCCCGTGAGCGTCCCCGGAGATCTGCAGCACCTCCTCGCTCATCGCCTCGATGGAGAAAGTCTCAAAGCGTTTGGCCTGAGTTCGCTCGTGGTGGAACTCTTCAATGTCCTTGCCCAGGTACTCGGCCAATTCCACCTGCGTGGGCTGGCGCCCCAGGTCAGAAGCCAGTGCATGCACCGCTTCGCTCTCGCTCTTGTTGAACGCCACCGCAGAGCGGGGCAGGGCCGACTGCCGTCTTACTTCGTCCAAAATCGCACCGCGCACTCGGCGCAGCGCAAAGTGTTCGAATTCGTGACCCAGTTTGGGGTCAAACGATCGTGCAGCTTCAATCAGACCCACCATGCCCACTTGAATCAGCTCGTCGAGCTCCATGAAAGGGGGGATGCGAGCCTTCAAGTGCACGGCCACCCGTTTCACCATGGCCATATGACTGACGATCAGCGCCTCGCGCTGGTCATCCACCTGTTCGTACATGGCAATGGAGGCGGCCATGATGCTAAGACGCGGATGAAGCCTGGACCATTCGGCCCAAGAACAGTTGGAGGCGGCCTGAGGGCTGATCCACGGCAGGAAGTTCCCACACCGCTTGGGCCAGGGCTCGGAAGTCACGCGCCGCGGCCGTACCCGGTGCAAATTCGGTCACCGCCTTGAACTTGCGAAGTGCCTGCAGCACCATCTCGTCAGACTCCACCGAGCCCAAGTGACGCACCGACTGCCCCAAGAAACGCATGCACACATCGTTGAGCCGCTGATGGAGCCGTCGACCGTCCTGAGCGGACGTGACCTGGTTGGTCACCAAGTAATTTTGGTCCAGCTGCTCCTCCAGGGTCAACACCTTGATCAAGCCATAGGCATCGGCAATCGACGAAGGCTCATCGCGCACCACCACAATCCGGTGCTGGCACGCCGCCAAGAACTCAATCACCGAGCTCGATAAGCCGGCCGCGATGTCCACCAACAGCACATCCACAGGCTCCGTCAAGGTGTCGAAGGCGCCAATGATTTCCGCAATTTGAGCCGAATCCAAAGATGCCATCTCGCGCAAGCCTGAGGCGCCCGGCACCAGCCTGATGCCCTGTGGCGTCGTGATGATGATCTCTTCCAGGCTGCGCTCACCACGCAGCACATGCCCAATATTCAGCGGCGTGTGCGCACCGAGCGCAATCTGAGTGTTGGCCAGTCCCAGGTCGGCATCCAGCAGCATCACGCGCTTGCCAGATTGGGCCAGCGCCACGGCCAGGTTGACCGACACCGTGGTCTTGCCCACACCGCCTTTGCCACTGGCGATGCCAACGACCTTGGGAACAGGAAGTTTATGCATGGGTGGCCACGCGTTTGGATGACCGTGAAGTCATGCGCGCCACCACGGGCACACGGGCGGCCGCCTTGGCAGGCGCACCAGCAGGCGTACGAGCGGGCGCGGAGGAGGCCTTCTTGGTCGTGCGAGCCGGCTTGGTGGTGGAGCGGCCATCGATCATGGCAGTGGGGGCTTCCTCTCGCACCTGAAGGGTTTGCCCGGTCTGCGCAGGGGCGGCCAGGGTGTGGAACGGCGCCAGCGCGCACGACACCAAATCCCGAGCCTCGAAAGCCCGCAGACTCTGTGCTGAACCTTCGCTGACCAGTGACACCGGGGTCGGAAACTCGGTCAGCGCGGCGATCAATGGCCAGGGGTGCGCCGCCTCATCCATCTTGGTCAACATCAATGACGACCACAGACCATGGGCTTGCACCACCACTCGAGCGGCCGAGGTCAAGGTGGCGTCCACGGGCAACACCGCATGCATGCTCACCTTGGGATTCTGGGACATCAAGCCCTGTGCAACGTCCATGAAATTCAGGCCCGGCGTGTCTACCCACACCGTCTTGCGATCTGACAACTCTGCGAGTATCACCTGAAACGTGGCTTCATCCGGCGCACGGTAGCAATCGATGCCCGCTTGTGCGGCCAAGGTTTGCAACTGACTCCAAGCGCCGGGGCGTGCGTCTCGGTAGCTCACCACGGCCTGCGATGCGGCACCGTGGATGGCCGCACCCGAAGCGGCCAGTCGCGCCACCAGGGTGGTCTTGCCCGAGCCCGAGGGCCCAACCAGCACCTGCAGGCCAGTTTGCGACCCCGCGGCAATGCCTTGGAGGGCCGTCCCGGCAGCCCCTTTGGCAGCCTTGGCAGCCGTCTTTTTCAGCGCCGACATCAAACGTGCGTCCAGCGCATCCACAGCAGATGAGATATCCACGGGCGCGTCAAAAGACTGTAGACGCTGCAGCTCTGCCATGAGCATGTCACGCAAGCCCGAGGGCAGACCCAACGATGCCAAAGCTTGAGCCAAAGATCGCAAAGGCTCGCCCCACCCTTGCACGCCGGCTTCATCCACTTGCCAGCGAGCGCTCAGCAACTCTCGTCTCAGCGCATCAAACTCTTCGCGCAACCACGCCACGATTTCGCGGCTGTGCAACGCGTCATGCATATGTTGCGCGGCCGCTTGTTCCGTGGTCGCACCCCCCGTCATCGCGAGCGCCGAAGGCACACCCTCCGTCATCGCGAGCGCCGAAGGCACACCCCCCGTCATCGCGAGCGCCGAAGGCGCGCGGCGATCTCCCTCCCCCCCGTCATCTCCCCTGGCCGAGGCTTCCAGTGCATCGGCGAATGACACCTTCTTGAACTCGGCCGCCGACATCACCTCACCGGCTCCGATCTCATGCATCTCCACCCCTTGCATCGTCACCGATGCCTCAGACTCCGCGTCGTGAAGGCCTGGCAGGTCCACAGCCACAATCAGCTCGGTATGGTTGTCCACACGCTCACTGGAGATGACCAACACGTTCTCTCCATACAGCTGGATCGCCTTTTCATTGGCAGTGCGCATGTCCAGCGCAATCACACGTTTGAGTTCCATGGGGTCGCCTTCGTTGGAGAGCTTTGCGGTTCAGAAATGATCTGGCTTCAAGGGGTGGATGCGGCGCCGTCATTGCGCTGCCCCGCTTCCACAGTGGTCACCACCTTGATGGCCTGGTCGTCTGGAATTTCGTTGTAAGACAGCACGGTCAGGTCGGGCACCCGATAGCGAACCGCTTTGGACATCCAAGACCGCACCGAGGGAGATACCACCAGGACGGCCGGCAGACCTTGGTCTTCCACCGACTTGGTACTTTGGCGAAGTGCTGAAAACAGGCTCTCCGACAAGCCGGGCTCCAACACCACTGAGCTGTTCCCGCTTTGCTGAATCACGTTGTGCAACAGTTGTTCAAGCTGTGGATCTAAGGTCATCACCGACAGTGAATCTCGGGTTTCTAACAAGCCTTGCACGATCATGCGACCCAACTTCGGGCGGACCAAAGACGTCAGATGTTCTGGGTCTTGCGTGCGCCCTGCGGCATCGGTCAGCGCTTCGACCACGCTGCGCATGTCGCGAATAGGCACCGACTCCGTCAACAAGTTTTGCAAGGTGCGCGTCACGACGCCCAGCGACAGCTTGCCGGGTACCAATTCTTCAACCAGTTTGGGAGACTTCGCTGCCAACTTGTCCAACAGCTTTTGGGTTTCGTCGTGGCTGAGCAACTCAGCAGAGTTGTCACGCAGCACCTTGTTCAGGTGCGTGGCGATCGCTGTGGCCGGATCCACCACGGTGTAACCCAAGGCACGCGCCTGTTCACGCTGCACCGGATCGATCCACACCGCCTCCAGTCCAAAGGCAGGTTCCCGGGTTTTTTGGCCATCGACCTTCCCGTAGACCTTGCCCGGGTTGATCGCCAATTCTTTGCCCACCTTCACTTCGCCACGTCCACGCACCACCCCGTTGAGAATGATGTGATACGAGTCGGGCTCCAAATTGAGGGCGTCGCGAATGCGCACGGGCTGCACCAAGAACCCCAATTCAGCCGACAACTTTTTGCGCACCCCTTTGACTCGAGCCAAAAGGCGGCCTCCCGAATCGGGATTGATCAAGGGAATGAGGCCGTAGCCCAGCTCCAACCCGATCAAGTCCACTTGCTCTACATCGTCCCAATCCAAATCTTTGGGCGCGTCGGTGGCGGCGGCCGGCAGCTCAGCGGCTGCGGCCGGTTGGGCTTGCTTTTGCAAAGCCATCCACCCAATGCCTGCGGTGGCCGCTGCCAGCAACAAGAATACGAGGTGCGGCATGCCCGGCACCACACCCAAAATGGCCAAAATCGACGCTGCGATGAACAGCGCCGACGGGTTGGACATTTGCGTGCGGGCCTGCTCGGTCATCGACTCCGAGGTGGTCACGCGCGTAACGATGATGGCGGTGGCCAAAGACAAGAACAGCCCTGGAATCTGTGCCACCAGGCCGTCGCCGATGGTGAGCAGTGTGTACAGGCGCCCCGCTTCGCCGGCACTCAGACCGTGTTGCCCGATACCCACGATCAGGCCGCCCACAATATTGATCAGCAGAATCAGCAAGCCTGCAATCGCGTCGCCGCTCACAAACTTGGACGCACCGTCCATGGAGCCGAAAAAGTCCGCTTCTTGGGCCAATTCTTCGCGGCGCTTCTTGGCGGTTTCATGGTCGATCACGCCGGCATTCAAGTCGGCATCGATGGACATTTGCTTGCCCGGCATGGCGTCCAAGGTGAACCGTGCGTTCACTTCGGAGACCCGGCCTGCACCTTTGGTCACCACGATGAAGTTGATGATCATCAAGATGGTGAAGATGACAAAGCCCACCAAATAATTGCCCGCGATCAGAAACTCGCCAAACGAGGCAATCACCTTGCCCGCCGCTTCTGCGCCGGTATGACCGTGCACCAGAATCACCCGGGTGGAAGCTACGTTGAGCGCCAGCCGTAGCATGGTCGCCAAGAGCAAGACAGAAGGAAACGACGAGAACTCGAGCGGCTTGCGAGTGCCGATGGCCACCATGATCACCACCAGGCCGATCACGATGTTGAACGTAAATAAGATGTCCAGCACCAACGGCGGCAGCGGCAAGACCAGCATCGCCATGATGAGCAGGACGAGCAAGGGAATGCCCAGCCCCGTGGTGTCAATGCGGGCCAGGTTCTGTCGAATCGTTGACAGGCTGAGCGTGGTCATGGCGCGACATCTGCAATCCCTGTGCCAAGGGACGCACTGTGGAGGCCTTTGGCGGCAACAGGTGTCCGGTCACGGTTCTTGCAGAACTTAAGCTGCAGAACTCCTCGACCTCAACCAAGAGCCCACTTCATGTCGACGTCGATCTCCGACTTTTCCGCCACTGGCACCGCTTTCAATGCCGATGCACTTTCCGGGCCCAACCAGGGATCCTCCGAGGTGAAGGGCGCTGAAACCCCACCTGGATCTTCGGCATTTGCCCAAGCTTTTGCCCAAAAGATGGCAGACCTCAGCAGCCCATCTGGAACTCCTGGGGCCGACTCGGCCCGCACGGAAGAGGACACCGCCCTGCGGCAAGAAGTTGCCGCTTCAGAGGTCGCTGGGCAAGATCCTGGCCTCGACCCGGACTCCGCCTTGTTGGCTCTGCAGGCGGCGGCGGCTTTGGCGTCGCTGTCCTCACAAACTTCTCAAGCTGCGGCCACTGCGGCAGCGGGTATGCCCTCTCAGGGTGGCTTGACCACTGTCCCCGTCAGTCCGGGATTGAACGTCATTCAGCCCGCTCAACCGGAGCTCGACGGTCAAAGCCTGGTGGCTTTCGCCCGGGCCCAAGGCCTCGATGACCGGGCCGTACAGTGGCTGTTTGGCCAAGATGCCATGGCAGCGTCGTCAGCCATCCCAGGTGCGTCCGGGCCGACCCCGTCGACAAGCCTCGGCGCCGACTTCGCCGCCTCACTCTCCAACGGCGAGTCGGCCGCAGGCTCCACGGCCGCCGACCGATTGGCAGGGGCACTGCCCGCTGCAACCGCCTTGGCGGACGCCTTGGCAGCAGTGTCTTTCTCCGCTTCCCCCACCGCTGCCGCCTTCGCGGAATCGGCCGCTGGCGCGGCATCGATTACCGTGGCCGGTGCCTCAGCCCTGCTTCAGCGTGCCTCCGCCTTCGATGGCGCTGCGGCTCAGGCGGACGCCATGGCGGTGGCCACATCCGGCCCCACGGCCAATGCCATGGCCGCCACGGCGGCGGCGGCTTCCTTGGCGGCCACGGGGCAGGTCAAGTCGTCCCCAGCACCTTCCCAGGGGGCCCAAGTCGCTGCAACCGGTGTCGATCAGCAAGCCGCCGCTGCGCTCGCTTGGTTGCGTGAGGGAGGCTCCAAAGGCGGAACCTCTTGGGGGGCTTCTGCAGGCGGGTCACCGTCTGTATCGGCGCATGCCGGCCCGACCCCAACCACAGATCCTTTACTGGCCGCTTTACAAATAAGTAAGCAGTCACTTACGCAAATAGGTCGATCTCCCGGCAGTGTAGGAGTCAATCCCCGCACTTCCAACGCGCCAGCGCGCCCGGCCAACAGCACTTTAGACCTGTCTACATTGGATCCTGAGCTGTTGGAATGGATAGAAACGCGGGCCGCAGCAGGCTCAGCAGGGCGCCCACGAGGCACCCCTGTGGGGTCGGCTGGAGCAGCGGGAGCCGCCCATTTCGAGGGCGGAGCGGCACGCGTGTTGGCCCAGTGGGCTCGGGCGGACGCCGCGGGCGTTCCCGCCGACTCCCTGACGCCCGTCTCTACGCCCGCGACTCCGCTTGCGGGAGCAGGGGCCGGCCACGCGGCGGCCGCTCAAGTGGCGCTCAAGGCGGGCCTCGCCAGCCAGGAAGCCGGGCTGGCTCAGGCTCAGGATCGCGCCCAGCGGCTGTCAGACCGACTCGGCGAGGCGGTCGGCCAACGCATGTTGACTGAACTTGAGAAAGGCAATTGGCATCTCAACCTCAAGTTGCGCCCCGAATCCTTGGGGTCGATCGAGATTGAAATGCGGATGAATGCGGGACAGCTCAATGCCCAATTCACAGCCCAACAGTCGCTGACCCGAGACCTGTTGTCTGATGGCATCAACCGTCTGAGAGACACCTTGGCACAAATGGGCATGAATGTTGCTCAAATGAACGTCAATGGGGGCCGATCCCAGCAACGTGGCGGAGATTCGACACCCCGCCAGTCGCAGGGTGTTCAGGCGCCTGAGGCGACGTCCAATAACCAGGAGGCAGATGCTAAAAACCCGTCCCGAATCTCTGCGCTGCGCTCCGGCAGTGCTTGGGACATGCTGGTTTGATTGCAAATTCTGATTGAGGTGACCCATGGCTGACGAAGTCGTCGAAGAAGAAGGCTCAAAGAAATCCCCGCTCGTCAAGATCATCATCTTGGCGGTGGTGGCGCTCATCTTGTTGGCAGGTGCCGTGGTCGGCACGCTGTTCGCGGTGGGCTTCTTTGATAAGAAAGACCACAAGGCGGCCGAAGAAAAGCTGCACGAGCTAGAGGCCCACGCTGCGGGCGCGGCCGCCAGTGCCGCCTCGGCGCCCTCCCGGCAGGCCAAAAAGACGCCAGAAATCACCCGCTTTGAAAGCAGCTATATGGAGTTGGACAAACCCCTGCTGGTGAACATGCCCAATTCCAAGCGTGCCATCTCTGCGCAGGTGGCGCTCATGACCTACTACGACGATCGCGTCTTCAAGAACGTCAAGAAGCACGAGTTTGCATTGCGTGCTGCGTCGCTCGACGTGCTGCGTCAGGTCACCGAGGACATGCTCACCAAGCCTGACTTCCGCAAAGATGTGGCCGCCAAGATTCGTGACGAAATGAACGCGGTTCTCATGAAGTACGAGGACTTTGGTGGCATCGAAGAGGTGTATTTCACCTCCTTCTTGATCCAGTAAGCACAGCGATCCTGATTCATGGCTGAAGCTCAACCCCTCCTGTCCGATGCCGAACTCGCCGCCTTGAGCAGCGGTGTCAGCAGCGGAGAGATTGCGACAGACACCGGCTTCAACACCGAGGCCGAAGTGCGCAAACACGACTTGGCCTCTGAAGACAGCAGCCTGGGGGTCAATGTCGGCTCGTTGGACATGATCAACGAGCGTTTCATCCGGATGTTCCGCTTGGGCATGCTGGAGTCCTTGCGCATCAGCCCGCGCATCAACCCCACCCATGCCCGCATCTTGCGGTTTGGCGACTATCTCAAGGATTTGCGTCCGCCCCTGTCGGTCAACATCATTCGCATGTCACCCCTGCGTGGTTATTCGATGATCGTCATCGATCCCACGGTGGTGTTCAGCTCGCTCGACAGCTTCTTCGGCGGCTTTGG
Organism: uncultured Rubrivivax sp.; assembly: GCA_964498795.1. Lineage (GTDB taxonomy): Bacteria > Pseudomonadota > Gammaproteobacteria > Burkholderiales > Burkholderiaceae_C > Rubrivivax. The sequence continues at coordinate 1,212 of CAZCJB010000087.1, read as the reverse complement.
TCGCGGGGTGGGTCAACTGCCGCCGGGGCGACTTTTCACGCCCACTGAGACGCGCATCATCAAGATATTGCTGCAAGTCTTTTTCCGCTCCATGACCGAGGCTTGGGCACCGGTGACTGCGGTCGACATGGAGCATGTCAGCTCCGAAATCAATCCGCAGTTCGCGCAAATTGCCGACGAACACGACCTCGTGGTGCTCACCCGGTTCGAGGCTGAATCTGCCGCGCAAGGATCAGGCTTCATCGACATGGTCACGCCTTATGTCTCGCTCAAGCCGGTCCGAGACCTGCTGCGCAGCCGCGTGCAAAGCGGTGACGGCAATGATGAATCCGACAAGGTCTGGCGCACTCAATTGGCCGATGCTGTGCATGACGCCAGCGTCGAAGCCCGAATTCTCCTGGGCAAGGCCCAAATTTCGTTGAGCCAGCTGCGCCAGCTCAAACCCGGCGACGTGCTTCCCTTCAAGAAGACGCCCTACGCGCGCGCCATCATCCGCGACATTCCGACTTTCGATGTCGAGGTCGGTACCTCGTCCGGGCAAGTCGCTGTGCGCATTGTGGACGCCGTCAGCGTCGACACCTCACCTCCCTCTTCTTTGTAAGCCAGGAACCCGCCGGTCCTCCAGGAGTCATTCATGAGTGAACTAGCCGACAACAAAGACCTGTCTGCCGAAGGCGCTGACAAGGGTCAAATCAATGTGGATGTGTTGCAAAACATCCCGGTCACCTTGTCCATTGAGGTGGGGCGGGCTGTCATCAAGATTCGCGATCTCATGCGTCTGACCCAGGGCAGCGTGGTCGAGCTTGACCGCATTGCGGGTGAACCGCTGGACTTGCTGGTCAACAACACCGTCGTGGCTCAGGGCGAAGTGGTGCTCATCAATGAGCGCTATGGCATTCGTCTGACGCGTGTGGTGTCGGCCGCAGAACGGTTGGAAAACCTTTGATCCACGCCGAACCGAGCACCCATGATTTCCGGCAACGCCACCTTCGATTGGCTTCAGTACCTGCTGAGCTTTGCATTGGTCATTGGCCTGATGCTGGCTCTCTTGTGGGGCCTCAAAAAGCTGCAAGTGGGCGCTGGATCGAGCCGTCGCAACCAAAACCGGCTCCAAGTGCTTGAGTCCGTGGCCATTGGGCCTCGGCAGAAAATCGCGCTGGTGAGGGTGGACAACCGCGAAGTCCTCATCGGGGTCACACCTCAACAAATCAC
>CAZCJB010000086.1:0-11107 GCA_964498795.1 uncultured Rubrivivax sp. | reverse complement strand
GCTGAACCGGGTGCTCACCAATGTCAAGACGCGAGGCATCTTTGGTGAGGTGCAGCTGGGAGCTTTGCTGGAGCAGGTGTTTGTGCCTGAGCAATACGCCAGCAATGTGGAGACCGTCCCGGGAAGCGGAGCACGCGTGGAATTTGCCCTCAAGCTGCCGGGAAAAAGAGAGGACGGCCAGCCGCTGTGGTTGCCCATCGACGCGAAGTTCCCTCGCGAAGATTATGAGCGGCTGGTGGAGGCACAAGAGCGTGCCGACCCGGTCGGCGTGGAAGCGGCTGCACGCGCCTTGGAGGCGCGCCTGAAGTCCGAGGCCAAGACCATCCGCGAAAAGTATGTGGCCTCACCGCACACCACCGATTTCGCCATTTTGTTCGTCCCCACCGAGAGCCTGTATGCGGAGGCTCTGCGTCGGCCCGGCTTGGTGGAATCGCTGCAACGTGATCACCGCATCACCTTGGCCGGCCCCACGACGCTCATGGCCACTTTGTCAAGTTTGCAAATGGGCTTCAGGACCCTGGCCCTGGAAAAGCGCAGTGCCGAGGTGTGGCAGGTGTTAGGCGCTGTCAAGACCGAGTTTCAGAAGTTTGGAGACGTGCTGGCCAAAACCCGCAAGAAGCTCGAAGAGGCCAGCCACACCATCGACGCGGCCGAGGTGCGCACGCGTGCCATGGCCCGACAACTCAAGACGGTGGAAGCCTTGCCAGATTCCGCCGCCCACGCGCTGTTGCCGAGTGAACCTGAAGACATCACTCAAGCGGTGAGTCCCCGTCTCGGGAGTGTGAATACAGACTCATGAGTTCGGCGTCTGACATGCGCGCGGGCCAGGGCTTGACGGCCGGTTTTGTCCTGGCCTTGGTGGTGGGCCAGTTGGGCGTGCATGCCGCCATGGCGGGCGTGCGCATGACGGCCTCTTTGCAGGTGCTTCGGGAGGGGTACAGTGCCGCCTTGGTGGGGGTGCTGATGGCCCTGTTCGCCGCGGCCCCTGTGGTCTTGGCCTGGTCAGCCGGTCGATTGGCCGACCGGCACGGCTACCATTTTCCGGTCAAGCTGGCCACGGCCAGCGCCTTGGTCGGGGTCGCCGTGGCCTGGGGATCCACCTTCATGGCGGGGTGGGCTCACTTCATCGCCCTGTGTATCGGTGCCGCTTTCACGGGGGCCGGCGCCAATATGGGCATGCTGGCCATTCAAAGGGCGGCGGCGCAGGCCGCGTCCAACCCCACCGAGCAGGTGCGCGTCTTCAGTTGGTTGGCGGTGGCGCCGTCTTTCGCCAATGTCATCGGTCCGGTGGCTGCAGGCTATGCCATTGACTGGGGAGGATTTGCCTGGGCCTACGCCACCTTGCTGTTGCTACCCATGTTGACGCTATGGAGTTTGAAACAGGTCCCGCATGGCGCCGTACGCCCATCGATCCAAGCCGGGGACAGTCCAGAGTCTGCATGGTCTTTGCTGAAGACGCCCGGCTTGAAGCGTTTGCTGTTCGTGAATTGGCTGATGTCCACTTGCTGGGACGTGCATGCCTTTGCCGTGCCCATTCTCGGCCACGAACGGGGATTTACCGCCTCCACCATCGGACTGATCTTGGGCACTTTCACTCTCAGCGTGACCTTGGTGCGGCTGGGCATTCCATTGGTGGCCAAGCATATGAGAGAGCGTGTGGTGATGCGTTTTGCGATGCTGGGCACAGCCACCACCTTTGCGCTCTACCCGTTGGTGCAAGCCCCTTGGCAAATGGGCTTGTTGGCCGTGATCTTGGGGGTCACCCTAGGGGGCACGCAACCCATGGTGATGGTCATGTTGCACCACGTGACACCGGACGGGCGCCATGGGGAGTCCATTGCCTTCCGTTCTATCGCCATCAACCTGTCCAGCACCGCCATGCCTTTGATTTTCGGCATGGCCGGCGTGGCGGTGGGGGTGGGGTCTTTATTTTGGATGGTCGGCGGTGCGGTAGCTGCAGGCTCGTGGCTGACACGAGGTTTGCGTGTGCCCGCCAAACCCTCCGATTAAGACGGCGTGCCCAGGGGCTGCGAGGTGATACCCTGATGCCTCAAGAGGGCATCCATGCGCGGCGCACGCCCGCGGAACGCCTTGAAGCTCTCTAGTGCAGGTCGGCTCCCCCCGGCCTCCAGCACCTCGCGTCGATACCGCTGACCAGTTTGCGCATTCAAGACGCCGGTTTCCTCGAAGGCTTCAAAGGCATCTGCACTCAACACTTCAGCCCACTTGTAGCTGTAATAGCCCGCAGCGTAGCCACCGGCAAAGATGTGGGAGAAGGCGTGTTGAAACCGGTTGAAAGAAGGTGTGGGAACCACAGACACTTCAGCGCGCACCTCATCCATGACACGCTGGATGTGAGCCGCATCGATACCCCCATGCGGCTCGGCGTGCAATCGCATGTCAAAGAGCGCGAACTCCACTTGGCGCAGGGTGGCCAAACCGCTTTGGTAGTTACGGGCGGCCCACATCTTGTCGAAGAGGTCTCGTGGCAAGGGTTGTGAGGTGTCCACGTGGTGGGTCATTGCGCGCACCACATCCCATTCCCAGCAGAAGTTCTCCATGAACTGACTGGGCAGCTCCACCGCATCCCATTCCACACCATTGATGCCCGAGACTGCCAGTTCCGTCACCTGGGTCAGCATGTGATGCAGTCCATGGCCAAATTCATGGAAGAGCGTGATCACGTCGCTGTGCGTGAGGAGGGCAGGGCGATCGCCCTGGGGAGAGGGAAAATTGCACACCAGATGCGCCACAGGGGTTTGAACCTGAGCGTGAGATTCGGGCCGCTGCCATCGGCCTCGCGCATCGTCCATCCAAGCCCCTGGGCGCTTGCCAGGACGGGCATACAAATCCAAATAGAAGTGGGCCACTGTCTCCACAGAAGTATCGCGGACGCGCTCGACACGGTAGAACTTGACGGTGTCGTGCCACACCGGGGCACGATCTTCACGGATGCGGACTTCAAACAGGGTTTCGATGATGTGGAACAAACCTTCCAGCACACGAGGCGCTGTGAAGTAAGACTTGATCTCGGTTTCGCTGTAGGCATACCGAGCTTCTTTGAGCCGTTCACTGGCGAAGGCCACGTCCCAGGCTTGCAGGTCGGCTAAGCCCAGATGGGCCGCGGCAAAAGCCTTCACGTCCTCAAAATCTTTGTGCGCCTGAGGCTGAGCGCGACGAGCCAGATCTCGCAAGAAGTCCATCACCTCGCGGGGCGATCCGGCCATCTTGGACACCAACGACAAATCGGCATAGGTGGGCTGCCCCAACAACTGCGCCTCTTCCTGGCGCAAGGCCAGCAATTCGGCCATGGTGGAGGAGTTGTCTTGCTCCGAGGGGCCCAATTCGCTGGCGCGTGTGACGAAGGCCGTGTACATCTGTCGCCGAAGCTCTCGGTCTTTCGCATGCCGCAACACCGGCAAATAGCTCGGAGCGTGCAAGGTGAAGCGGTAGCCTGCCACGCCAGCCGCCTCGGCGGCGGCGCGGGCCGCCGTGACGGCGTCGTCAGGAAGACCCGCCAATCGGTCTTTTTCCACATCCAACGCGTAACCATCGGTGGCATCCAGCACGCGCTCTGAGTATCGTTGTGAGAGCTCGGCGCGGCGTTCGCGCAAGGCAGCGAACCGTTCGCGGCTGGCGCCCTCGAGCTCCGCACCGCTCAGCACAAAATCCCTGAGGGCGTTGGTCAGCGCGCGGCGCCGAGCTGTCGACATGGACGGTGAGCTTTGGGCAATGGCCTTGTACTTGGCATACAGGCCACGTTCAGCACCCAAGCGGGTGTAAAAGCTGGTCACCGCTGACAATTGTTCGTTGTAGGCCGCACGAATATCCGGTGTGTTGACCACGGCGTTGAGGTGACTGACCGCGCTCCACGCGCGGCCCAGGCGCTCGGTGGCCACGTCCAGCACCAGGGACAGGGCGTCGTAATCAGCGGGTATGTCCAGCGAGATCGCTCGGCTCAACGCGGCTTGGGCATCGGCCAGCAGTGCGGTGACGGCAGGCCCCACATGCTCAGGGCGGATGGCATCGAAGGGCGTCAGGCCCTGGCCGGTGGACAGCAAGGGGTTGTCAGCGGTCATGGTAGGAGTTGACTTCCAGGGTTAATTGGCCAAGGCAGCATCAACGGTGTTGGACAAAAGCATGGTGATGGTCATCGGACCTACGCCTCCCGGTACGGGGGTGATCCACCCCGCCACAGAGCGCGAGGACTCAAAGTCCACATCCCCGCACAACTTACCGTCATCGTTGCGGTTCATGCCGACATCGATCACGATAGCGCCTGGCTTGAGCATGTCACCGCGCACCAAATTGCGCTGCCCGACGGCGGCCACCACAATGTCGGCCTGCCGGGTGAAAGTGCCCAAATCAGGCGTGGCACTGTGACACAGGGTGACTGTGGCGTGGGCCTGCAGCAACATCATGGCCATGGGTTTGCCCACAATATTGCTGCGACCGATGATCACTGCATGCTTGCCTCGAATCGGCTGCCCGGTGGACTCGATGAGTTTCATGCAGCCCCAGGGGGTGCATGCCCGCAAACCTGGCAAGCCGATCATGAGTTGCCCTGCCGATTGCGTGGCAAACCCGTCGACGTCTTTACGCGGTGAAATCGACTCGATCACGCGCATGGGGTCGATGTGTCGAGGCAACGGCAGTTGCACCAAGATGCCGTGGATGGAGGGATCTCGGTTCAGGTCATCGATGCGTGCAAGCAAGACCGCCTCTGAAGTCGATCCATCAAAACGCTCCAATAACGAACGCAGACCGACTTCTTCGCACGCTTTGACCTTGTTACGCACATAGACAGCACTGGCAGGATCGTCACCCACCAGCAAAACGGCCAAGCCGGGCTGACGCCCCTGGGCCTTGAGTTCTGTCACCCGGGTTGCGAGCGTGTGCCGGAGTTGGCGCGAAAGGGAAACTCCATCGATCAGGCGAGCTGTCATCGTGGCCTCACTGGGTTGGTGGACAAATCATGAAAAAAGCCGCTGAGCTGTCAGCGGCCGTGAATACGCTGCCAGCGGGGTCAGGCCTTGCCTGACGCTCCCAGCGCAATCTTCAACAAGTCGGCCACTGTATTGGCGTTGAGCTTTTCCATGATGTTGGCGCGGTGCGCTTCAACCGTCTTGATGCTGATGCCCAGATCGTCGGCGATCTGCTTATTCAGTCGACCTGCCACGATGCGCTCGAGCACCTGGGCCTCGCGCGTGGTGAGGCGGCCCAGCAACGCATCGCGGCTGGCAGCCTCTTGGAAGTGCGCAAAGGCGGTGCGCGCTTCTTCCAACATGCGCTCCACCAGGCTCAAGAGTTCCTCTTCTTTGAAGGGCTTTTCGATGAAGTCCATTGCGCCCTTCTTCATGGTGGTGACCGCCATGGGCACGTCGCCATGCCCGGTGATGAACACCACGGGCAAGGGACTCTTGCGCTCGATCAGGCGGTCTTGCAGTTCCAGGCCGCTCATGCCGTCCATGCGAATGTCCGCAATCAGGCAAGCCACCTCTCGTGGGTCGAAACGCGACAAGAAGGCCTCGGCAGACTCAAAACACTTGACGCGATAGTCTTTGCCTTCGAGAAGCCACTGCAGCGAATCGCGCACGGCTTCATCGTCGTCGACCACGTAAACAGTACCCTTTTTTGGAATCAGGCTCATGACGGCGTGACAGTGGTTGTGAGTTCGGTGGACTCCACCGGGAGGGTAAAGGTGAACATGCACCCGACCGTAGACGCTCCATTGTAGAGGTTCTGCGCACGCATGCGGCCCCGGTGGGACTCTACGATGGAGCGGCAAAGACTCAGCCCGATCCCCAGGCCCTCCGCTTTGGTGGAAAAGAAGGCCTCATACAGGCGCGCTATGACCTCATCCTTGAGGCCGGGCCCGCTGTCGACCACACTGAACTCGATGAAAGGACCCTCTTCGTCAGTGTGTTTGGGCACCACCCGCAACTCAATTTGGCGCCGCGATGTGGGCATTTGCGCCGTGTCTATGGCTTCGGCTGCGTTCTTTAACAGGTTCAAAACCACCTGTTCGATAAGGATGGGGTCGACCATCAAAGTGGGCAGGCGCTGGGCCACGTAGGTGCGAATGGCCACGTTGCGGCGCCTCAGTTCGATGCCGGCCAGATCGACGGCATCCTCCACGATGGCTTTGGCTTGGGCGGGTTGACGCTGAGGTTCGCTGCGCTTCACAAAGGCGCGGATGCGGTGGATGATTTGACCGGCTCTCTCAGCTTGTCTGGCGGTCTTGGTCAGGGCGGCCACCAGATCGTCCTTGGCCATGGAGTCTGAGCTTACACGCGACAGCATGCCGTTGCAGTAGTTGGTGATGGCCGTCAATGGTTGGTTGAGTTCGTGCGCCACTGAGGAGGCCATTTCCCCCATCGTCATCAGGCGGCTCGTGACGGCCGCCTTTTCGGCCTGATGGGCGGCTTGTTCTTCGGCGCGTCGGCGGGCCGTGATGTCGGTGGCAATCAACATTTGAGCCAACCGGCCGTCGGTCCACTGCAAGTACCGAGAACGAACTTCGAACCATTTACCCAAGGATTCGACATAGGCCTCTCGCAAATCGCCCTGAACCTCGGTGAGTTCGTGAGTGGCAAATCCTGCCAATTCATCGGTCTCATCCAGCGAGATGTCATCAAACCCTTCAACGGGATCGGAGCCAATCAACTGAGCGTGGCCTGAGGCGTCGTTTCCAAACCACATGCGATAGAAGCGGTTCGCAAACAAGAGCTCACTGTGGTGAGCGGACAGCACGGACACCGAAGCTTCGAGTCCCTCCAGCACGGTCGTAAAACGCTCATGGCTCGCGGCCAGTTGATCGCGTATGCGCTTGGCCTCGGTAATGTTCGTCATGGACGTCATCCAGCCGGTTTGTTGGCCCTTGGGCCCAATGAGCGGGGAGACATACATGCGGGCGTCAAAGATGGATCCGTCTTTACGCATCAACTGGACTTCAATACCCCCTGCAGGGTTGCGCCCTTGCATTTCTTGCTGAAGCAGGCGTTGGTTCTCCTCCACCCGGTCAGGGGGCCAATAGGGGTACGGCGGCATGCGACCGATCAATTCAGTCTCATTGAAGCCACTCATTTGGCAGAAAGCCGCGTTGACGTAGGTGATACGCCCATCCAGGTCCAAAGCGCGCATGCCCGTGAGCATGGAGTTCTCCATGGCGCGGCGGAATTGGGTCTCCTGCAAAAGGGCATTTTGAATCTGCGAGCGCCGTCTCATGTGGCGCCATGCGCCCAACAACATCCAAAGCGTCAGGATGGACAAGGCCACGACCATCCAAGACAGCGTGTTGCCAATCAAGCCGATGGAGGTTCGCCATCCTTCACCGCGCAAGATGAGTCCATTCATCGCGGGGGTGAGCACCGCATCGTGTACCAGTGAGGCTCGACGCGATGTGGGAGCTGCGCTGGGGGTATCGGTGGAGGCCAAAGCCACCTGGCGCTCGGTGACGATAGACATCAGGTGTCGGCGCGTCACGTCCGGTGGGACGGAGCTGCGTAACAGGTCATCAATGGTGTACTCCACCACCATCATCCCGGCAAACGTGGCTCGATCCAAGATGGGGACATGGAGTTGGAAGACAGGTTGACCGGCGGCGTCGTTGAAGGCGCGGGAATAGACACTGCGCTTGAGATCTCGTGCGGAGCGGAAGGCTGCCTCTGAAGCGGAATCCATCCCCTCAAAAGGGAAGGAGGGGTCGGGATGCCGGGGCGAGCCCTCTGGGCCCTCTGACGTTCGAAACCCGGTTGAATATTCGACAGCCCGCAACGATCGGCGCGCGTCGAGCCAAGTCACGCGGGCGATTTCCGGGCGGTCTTGAATAAAGATCGACGCTTGCAGTTTGAAACTGCGCGTGTCTTGAGGCCGCGCAGACACTTCGCGCGCCAGCCGTTCGATTTGGAGCTGGTTCTCATTGAGGCGCTGTCCGATTTGTTGTCGGGTGATTTCGGTGTCTCGGCGCACCGAATCGGTCTCACGCTCGATCTCCTCGGAGCGCAGAGTCCAAAAGGCGAAGAGGATGGCTGCCAAAAAGAGCAGGACAGACACCAAAGGTCCCACGGTCGCAAAGCGGTCTTGCTGGGCGGGAGACTGCCTGCGCCACCAACGTCCCCACATGGGACGCTTGGAAGGGCTGGACCGGATGGCAACGTCTGGCATGGCATGGGATTATCGAGAATCTGATTCAAAGGTTGCTGTGGCTCTATATTTCATAATACAAAACGCATAACCACTATTTGAAATTTTGGCATTTTGTGCGACACTTCGCTCTGAAGTGCATCTCGGAACTCTGCAATCAGGAGACAAGCTCATGCCCTCGACCAATGACACCTCTTGGGTCAATGACCCCAGCGACAAAGACCCACAAGAGACCCGCGAATGGCTCGATGCCCTGGGTGCCGTCGTCGAATCGGAAGGTTCCGATCGGGCGCATTACCTGATTGAGCAGCTCCTGGAGTCGGCCCGTCAGCACAGCATCGACCTGCCGTTTTCTGCGAACACGGGCTATGTGAACACCATTGAGCCGGACCAGGAAGAGCGCAGTCCTGGCAACCTGGAGCTTGAAGGTCGTTTGAGGGCCTATATGCGCTGGAATGCCATGGCCTTGGTGGTGAAGGCGAACCGCCTCGATCCCGCCGATGGCGGAGATCTAGGGGGGCACATCAGCTCCTTCGCGTCCGTGGCGCACATGTTCGCCGCAGGTTTCAATCACTTCTGGCATGCGGCCAATGAGGCCCATGGAGGAGACCTGCTGTACATCCAGGGGCACAGCGCGCCCGGCATTTACGCCCGGGCGTTCATGGAGGGGCGCATCACCGAGGAGCAAATGCTCAACTTCCGGCAGGAGGTGGGTGGCAAGGGCTTGTCGAGCTATCCGCACCCCAAGCTCATGCCTGAGTTCTGGCAATTCCCCACGGTCTCCATGGGCTTGGGCCCCTTGATGGCCATCTACCAAGCCCGCTTCCTCAAGTACTTGCATGCCCGTGGCATCGCTGACACCTCCAAGCGCAAGGTGTGGGTGTTCTGTGGTGATGGGGAGATGGATGAACCCGAGTCCCTGGGTGCCATCGGCTTGGCCGCGCGTGAAAAGCTGGACAACTTGATCTTCGTGATCAATTGCAATTTGCAGCGTTTGGATGGCCCGGTGCGGGGCAACGGAAAAATCATTCAAGAGCTCGAAGGTGAATTCCGCGGTGCGGGATGGAATGTCATCAAGTTGCTGTGGGGCAGCAACTGGGACCCCTTGCTGGCTCGCGACAAAGACGGCGCTTTGCGCAAGGTGATGCTGGACACCTTGGACGGCGACTATCAAGCCTTCAAAGCCAACGACGGTGCCTTCGTGCGCAAGCACTTCTTCGGACGCGATCCTCGCACACTGGAATTGGTGTCCAAGATGAGCGACGAGGACGTGTGGGCCCTGCGCCGAGGAGGTCATGACGCGCAAAAGGTGTACGCGGCCTTCCACGCCGCCAACAACCATGTGGGGGGCCCCACCGTGTTGTTGGTCAAGACCGTCAAAGGTTGGGGCATGGGCCGTGCGGGTGAAGGCAAGAACACGGCTCACCAAGCCAAGAAGCTCTCGGACGATGACATTCGCTACTTCCGAGATCGTTTCAATATCCCCATTCCCGACAGCGAACTGCCGAAGATCCCGTTTTACAAGCCGGCGGACGACACGCCGGAAATGAAATACCTGCACGAGCGCCGCAAGTCCTTAGGAGGTTATTTGCCCCAGCGGCGCAAGCAAGCAGATGAGAGCTTCACCGTGCCGGCTCTGGAGACTTTCAAAGCCGTCTTGGAGCCCACGGCAGCGGGCCGTGAGATTTCCACCACCCAAGCCTATGTGCGCTTCTTGACGCAGCTGCTGCGCGATCAAGCCTTGGGCCCACGCGTGGTGCCGATCCTCGTCGACGAGGCACGCACGTTCGGCATGGAAGGCTTGTTCCGCCAAATCGGCATCTACAACCCGGAAGGTCAGAAGTACACGCCCGTCGACAAAGACCAGGTCATGTACTACCGCGAGGACAAGGCGGGTCAAATTCTGCAAGAAGGCATCAACGAAGCCGGCGGCATGAGCAGCTGGATTGCGGCTGCGACGTCGTATTCGACGAACAACCGCATCATGGTGCCCTTTTTCATCTACTACTCGATGTTCGGGTTCCAGCGCATTGGAGACCTGGCCTGGGCGGCGGGCGATATGCAGGCCCGTGGGTTCTTGTTGGGCGGAACCTCGGGCCGCACCACCCTCAACGGTGAAGGTCTGCAGCATGAAGATGGACACAGCCATATCTTGGCCGGCACCATCCCGAATTGCATCAGCTATGACCCGACCTTCGCCCACGAGGTGGGGGTGATCCTCCACCACGGCCTGAAGCGCATGGTGGAAAAGCAAGACAACGTCTTTTTCTATCTGACGCTGCTCAACGAAAACTACGCCATGCCTGGGCTCAAAGCGGGTAGCGAGGCCCAAATCATCAAGGGCATGTATTTGCTGGAAGAAGGCGAAGGCGGCAAGAAGGCGCCGCGCGTCAATTTGTTGGGCAGCGGAACGATTCTGCGGGAGAGCATGGAAGCTCGCAAATTACTGCAGGCCGACTGGGGCGTGGCCGCCAACGTCTGGAGCTGCCCGAGTTTCAACGAGCTCGCGCGGGACGGCCAGGATTGTGAGCGGTGGAATTTGCTGCACCCGACCGAGACGCCCAAAGAATCGTTCGTGTCGCAGCAGTTGACGCCTCACACCGGCCCGGTAGTGGCCTCGACCGACTACATGAAAAACTACGCCGAGCAGATCCGGGCTTTCATCCCCAAGGGTCGCAGCTACAAGGTGTTGGGCACGGACGGCTTTGGCCGCAGCGACTTCCGCTCCAAATTGCGCGAGCACTTTGAGGTGAACCGGCATTACATCGTGGTGGCCGCTTTGAAGGCTTTGGCCGATGAAGGTGCTGTACCTGCCGCCAAGGTGGCCGAGGCCATCAATCGCTATGGCCTGAAGGCCGACAAGATCAATCCGTTGTACGCATAAACGTTCAACTCGACAACTGAAACGGAGGCAGATCATGGCGCTGGTCGAGGTGAAAGTTCCGGACATCGGAGACTTCAA
>CAZCJB010000085.1:0-11229 GCA_964498795.1 uncultured Rubrivivax sp. | reverse complement strand
TCCCTTGGGCCGCGAGGTCCCAGGTGGACGTGGTGCATCGGGCCGACAACTGGCTCGAGGTGAAGTGGGTCACGGTGAAGTAAGGCAAGGCCTTAGAGGAGCGCCATCGCCATAGCTCCACCCTACCGGGTTGAGCGTTGTCTCACGGCCTCGATGTAGGCCAGCCCGTCGGGCGGCTGACCCGAGCGCTGACTCTGCCAGATCATTTCGCCCAAGCACTCCATCACCTCATGGTGGGCGGTGTGCAACGAGTTACGTTTGTGAGCCAGCAGCTGCACAGCTTGGCGGATGCCCGAGGGTTGGTCGCTCGACACCTGCTCGGCAATGCTCAGGTGCATGCTCAGGTGCAAGAACGGGTTGGTGCGGCCTTCTTCCACGGTGTAGCTGGCGGCCAAGGCGGCCTCCACGTCGCTCAGGTCTGCGTGGTACTCCGGGTGCTCGGCAATCCAATCGGCCGCCTGGCTTTGCATGGGGTCTAGCGGCAAGCCGTCGCGCTGGCGCTGCCACGTCTCGCAAAAGAATCGGCGCACATCGTGTTGGGACGGCTGGAACATGGCGCCATTGTGGCGCACAGACCAAACCCATGGACAATGGCGGGCATGACCGATCCTGCACCGGCCCCCAGCCGATCTTCGCCTCTGCACCGTGAGTGGTGGCAACGCCCCGCCGCGGTGCTGGGGCTGTTTGCCCTGTGGTTGTGGTTCACCGCGGCATGGCGGCCTTTGCTGTTGCCCGACGAAGGCCGTTATGCCAGCGTGGCCTGGGAAATGTGGCGCGGCGACCCCTGGGTGCCCACGCTCAATGGCCTGCCTTTTTTCCACAAGCCCCCGCTGCTCTATTGGGTGGACATGTCCGCTTTCAGCGTGTTCGGGGTGAACGAATTCGCGGCGCGCATGGGCCCCGCATTGGGGGCGTTCGTCTTGGGCGCCTCACTGTTTGTGCACCTGCGTCACTGGCACGGTGAAGCGGCGGCTCGCGTGAGCTTGGCGGTGCTGGCCACCACCCCCTTTCTTTTCGTGGGTGGGCAATACGTCAACCACGACATGGGGGTGGCCGGATGCATCACGGCGGCGGTGTTGGCCGCGGTGCGGGGCCTGGAATCGCCGCCACCGGCTCGGCGCGGCTGGCTCGTGCAGGCGTGGTTGTTCTGTGGCCTGGGGGTCTTGGCCAAAGGGCTCATCGGCGTGGTGCTGCCCGGCTTGGTGGTGGTGCCTTGGTTGTTGGCGCAAAAGCGGTGGGCCGATGTGTTTCGTTTGCTGCACCCGCTGGGCCTGCTGGTGTTTGCGGCGGTCATGCTGCCGTGGATGGTGACCATGCAGATGCGGTTCCCGGAGTTCTTTCACTACTTCATCATCGAGCAGCACTTCAACCGCTACCAGGGCACGGTATTCAACAACCAACAACCCCGTTGGTTCTATCTGGCTGTGCTGCCCTTGCTCACCTTGCCTTGGGCCTTGTGGCTGGGCCTGTGGGGGTCGCCGTCCATGCGGCGCGTGGGCCTGTTGACCGCCCATCGCGGGCAGTGGGGGCTCTACGTGTGGTGGGTGGTGGCTATCGTGGGGTTCTTCTCCATGCCGCGCTCCAAGCTCGTCGGTTACGTGCTGCCTGCATTGGCGCCTTGGTGTGCGTTGTTGGGCTTGACGTTGCATCAGCGAGCCCGCGCGGTGGCCGCGCGAGGAGCCCAAGATGCAACGGTCTCGTGGTGGGCCCGCTTGAGCACTTGGGGCCCCGTGAAGCTCGCGCTGGCCGCTGGCCTGTGTGTGGCCCTTGTGGGTGGTTTGGCTTGGAAAGTGCCTTATTCGGCACGCGACACGGCCTTGGTGTTGAAGGAGCGCCTGCAAGCCCAAGACCGCGTGGTCTTTGTGGACGAATACCTGTATGACCTGCCCTTTTATGCGCAGTTGAAGCAGCCCGTGTGGGTGGTGTCGCACTGGTTGTCGCCTGACATCGCCCAACGAGACAACTGGCGCAAAGAACTGCACGATGCGTTGAGGTTTGCCTCTCCAGAAAACAAAGCCTATTTGGTCCCTTGGGAGCGCGCTGAACAAGTCACCTGCACATCGGGGCAGGTGTGGTGGGTTGGTCGCAAAGACCCGCGTGAGCAACTGCGCGTGGACGGCATAGAAAAGGTCCACGAAGCCCGCCAGGTGCAACTGTGGCGCTCACCCGGGCGCGCCTGTTGAGCATGGGCTCGCTCGTGAAGGCGTTCACGCGCTACACCTCGGTGGGTGCGTTTTCCACGGCCGTGCACTACATTTTCTTGGCGCTGTGGGTGGATGCTTGGGGCGGCCCGGCATGGTTGGGCTCTGGCATTGGCGCGGTCATTGGTGCACAGGTGGGCTTTTGGGGCAACCGGCGCGTCACCTTCGCGCACCAGGGCGCTGTGTGGCCGGCTTGGCGCAAGTTCATGACCACGGCCGTCATCGGTACGCTGCTGGGCATGGCCATCGTGGCAGCGCTGGCGCCTCCCTACGGCGTGGGCCTGCACTATCTGTTGGCGCAGGCCGTGGCCACGGGCGTGGTGTTGGTGGTGGGTTTTGCCATCAACCGGTGGTGGACATTTCGCCCTCCGGCCTGAGCTCACCAAGCCTGACCCAAGCGCACGCCCATCTCTTGCAAGTCATCCGCGAAATCGTCGCTGCGCAAATAGCGCCACTCGCGTTCGCGGGCCGGCGCGATGGGGTCTGAGTGCCCCTCCATGGGCCCCGATGCTGCGCACCCAGGGTGACAAAACAGCAGCGCCCCCTGTGCCGGCATCTCGCGCAACCACTGGCGCATCAAACGGCGGTAGTCAGGCTCCACAAAGTCATAAGCACCCCACAGCGTGGTGTTGTGTCGCAAGCCCAGCGTCTGCAATTGACGCTGCAAGGCGGCGCCGCCCGTGGCTTCGATCACCCAGCGCTTGAAGGCATGACCCGGCCCGCACAGGCGGCCCGTGGCTCGCACAGCAGGCGGGGAGGGGAGGGTCGAGGCGCCCTCACGCATCGCCTCGCGCGTCAATTCATTCAGCACCACCTCACGTACCTGGGGCAAATGGTGCACGTGTTGATGGCCATCCACATAGTCAGGCGCTCGGCCAAAAGCCTGCACAAAGGCCTGCCATTGGCTGCGCCACTCGGCCGTGAGCACCTGCACCGGCAAACGCCGCGCGTGGGCTTTCACAATGAGTTCACCCAGGCCCAAGCCATGGGGGTGCAGCGCGGCCAGCGCTTGCGAGAGCGGGCGCCCCTCGGTCAGGTTGAAATGCAGGCCCACTTGCACCCTGCCGTCTTGCACCGCGCTCAAGGCCGCCAATTCGGCCGCACGGGCAGGCCATGCGGGGCCCCCGGTCAACACCGACGTGGCGCTCAATCGCCCCGAGCCGATGAGCTCCAAGATGCCGTCACACACCCCGTGGCTCGCGCCATAGTCGTCGGCGCACAGGGCCAGCACCTTGGTTGTGGCCACGGCCGGCACGGTCATGGGCGCACAGCAGGCTTCAAAGGCGCCGAAGCATTGCCGTTTTCGCGGTCAGCGCCGGCATCACCAATCAGCGACTGGCCCACCTCGCGGTCCACCAGGTAGATCGGCCGGCCTTTCACCTCTTCGAAGATGCGGCCCACATACTCGCCCAAGATGCCGATGGACAGCAGCTGCACGCCACTGAAAAACATCATGCCTGCGGCCAGCGTGGGCCAGCCGGCCACCGGGTTGCCCACCACAAAATACTCCACGGCAATCCAACCCCCGTAGGCCAGAGAGCACAAGGCAATCAAGCCACCAATGCCGCTCCAAAAGCGCAGTGGCAGGGTCGAAAACGAGGTGATCCCCGTCACTGCCAAGCGGCGCAGGTTGCGCAGTGAAAAGGTGGTGTGCCCCGAAGCCCGCGGGTCGGGCACATAGGGCAGGTACACCGTCTCAAAGCCCACCCAGGCGTACAGGCCTTTGAGGAAGCGGTTGCGCTCGGGCAGGGCCACCAAGGCGTCCACCACGCGGCGGTCCATCAGCCGGAAGTCGCCTGCGCCCTCGGGGATGCGCACGCTGGCCCCAGCATTGACGATGCCATAAAACATCTTGGTGCCCAGTCGCTTGGTCCAGCCTTCGTCGGCGCGGTGCTCGCGCACGGCACACACCGTGTCGGCGCCTTGGTGCCAGCGTTCCAGCATGGGGCCAATGAGCTCGGGCGAGTGTTGCAGGTCGGCGTCCAAGAGCACCACCACCTCGCCTCGGGCCCGCTCCAGGCCGGCCGACAGCGCGGCCTCTTTGCCAAAGTTACGTGACAGGCGCAGCCAGCACACGCCCGGTTGCGTCAAAAATGGGGCCATCGCCTGCGGGGTGTGGTCGCGGCTGCCGTCGTCCACCACCACCACCTCAAAGCGGTCGCTCCATTGGGGCAGCAACTGCAGCAGCAGACGCAGCAGGGCTGGCAGGTTCTCGGCTTCGTTGTAGGCCGGCACCACCACGCTCAGCGAGGGGCGGGGCGGCCGCGGCCGGGCCGGCGTCATGGCCGTGCGTGACAAAGTGGTTGACAGGGCAGGGGCAGGGGGCGTGGCCATAGCCGCGAGTCTAGTCCCTCTGCTGGGGAATCCCCCATCAGGGGGCACCCTTGATGGGGTGAGTCCGGTGTGCCAATGCGTCTAAGAAACGCTAGCATTTTTGGTATGAACTCTTCATCCTCCATGGCACCGTCCAATTCGCCAGCCCATTACCCCCACCTCAAAGACCTCAAGGCCCGGGTGGGCCAGCCCTTGGGCACCAGCGCTTGGGTCACCGTGGACCAGTCCCGCATTCAGCAGTTTGCCGATGCCACGGGCGACCAGCAATGGATCCACACCGACCCACAACGCGCCGCCCAAGGGCCGTTCAAAACCACCGTGGCCCACGGCTTTCTCACGCTGTCGCTGCTGCCGCACCTGCTGGACCTGGCCTACACCGTGGGTGACGTCCGCATGGGCGTCAACTATGGCCTCAACCGCGTGCGCTTCATCACCCCGGTGCCGGCCGGGGCTCGCGTGCGCGGGCATTTCAAGCTGCTGGACTACCAAGACTTGCCCGGCGGCGCTCAGCTCACCACGGAGGTGACGGTGGAGCTTGAAGGCTCGGCGAAACCGGCTTGTGTGGCGGAGTCGGTGGCGCGGGGGTTTGTGTAGAACTTTTAGTTAGGGAGAGAACCACCATGAGAATTTTATTGATCGATGACCATCCGCTGATCCAGGCGGCTGTCCAATCTGTAATGCTGGGCCTTCAAGGCGATGTGGAGCTCACTGGCGCTCAGTCAGCGTCCCAGGCCAGACAGATCTTGGCTCAAGACTCAGATTTCGACCTGATTCTGTTGGACTTGACCTTGGGTGATGCCAGTGGTCACGACCTCTTGCATGAGTTTCGTGAGGCCTATCCGGCCATGCCCGTGGTGGTGCTGTCTGCGTCCGAGCACAGCACGGACATTGTCCGCTCCATCGATGCCGGAGCCATGGGGTTTGTCTCCAAGCGGTCGACTCATGATGAGTTGATCCGAGCGCTCAAGACGGTCATGTCCGGAGGTCTCTACATCCCTCACGACATGATGGAGAGGGACTCCCCGGAGCAGGGGCCCGCCACCCTCGGTTCATCGGGCTCAGCGACCCAGCCGGCACCCACAGCACCGGGCGACCCCTTGACAATCTTGCGCAAATTGGGGCTGACGCCGCGTCAGACAGAAGTTCTCATCATGTTGCTCAAAGGGTTTTCCAACAAACTCATCGCGCGGGGATTGAATCTTTCAGTGGAGACGGTCAAGGACCATGTGGCAGCGGTGTTGCGCACATTGGGCGTGAATACCCGCACACAAGCCGTCCTCGTGGTGAGTCAGATGATGCAAACCCAAGGGGTGTTTCCCGGTTGGATGAATGCTGCCAAGCCCTGATCAACCTTCGTTAAGTTCGATGCCCGCTGCCATTGCCGAAGAATCGCCCCGCGTTCGCGCGGAGGCCATGCGGTCGCTTTACGTCCAGACGCCCGCCATCCTGGCCGGTAACGCGGTAGGTGTGTGCCTGGTACTGGCGATTTTCTGGCCTTTTGCAGATCCCAAGATCATGTGGTCTTGGGCGATCACCGGTGCGGTCCTGTGGGGTTTGCGCCTTGCCCATTGGGCTCGCTTCGTTCGAAACCCCCATGCCACACCAGATACGCTGCTCGCTTGGCGGCAGAGCTGGCTGTTCTTGGTGCTCGCGCTCGGGTCTGTCTGGGGTTCAGCGGTCTGGGTCTTTTGGGGCTTGGGTGATGCATACCGGCAATTGGCCCTTGTCCTCATCGTCTACAGCTACGGTCTCGCTTCGGTGCAATTGCTGTCGACACAACCCAAAGTGTTCTTGTCGTTCCTTTCGGTATTGATGCTGCCGGCGGTGGTTCGAATTGCCGCAGAGCCCACGTTGGCCTGGCGATTCCAGTTCTCGGGTGTGATGATCCTGTTGCTGGCCGTGACTTGGCTTTTGGGTCGGCACTTTGCAGCTGCCTTGAATCAGGCCATCGAACTCAAGGCGCAGACCGACGCCTTGGCGGAGCAACTGACCGCTGAAAAAGTGGAAGCCGAGGCGGCTCGTAGGGAGGCCGAAGCTGCGAGCCGAGCCAAGACCCAATTTTTTGCCGCTGCAAGTCATGACTTGAGACAGCCCCTACACGCCATGGGCTTGTTCGGTGAGGCATTGCGATCTCGAAGCAACGATCCTCAGGCGCTCCATCTCATCAACAGCATCAACGAATCCGTCGACGCACTCGAAAGCCTTTTCGGCCAGTTACTCGATGTCACCAAAATCGATAGCGGCGCCATTGAGGTCAACCACCAGCCGGTCAAGGTGCAAGACCTCTTCGCGCGCTTGCGTCTGACCTTTGAGCCCACTGCATTCGAGAAAGGGCTGGCACTGAATTTTCACGGTGATCGGCACATTGTCCAAGCCGATCCGTTGCTACTTGAGCGAATTTTGCGCAATTTGGTCAGTAATGCGATTCGCTACACCGAAGACGGCGGTGTCGTCGTCGCGTGCCGGCCCAAGGCAGGTGGTCTGACTTTTCAAGTGTGGGACAGCGGCATGGGCGTAGACGAGTCACACCTGCCAAGAATTTTCGATGAGTTTTACCAAGTGGATCCCAAGCGTCAGGTGGAGGCGCATCAACGCAAAGGTTTGGGCTTGGGGCTATCCATTGTTAAACGCCTAGTGTCCTTGCTGAACTCAGAAATCACTGTTCGCAGCCAACTCGGGCGCGGGACGGTCTTTTCATTTCATCTTCCAGTGGGTCAACTCAGTGCTGCAATGCCGACGCGCTCACGCCTCAGCGAGGCGCGTTTGTCTTTAACGCTGGAAGGGCGCCAGATCTTGGTGGTAGAAGATGATGCTGCAGTGAGGGACGGCTTGACTGTCTTGTTGGAGAGTTGGAAGGCCTCAGTCGTGGCCTTTGAAAGTCTTTCCAGGCTGTCGGAATGGCTTCAAGTCGCCCCTGTCCAACCGGACATCGCACTGGTGGACTACCGACTCTCGGAGTCTGAGACGGGACTGCAAGCGCTGGAAATGCTTCGCAGCCGTTGGCCTGAACGGACCATTCCCGCCATCATGATCTCAGGCAGCAATACTCTTGTGGGACACGAGGAGTTGGCACAAAAGTACAGCTATCACCTGTTGGTCAAACCAGTCCTGCCTAACAAGCTGCGGGCGATGATCAACTTCAAGTTGAGCGTTCGATGACTGTATCCACCTGAAAGGTCTTGCGGATGGCCATCACCGCGCCTACGGCCAACACGACATAGATCATCAGGGACCACAACTCATAAGGCATGCCCAAGAAGTAAAAGATCGCATCGGCGCACGACGCTCTCGGCTCGAACACCTCGGGCAAGACCGTGTCTAGCTCCAAGCCGTGAATGATCTTGTCGGCCAGCGTCAAATTGCAAGACTGTGATGAGGCAGCCACAAAATGCTGCCACAGGGCAGCGGCACATCCCGCAATGGCCAAGCCGATGATGATGACCAAGGCTGCACGCGCAAGCCCTATGGACTGCGTGCATGCGGCAGCCACCGCCACCAACGCCATCGCCAAAAACACCACCCGCTGCAAGATGCACCAAGGGCAAGGCTCGTGTCCCCACATATGTTGAGACACCAGCGCCATGCCCACCGGTGCCACACACATGGCCACCATCACCCAGAACACAGTCGGGGTACGCAGCAATGGGTTCAGCAGTGGAAAAAATCGGCTGGTCAAGGTCACCCTCATTGAGTTTCTGCGATCAACTCAATTTCCACACAACTGCCCCACGCCAAACGCGCTGCGTGCATGGGCACCCACCTGTTGACCAAACACTTCGCTCAGCAATTCGGAGCAACCATTGGTGACCAAATGCTGTTCGGTAAACGTGGGCGTGCTATTCACCAAACTCATCACCTTGACGATGCGCTGCACGCGAGACAAATCTCCCACCGCGGCCTGCAAGGTACCCAACAGGTCAATGGCGACGGCACGCGCGGCTTGCTTGCCCTCTTCGGTGGTCATGGTCAAACCCAACTGCCCCACCCACACCTTGCCCTCTTTCTTGGCGATGTGGCCAGACAAGAAAACGAGTGACCCCGTGCGCACAAAGGGCACATAAGCGGCTGCGGGGACAGCCACAGGGGGGAGCGAAATGCCTAAGGCGGACAGGCGGTTGGCGATGCTCATGATGGCGATGTGACGGGGTGACTGAAAGGTGGCGCCCCCCTCAGGAGGGGCGTGCTTGAGAGTGACTCCGATTGGGGAGGCGCTCCGTCAATGTCGATCCTACACTGCCTCAGATGCCCGCCGATCCCAGAGGACCCTCCTTCGCGATCCGTTACGCCGCCGTAGCGCTAGGGTGGTGGTTGGGTCTAGCCCTGCAGATGCAAGAGGCCTCTCTTTGGCCTATTGAACAGTCTTGGGGAGTGATGGCGTGCGCGTCGATCGGTTGGGTACTGATCTGGACGTTGGTGCGAGGCTCCCTCGGAGCTTGCGTGCTCGGTCTTGGCGGTATGTCGGCCTTGCTGGCCTTTGCCTTGGCGCATGCCGTGGCTGCAGCCCGATTGGCCGATCGTCTGGCCCCAGAGCTTGAGGGGCAAGACGTGGTCGTAACAGGCGTGGTGGCTGAGATGCCGCGCGTCAGTCCGCTGGGCTCGCGCTTTGCCTTTGAGGTGGAGTCTGCGCCTCCCGGCGTACCCACCAAATTGTCCCTCGGAGCCTTTCGGTCAGAGGCCGATGCACAAACCCTGTCCTCCTCCAGCCCCGCTCATGACTTCGTGGCGGGGGATCGGTGGCGTTTGCCCGTCAAACTCAAGCAGCCGCACGGCCTTGCGAACCCCCACGGTTTTGACCTGGAGTTGTGGATGTTCGACCAAGGTCTGGGCGCCACGGGTACGGTGCGACCAGGAGCCCAGCGACTGGACCGAGGTGTGGCCCATCCCATCGAGCGCGTCCGTCAACGCATTCGAGATGCCTTGTTACGAACCATTCCAGACCGCAACACGGCAGGAGTTTTGGCGGCTCTGGCCATCGGTGATCAAGCCGCCATTGACCATGACGATTGGGATTTGTTTCGCATCACGGGTGTGGCGCACCTCATGAGCATCAGTGGCCTTCATGTGACCATGTTTGCGTGGATGGCAGCCGTTGTGATTGGTTGGATTTGGAGTAAAGCTGCACCCGGCTTGGGTTCATGGGCTTTGCGCCTGAATGCGCCCACGGCCCGGCGGTGGGGTGGGTGGATGTGTGCTGCCTGGTATGCCGTTTTGGCAGGCTGGGGGGTACCGGCTCAACGCACCATCCTTATGCTCGGCACGGTAGCCGTGTTGCGAAGCTTGGGTTTGCGGTGGCCACAACCCCTTATCGTCTTGAATGCAGGATTGGCCGTGACGCTCCTGGATCCTTGGGCGCTGCTCCAGCCGGGGTTTTGGCTCTCCTTCGTGGCGGTAGGTGTTCTGGTTGCGTCCGATCCGGTGAGCCGCGAGCTGCCGCCATGCGACGCTTCTCCGGTGAAGCCCTCAAAGGTGCCGAGCTGGATAGGCGCCGTGTCTGAAAAGGCTCGCGGCGAGTTACGCACTCAACTGATTGCCACGGTGGGTCTTGCGCCGTTGTCCATGGTGTTCTTTCAGCAAATCTCCATTGTGGGCTTCCTGGCCAACTTGATGGCCATCCCTTGGGTGACCTTGATCGTCACGCCGCTGACCCTTGTGGGGATTTTGATACCGTGGATGTGGTGGCCTGCTGCATGGGCGACGCAGGGCCTTCATGCCGTACTCGCACCCATGGCCACCTGGCCGGCTGCTCAATGGTCTGCAGCCGTCGCACCCGCCTGGGCTTCGATGGCCGGTCTGCTGGGGGGAGTGCTGCTGATCATGCCCATCCCGCTCAGATTGAGGTGCTTGGGGCTTCCCTTGTGCATGCCGTTGCTGGCGCCTCCTCCGTCCTACCCAGCCATTGGACACTTTGAGGCGGTCGCGGCGGATGTGGGTCAGGGCACGTCGGTCTTGCTGCGAACTCGCCATCATTTACTGGTGTATGACACGGGCCCCCAAACTTCGTCGGAAAGCGACGCGGGGCAACGAGTTTTGGCGCCCTTGTTACGGGCCCGTGGTGAAGAGCAAGTGCATCTGCTCTTGCTTAGTCACCGCGACACGGACCACACAGGCGGTACGTTGTCCTTGTTGAAAGCCGTGAGGGTGGACGCTGCGCTCACTTCATTGGCCGAGGGGCATCCCTTGCATGCTCGCTTACCTCAGCATCAACGTTGTGAGGCGGGGCAGGGCTGGCAGTGGGACGGCGTACGGTTTGAAATCGTCCACCCGCGCCGAGAAGACTATGCTCTGAGCCGCAAATCAAACGCTATGAGTTGTGTGCTCAAGGTCACCGATGCACAGGGCAGCCGACTGCTGCTGACAGGCGACATCGAGTCTCCCCAAGAGGCTGAGCTGCTATCCCGGTCTGCCCCCCACTTACGCGCCGATGCTCTTCTCGTCCCCCACCACGGCAGCCGAACCTCCTCCACCGCAAGCTTCTTGCAAGCCGTGAACCCCCAGGTGGCCATCGTGCAGGCCGGCTATCGCAGCCGCTTTGGCCACCCGGCGCCCGACGTGGTGGCGCGCTACCAAAGCCAGGGCATCGACCTCATCCGCACCGACCAGTGCGGCGCTTACACCTGGCCGCAGCAGCGCTGCGAGCGCTGGGCGCAGCGGCGCTACTGGCACTGGCAGCCACCTGCGCAGGCGGCACCCCCAG